>JAUNTL010000025.1 GCA_030538705.1 Paracoccus sp. (in: a-proteobacteria) | reverse complement strand
ATGGCACCGGCACCGCGGCCAATGACAAGACCGAATGCGCCGCGGTCGCCCATGCTTTCGGACATCACGCCGATAACCTGATGATTTCATCGACGAAATCCATGCACGGCCATATCATCGGCGGCACCGGCGCGGTGGAGCTTCTGGCCTGCATCATGGCGCTGCGTGACGGGATCATCGCGCCGACCATCGGTTACGAGGAACCCGACCCCGAATGCGCGCTGGATGTCGTCCCCAACGAGGCCCGGGACGCAAAGGTTGACGCGGTTTTGTCCAATGCTTTCGCCTTTGGCGGGCTGAATGCGGTGATCGCGCTCAAACGGGTCTAGGCTGCGAGCGGGTAAACCCTGCCGCGCTGCGGGGCAAGACAGGCGATCCGTCTGCCTTGCCCGACGCCTCTCCCGGGGTTCCGACCGGCGCCCGGGCTGCACAGCACTCGTCTTGTCGCGGCACGCCGGGGCCACAGCCCGCGATCCATCTGCCTTGCCCCACGCCTCACCCCGGTTCCGACCGGCGCCCGGGCCGCACAGCACTCGTCTTGTCGCGGCATGCAGGGGCAACTGCCCGCGATCCATCTGCCTTGCCCCACGCCTCACCCCGGTTCCGACCGGCGCCCGGGCCGCACAGCACTCGTCTTGTCGCCGCACGCAAGGGCCACTGCCCGCGATCCATCTGCCTTGCCCGACGCCTCACCCGGGGTTCCGACCTGCGCCCGGGCCGCGCAGCACTCGTCTTGTCGCCGCACGCCGGGGCCACGGCCCGCGATCCGTCTGCCTTGTCCGACGTCTCAACCGGGGTTCCGACCGGTGCCCGGGCCGCACAGCACTCGTCTTGTCGCCGCACGCCAGGGCCACAGCCTGCGATCCGTCTGCCTTGCTGTGGCCGGGCCATCCCCGGCAGCGGGCAAGCGACGGGCATATCTGCCTGCCACCGGCTTATCCCCCTGCATGACAGGAATTATCTTCTGTCCGCAAATATCCCGGGGTGAATTGGCCGGCACGGCCAAGAGGGGCGGCGCCCCTTGATGGCGCGGGCGTTCCGGCCCGGTATCAGCCGCTCTGGATGTCTTCTTCCTCGCCGGCCATGTTCAGCCAGCGAAGGCCGGCCTCGGTCGTGGTGCGCGGGGTATATTCCGCGGCGACCCAGCCGGAATACCCCGCCTCATCCACTGCGCGGAAAAAGCTGTGATAATCAATATCACCGCCGCGGGGTTCATGTCTGCCCGGGGCGCCGGCGATCTGGATATGATGGGCGCGCGCGCCATGGGCGCGCCAGCAAGCGACAACATCGCCGGTAATCATATGCGCCTGATAGGCATCGAATTGCAGCCCGAGATTAGGTGCGCCGACCGCATCCAGCACCTCTGCCGCCTGATCAAAGCTGTTGAGGAAATAGCCGGGCATATCGGTTTCGCTCATCGGTTCGATGGTCAGGCTGAAATGGGGCGCGCGCCGGGCGGCCCAGGCCAGGTTTTCGACAAAACAGCCCATCGCGGCCGCGCCCACGGCCTTGCCGGCCATGATGTGGATATGCCGCGCGGCCAGCATCTCGGCCACGCGCAGCGCGCGCTCGAAATCGCGGCGGAAACGTTCCTGCAACCCCGGCACGGCGGCAAAGCCGCGCGGCCCGCCGGCCCAGTTCGGTGGCGGGCAGTTGATCAGCACGATCTCCAGCCTTGCCCGCCGCGCGGCCGTGCGCAGTTCGGATGCGGCAAGATCATAGGGAAACAGGATCTCTGCCCCCTCGAATCCCGCCCGTCGCGCAGCACCGAAACGTTGCAGCATCGGCAGTTCATTGAACATCAGCGTCAGATTGGCGGCGAAACGGGCCATCACCCCTCCAGCGGAAAGAACATCCCGGCCGAATGCAGGCCCAGCCGGCCATCGGGACCGGAAAGCGCGGCATCGGCAAGGCGGTAATAAGTTTTGCGGTCGATCAGCGCACGCAGCCCGCCACGCACCGTCACATAGGGGCGCGGCGCATCGGGGCTGCCGGCGATGTCCAGCGGGTGATCACTATCCAGCGTCACGCGGTCGCCGATATTGGTCACGAATTCGACCCGTCCGGGCAGGATCTCGACATCGGTGACCACAAAGGGGGCGTCCTCGACCCGGATGCCCAGCTTTTCGACCGGGGTGACGAGATAATGGCGCCCATCCTCGAATTTGAGGATATTGGCGAACATGCGCACCATTTCGGGCCGCGCAATCGGCCGGCCCTCGTGCAGCCAGCTTCCGTCGGCGCGGATCTCCAGATCCATCTCGCCGCAATAGGGCGGATCCCACAGATGGACCGGTGCCGGGCCACGTGCGGATGCTGCCGGCGGCAATAGCTCGCCAGATGCCCGCCTTGCGCGGTCCGCCGCCGGGGCGTGCTTGTTCGTCGTCTCGGTCGGTTTGCCCATTTCACCCCAGCCCGATCCATGGTTTCATGGGTCATAGAGCAGAAAGAGAGACTTGTCATGGCCGAGGATGACAAACTGGTTGACGAAATCCTGACGCTTGGGGCGCAGCTTGCCCAGGCGCGCAGCAGTATCGAGCGCCGATTCGTCGGACAGCACGATGTGGTTGAACAGGTGCTGGCCGCGATCCTGTCGGGCGGGCACGCGCTGCTTGTCGGTCAGCCGGGGCTTGGCAAGACGCTGCTGGTCGACACGCTGGCCACCGTGCTGGGGCTTGAGGATGCGCGCATCCAGTTCACGCCGGATCTGATGCCCGCCGATATCATCGGCTCCGAGGTTCTGGAACAGGGCAGCGACGGGCGTCGCGCATTCCGCTTTGTCGAAGGGCCGGTATTCACCCAGCTTTTGATGGCGGACGAGATCAACCGCGCCAGCCCGCGCACCCAGTCCGCGCTGTTGCAGGCCATGCAGGAGGCGCAGGTGACCGTGGCGGGCGCGCATCGCCCGCTCGGCCGGCCGTTCCATGTTCTCGCGACCCAGAACCCGATCGAACAGGAAGGCACCTATCCGCTGCCCGAGGCACAGCTGGATCGCTTTCTTCTTCAGGTTGATATTGATTATCCCGACCGCGATACCGAACGCGCGATCCTGCTTGCCACGACCGGCATTGGCGGCGAGCAACCGCACCGGGTCATGGATGCCGCCTCGCTGAGCGCGGCTCAGGCGCTGATCCGGCGCATGCCGGTGGGCGAGACGGTGGTCAGCGCAATCCTCGATCTGGTGCGTGCCTTGCGGCCCGGCGCGATGGGGGCCGCATGGGTCGCCGATACGCTGAACTGGGGGCCGGGACCGCGTGCCGCGCAGGCATTGATGCTGGTCACGCGGGCGCGTGCCGTGCTGAACGGGCGTTTTGCCCCGACGATCGAGGATGTCGAGGCCATGGCGGCGCCGGTATTGCGGCATCGCATGGCGCTCAGCTACGGGGCGCGCGCGCGCGGCGACAGCGCCGACAGCGTGATCGCGCGTATCCGTGATTCGCAACTGCGGCAGGCGGCGTGAGCATAAGTGCTGCCGTTCTGCGCGCCCGGGCCGAGGCGGCGGCGGGCGCGTTGCCGCCCCTGATGCTGGCGCGCGGCCCGGTGGCGGCGCTGTCGGCACCGGGCGGGCATGGGTTGCGCCGGCCCGGGATGGGCGAAGATTTCTGGCAATACCGCGTCGCCCATGAGGGCGACACGGCCGCGTCGGTCGACTGGCGCCGGTCGGGCCGTGGTGATGTGCAGTTCGTGCGCGACCGCGAGCGTCAGACCGCGCGGCGTGCGGCGATCTGGATCGGGCGCGGCGCCGGTATGGGCTATGGCGGCCAGCCCGGCGAAACCGGGACCGAAACCAAGATCGACCGCGCCCGGCTGATCGCGCTGGCGCTGGCGCTGGCGCTGATCCGCGGGCATGAGCGCGTTGGCCTCCTGGGCGGGGTTGCCGGATCAGGCGGGGCACAGGCCGAGCGGCTTTCACAGGAAATCGCCGGGTTGCAACCGGGCGCGGGTGATGCCGACAGCCCCGACCCGGCCGCCATCCGGCCCGGTCAGACGGTTCTTTTGATAGATGATTTTCTGTTTGAAAACAGTGAATTGCCGAAATTTCTTGATCAGGTGGCCGGGGCTGGCGCGGGGGGTGTCGTGCTGCAACTGCTTCATCCTGACGAGGAGAGCTTTCCCTTTGACGGCGCCGTCCGGTTCGAGACCGCAGGCGGTCTGCGCCACGAGACCCGCGACGCAGGCGGGCTGCGCGCGGCCTATCTTGCCCGTCTGGATGCGCGGCGTGCGGATTTGCGCGCCATGGCCGGGCGGGCGGGTTTCGTGTTCGGCACGCATTCGCTGGACCATCCCGCATCTGACGTGCTGATCTGGTTGCACGGGGTGCTGTCGGCGCGATGATGATGCTGGGACCGATAGGCTTTGGAACGCCGCTGATCCTGCTTGGACTGATGGCGCTGCCGCTTCTGTGGTGGATGCTGCGCGCCCTGCCGCCGGTGCCGCGCCGGGTCCGCTTTGCGGGCACCGCGCTGCTGGCGGGGCTGGCCGATCCCCATCCGGTTGCCCGCCGCACGCCGTGGTGGCTGCTGATGCTGCGTCTGGCGGCGGCGGCGGCGGCGATTATGGCCTTTGCCCAGCCGGTCTGGCGGCCTGCACCGCCGCCGGCGCAGGGTGATGCGCTGCTGATCGTGATTGACGCCGGGGCGACCGCGGCGCCGGAGTGGAGCGCCACCCGCGCCCGCGCCCTGCGCGAGGCCGAGGCGGCGATTGCCGCCGGCCGGCCGGTCGCGGTGCTGCTGGGGGACGCGCGGGCGGGGGATCTGCCGCTGAGCTTTGGCGCGGGGGCCGAGGTTGCGGCCGGGCTGCGTGCGGCCGTGCCGCAGCCCTGGCCGGGCGCCTATCCGCAGGATCCGGCCGTGCTGATGGCTGACCTGCCTGACGGGGTGCTGCGCACGCTATGGCTGAGTGACGGGCTGGATCATCCCGGCCGGGCGGGCTGGCTGGCTGATCTGGCGGCGCGTGGTCCGGTTGTTGTGGTCTCTTCGCCGCGTCCGGCACGCAGCCTGCATATGGCCGGGACGGGGTCGGGATCGGGTGATGGGCCGCGGCTGGAACTGCTGTCGAGTGATGAAAGCGCGCCGGCGATCCGTGCCCTTGGTCCCGACCCGCAGGGGATCATGCGCGAGTTGGCGCGGCTGACCCCCGGCGCGCCGGCCGCGCGCGCCGGCGTGACGCGGCGGCCGGTTCAGGTCGATCTGCCGGCCGAACTGCTGGCCCGCGTCACCCGCTTTCAGATCGAAGGCGAGGATTCGGCCGCCGCGGTGGTGCTGGGCGACGACCGGCTGCGCCGCCCGGCGGTGGCGCTGATCGGGGATGGCGGCGCGCTGTCCGAGGGGCAGGCGCTGCTCTCGCCGGCGCATTATCTGCGCAGCGCGCTCGGCCCGCGGGCGCGGCTGATCGAGGCCGGGCTGGACGACGCGCTTGCCGCGCGCCCCGACGTCATCGTGATGATGGACCGCAGCGGTCTGGACGGGACGGGCGCGCTTGCCGACTGGGTGGCCGGGGGCGGGTTGCTGATCCGTTTCGCCGGCCCGCGCATGGCCGCCGATCCTGAACTGGGCGACGAGCCATTGCTGCCGGTGCGCCTGCGCCCCGGCGGGCGCGACATGGGCGGCGCGCTAAGCTGGGGGGAGCCGCGCGGTATCGCGCCCTTCGCGCCTGAGGGGCCTTTTGCCGGGCTGACGGTGCCGGGTGAGGTCAGCATCCGGGCCCAGCTTATGGCCGAGCCGGACCCGGATCTGGCCGCGCGCACCATCGCCGCACTCAGCGATGGCACGCCGCTGGTGACGCGTGCGGCGCGCGGGCAGGGGCAGATCGTGCTGTTTCATTCCAGCGCCAATGCCGACTGGTCGTCCCTGCCGATTTCGGGGCTGTTTGTGAACATGCTCGACCGGCTGATCGCCAGTGCCGGGCGCAGCCCGCAAGAGGGCGCGATACGTGATGCCGGCACCGCCCTGTGGCGGGCCGAGCAGGTGCTGGACGGTTTTGGCCGGCTGTCGCCTGCGGCGGATCCCGTGCCGGTTCCGGGCGAGGACATGGCGCGCGGCGCCGGGCCGGGCCGGCCGGCGGGGATCTATGCCTCGGGAGAGCGTTATATGGCGCTGAATGCGGGCGGGGTGTTCACACGCGCCGAATGGCCCGGCGCCACGGTCGAGACCGCGCGCGGCAGCGGCCAGCCTCTGGCGGGCTGGCTGCTGGTCATGGCGGCCGGGCTGCTTGTGGCGGATCTGCTGGGCAGCGGCTTGCTGCGCCGGGGCAGACCGGCCGGGACGGTGCTGGCGGCGGGGCTGCTGGCGCTTGTGGTGATCCTGCCCTCTGGCGCGGCCCGGGCGCAATCCGCGCCTGATCCTGATCCGGAACTGGTCCGTGCGGCCAATGATTTCGCCATGGCCTATGTGCTGACCGGTGATCCCACGCTTGACGAGATCTCGCGCGCGGGGCTGGCGGGGCTGTCGCGCACCCTGACCGAGCGCACCACGGTCGAACCCGGCCCGCCGGTCGCGATCGACCTTGAAAGCGCCGATCTGACGCTCGTCAGCTTTCTCTACTGGCCGGTCGGACCCGCGCAGCCGGATCTTTCGGCCGATGCCTATCTGCGTCTTAACCGCTATTTGCGCGGCGGGGGCATGATCCTGTTTGACACCCGTGATGCTGATCTGGCCGGTCCCGATCCGCGCGGGCAAAGCGATCTGCGCCGCCTTGCCGGCCCGCTGGAGATGCCGCCCCTGCAACCGGTGCCGCGCGACCATGTGCTGACGCGGGCCTTTTACCTGCTGGACCAGATGCCGGGGCGCAACGGCGCGGGCGAGGTCTGGGTCGCGGCCGGCGCGGCGACGGCGGGCAGCGTCAATGACGGCGTCTCGCCCGTGGTCATCGGCGGCAATTCCTGGGCCGAGGCCTGGGCTGTCGACGACCGCGGCCTGCCGCGCTTTGCCGTCGGCTTTGGGTTCGAGGGCGAGATCCAGCGTGAGCTGGCGCATCGCTTTGGCGTCAACCTGATCATGTATGTGCTGACCGGCAATTACAAATCCGACCAGATCCATGTCCCCGCCGTCCTTGAACGCCTGCGGCTGGAGGAGATGCGATGAAGGTCTGGGGCGGCATTGTCCTTGATCCGCTGCTCGGCCCGCTGATCGGGGCGGGGCCGGCGCTGTGGCTGGCGGCGGGGATCGCGCTCATTGCTCTGGCCGTGGTGCCTGTTGCGCTGTGGCTGCGGCTGCGCGGGGCGTGGTGGCGCGCGCTGACGCTGATGCTGATCGCGGCGGCCCTCGCCGGGCCGGGGGTCGAGCGCGGCACGGCGCGCGCGCTGAGTGATATCGTGCTGCTGGTCGATGATCGCAGCGCCAGCCAGTCCCTGTCTGATCGCCGCGCGATGTCGGACCGCGCGCTTGATCAGATCGGGGATCAGCTTGCGGCATGGCCCGGAACCGAGATCCGCCGCATCACGCTTGATGATGCGCCCGACGGAACCCTGCTGGGCGAGACGCTGTCACGTGCCATTGCGGCCGAACCCGAGAACCGGCTGGCCGGTGTCATCGTCGTCAGTGACGGGCTGGCCCATGACGGGGCGGCCATGCCTGCGGATGCCCCGGCGCCGGTGCATCTGCTGCAAACCGGCAGCCCCGGCGACTGGGACCGGCGGCTGGTCATCGAAGAGGCGCCGGGATTTGCGCTGATCGGCCAGCCGGTGACGATCCGGCTGCATATCGTGGATGAGGGGGCGGTGCCGGCCGGGGTCACGGGTTCTGTGCGTCTGGTCGCCATGCTGGACGGGCGGGAAATCGCCTCGGTCGCGGTCACGCCGGGGGTGCGGGTCGATCTTCCGGTCACGCTGGAACAGGCCGGGTCCAATATCGTCACGCTCTCGATCGCGACCGAAGAGGGCGAGCTGACGGCGCTGAACAACCGTGTCGCGCTGACGATCAATGCGGTGCGTGACCGGCTGCGCGTCCTGCTGGTCTCGGGCGAGCCTAATCCGGGCGAAAGAACGTGGCGCAACCTGCTGAAATCGGATGCGAATATCGACCTGATCCATTTCACCATCCTGCGTCCGCCCGAAAAATTCGACGGCGTGCCGGTCAATGAGCTGTCGCTGATCGCCTTTCCCACGCATGAGCTGTTCATGGAGCGGATCGAGGATTTCGACCTGATCATCTTTGACCGCTACCGGATGCGCGGCATTCTTTTGCCGGAATATTACGCCAATATCCGCCGCTATGTGGAACAGGGCGGCGCGGTCCTCGTCTCGGCCGGGCCGGAATTTGCCGGGGTGGACAGCATCGCGCGCTCGGCCCTCGGGCCGATCCTGCCGGCGCGCCCCACCGGCCGGGTGATAGATGCGCCGTTCCACCCCGAACTGACCGATGCGGGGCGCCGCCATCCGGTGACCGAGGGCCTGCCCGGCGCCGCCCCCGAGGGCGATGTTCCGGGCTGGGGCCGCTGGCTGCGCATGATCGAGACATCACCCGCGCCCGATGCGGTGGTTGCCATGGCGGGACCGGCCAATCAGCCGCTGCTGCTGCTGCGCCGCGCCGGCGAAGGCCGGGTCGCACTGATCGGATCGGATCAGATCTGGCTGTGGGGGCGCGGGTTCGAGGGCGGCGGGCCGCAGCTGGATCTGATGCGCCGCGTTGCCCATTGGGCGATGAAGGAACCTCAGCTTGAGGAAGAGGCCCTTGAGGTGGCGGTGCAGCCCGGTCTGAGGATTGCGGTCACGCGCCGCAGTCTTGGCCCGGTTGACCGGCCCGCCATGTTGAGCGGAGCTGACGGCGCAAGCATCGAGATCGCCCTGACCGAGACCGCGCCGGGCCGGTTCACCGGTCATGCGCAGCTGGCCGAGGCCGGGATCTATACCCTGCGCCACGGTGATCTGACACGCACCCTGGCGATCGGACCGGCGGCGCAGCGCGAGTTCGAGCGCATGGTCGCCAACCCCGCCGCCATGGCCGCCCTGATCGAGGCGAGCGGCGGCAGCATCCGGCGCCTTGCCGATGGCATTCCCGATCTGCGCCGTGTCGCGCCGGGCCGGCCGGCGGCGGGAACGGCGGCCTCGGGCGGGTGGATCGGGCTGACCCCACGTGCGGCGCAGACGGTGACCTCGCTCAGCCGTCAGCCGTTTTTGCCGGGCTGGGCGTGGCTGGGGCTGATTACGGCGGCGATGCTGGCGGGCTGGCTGTCCGAGGGCCGGCGGCGGATGTGACGCAGCCCGTGCCGGCTTGCCAATCGGCCCCCCGCTTTGTTAGCACCATGATCAACCCATCAGGCAAAAGGCAAAAAACCATGGCCGAGACCCAGACCAAAGACGCCGATATCGGCCTGATCCAGCGGATCATCCCCCATCGCTATCCCTTTTTGCTGATCGACCGGGTGCGCGACATCGTGCCCCACACATCGGGCGTGGGGATCAAGAACGTGACCTTTAACGAGCCGCATTTTCAGGGCCATTTCCCCGGCCAGCCGGTCATGCCCGGCGTCACTATCGTCGAGGCCATGGCCCAGACGGCGGCGGTCGTCGTCGGCATCAGCCTGGATCTGGCCGACAAGGGGATGCGGACCTATTTCATGGCCATCGACAAGGTCAAGTTCCGCCGCATGGTCGTGCCGGGCGATGTGCTGGAGCTGCATGTCGAGGTCAGGCGTGGCGGTGGCCGGATCTGGAAATTCGCCGGGCGCGGCATGGTCGGCGATGAGCTGGCCTGCGAGGCCGAATTTACGGCAATGATGGATCAACCGGCGGCTGCTGACGGGCCGGCGGATGGCTGAGACCCTGATTCACCCCTCGGCGGTGATCGAGCCGGGCGCGGAACTGGGCGCCGGCGTGCGCATCGGTCCGTTCTGTATCGTCGGCGCGGATGTGCAGCTGGGCGACGGGGTCGAGCTGAAATCACATGTCGTTATTGCCGGTGAAACGGCCGTCGGCGCGGAAACGGTGATCTTTCCCTTTGCCTCGATCGGGCAGGCGCCGCAGGATCTGAAATTCCGCGGCGAGCGCACGCGGCTGGAGATCGGCGCGCGCAACCGCATCCGTGAATATGTCACCATGAATCCCGGCACCGAAGGCGGCGGGGGCGTGACGCGGGTGGGGGATGACGGGCTGTTTATGTCATGCAGCCATGTGGCCCATGACTGCGAGATCGGAAATCGTGTGATTTTGGTCAATTCGGTCGCGGTCGCCGGACATTGCGTGCTGGGCGACGATGTCATCGTCGGCGGGCTGTCGGGCATTCATCAGTTCGTCCGCATCGGTCGCGGCGCCATGATCGGCGCGCTGTCGATGGTGACGGCCGATGTTCTGCCTTATGGGCTGGTGCAGGGGCCGCGCGCCCAACTGGACGGGCTGAATCTGGTCGGGCTGAAACGTCGCGGCGCCTCGCGTGCGGAAATCACCGAATTGCGCGAGATGCTGGCGGGGCTGGGGCAGGGGGCGATGCGCGATGCCGCCCGCGCCATGGCCGGTGACGCCCATGGCGAGATGGCGCGCGAAGTGCTGGATTTCATCCTCGGCCCCTCGGATCGCAGCTTTCTGCGGCCGCAATGACAGGTGATGCCGTGACAGCACCGCGCACCGCGATCATTGCCGGGCAGGGTGCCCTTGCGCCCTTGCTGGCGGCGCGGCTCGACAATCCGGTCATCGCCGCGCTGGAGGGGTTTGCCCCCGATCTGCCCCATCAGCCCTTTCGGCTGGAACGGCTGGTGCCCTTTTTCGACTGGCTGGCGGAGCAGGGGGTGGAGCGTGTGGCCTTTGCCGGTGCCGTGCGCCGCCCGCGCCTTGATCCCGAAGCTTTTGACGCCCGCACCGCCAGTCTTGTGCCGCGTATTCTGGGCGCGATGCAATCAGGCGATGATGCCGCGCTGCGCGTTGTCATCGCCCTGTTCGAAGAGGCGGGCTTTACCGTCGCGGGCACTGCCGCGATTGCCGCCGATCTGGTCCCCGGCCCGGGCATTCTGACCGGCACGCCCTCCGAGGCCGATGCCCGCGACGCCGATCGCGCGGCCGCGATCGTCGCAGCCATGGGGCCGCTGGACATCGGACAGGGGGTGGTGGTCGCTCAGGGGCTGTGTCTCGCGGTCGAAACCCTGCCCGGAACCGAGGCAATGCTGGATTTCGCCGCCCGTCACCGTGATCTGTGCCCGGATGCGGGCGGCGCGCGGGGCGTGCTGTTCAAGGCGCCAAAGCCCGGACAGGATCTGCGCATCGACCTGCCGGCCATCGGGCCGGACACTGTTACGCAGGTCGTGCGCGCGGGTCTTGGCGGCATTGCATTTCAGGCCGGCGGCGTAATCCTGCTGGATCGTGAAGATATGTTGGAACGCGCCCGTGCCGGGGGCGTTTTCATCTGGGCACGCTGATTTCCGGCGCGGCATTGACACAGGAGAAAGCGATGCGCGCCTTTGTGATCGCGGGCGAGCCTTCTGGCGACAGGTTGGGTGGCGCGCTGATGGCGGGGCTGCGGACGCTGGCGGGCGGTATCAGTTTTGACGGAATCGGCGGGCCGGCGATGATGGCGCAGGGGCTGGAAAGCCGCATCGCCATGGACGAGCTGGCCGTCATGGGCATTGCCGAGGTGCTGCCGAAATACCGCCAGCTCAAGCGCCGCATCGCCGAGACCGCGCGCGCGATTGCCCAGACCGCGCCCGACGTGCTGATCACCATCGACAGCCCCGATTTCTGCCTGCGCGTCGCCCGCGCCGCGCGTGATCAGGGCTGGAGCGGGCCGGTCATCCATTATGTGGCCCCGTCGGTCTGGGCCTGGCGGCCGGGGCGGGCGGCAAAGATGGCGCGTGTGGTTGATCATGTGCTGGCGCTCCTGCCATTTGAGCCGCCTTATATGGAGGCCGCCGGGATGAGCTGTGATTTCGTCGGCCATCCCGTGGTGGCCGAGCCACGCGCCACCGCCGCGCAGGCCGCGGCCTTTCGCAGCGCACATGATATCGCCCCCGATGCACCGCTGATCCTGTGCCTGCCCGGATCGCGCCGCGGCGAGGTTGGCCGCCTTGCGCCGCGTTTCGACGAGGCGCTGATGCGCGTGCGCGACCGCGTGCCCGAGATGCGTGTCGTCATCCCGACCGTGCCCGGCGTCGCCCGGCTGGTGGCCGAGATGACCGACCGCTGGCCAACGGCGCCGGTGGTGGTCGAAGGCCCTGACGACAAGGCTGCGGCATTCGCGGCCGCTGATCTGGCGCTGGCGGCCTCGGGCACGGTCAGTCTGGAACTGGCGGCGAATAATGTCCCGATGGTGATTGCCTATGACATGGCGCCGTTGTCACGCTGGCTGATCGGGATGTTGCTGAAAACGGATACCGTCACGCTGGTCAATCTGGTCTCGCAAACCCGTGCCGTGCCCGAGTTTCTGGGCCGCAATTGCCGGCCGGATGCCATTGCCGGCGCGGTGCTGGACCTGATGGAACGCCCCGAGGCGCGCGCGGCCCAAAGCGATGCCATGGCGCTGACCATGCAACGGCTGGGCGAAGGCGGTGCGCCGCCCGGTTTGCGGGCGGCGAAATCGGTGCTGGATTACCTGTCGCGGCGCGGCTGAATCCAGCCGCCGCCCAGAACCCGCGTGCCGCCGGTTTCATAAAACACGCTGGCCTGGCCGGGGCTGACGCCCTCTTCGGGGTCGAGCAGCTCGACCTCGGCGCTGCGCGGGCCGGTGGGGCGCAAAAGCGCCGGGCGCGGCGGCCGGGTCGAGCGGATGCGGACCGAGACCGCGCGCTCGGCCATGTCCTCAAACCCGCCGCCGCCGATCCAGTTGACCTCTCCAACCGTGACGATCCGTGTGCGCAATGCCTCGCGCGGGCCGACGACCACGCGGCGCGCCTCGGGGTCCAGCCGCACGACATACAGCGGATCGCCCAGACCGCCGATGCCAAGGCCGCGGCGCTGACCGATGGTGTAATGGATGACGCCTTTGTGATTGCCCAGAATATTGCCGTCCATATCCACGATCTCGCCGGGATCGGCGGCGCCGGGGCGCAGCTTTTCGATCACGGCGGCATAGTTTCCGTTGGGGACAAAGCAGATATCCTGACTGTCGGGTTTATCGGCCACGCTCAGCCCATATTGCGCCGCCATTTCCCGCGTTTCGGCCTTGCTGGCCAGATGGCCCAGCGGAAAGCGCAGGAAATCAAGCTGTTCCTGGGTGGTTGAAAACAGGAAATAGCTTTGATCACGGGCCGGATCGGCGGCCATATGCAATTGTGCCCCGGAGGTTCCCATGCGGCGCTGGATATAGTGACCCGTTGCCATGCAATCGGCATCCAGATCGCGCGCGGTTTCCAGCAGATCGCGGAATTTCACCCGCTCGTTACAGCGGATGCAGGGCACCGGGGTCGCGCCCGCCAGATAGGCATCGGCGAATTCATCAATCACCGATTCGCGGAACTTGTTTTCGTAATCAAGGACATAATGCGGAAATCCGATGCGTTCGGCGACCCGGCGCGCATCGTGAATATCCTGTCCCGCGCAGCAGGCGCCCTTTTTCGCCAGTGCGGCCCCGTGATCATAAAGCTGTAACGTTACGCCGATCACGTCATAGCCTTGCTGCGCCAGATGCGCGGCCACGACCGAACTGTCGACGCCGCCCGACATGGCGACGACAACGCGGGTTTGCGCCGGGGGTTTAGAAAAACCCAATGAGTTCAGGCCCGTATCGGGGCGAATAAGGGTCGGTGCGGTCACGGGATATCCTTTCGCGCCGCAGGGGCGACGCCATCATTTGCTGAAAATTATAGGAATTATCCCGCCACGCTCAAGGGGCGGGTTCATCACGGGTTAAGTGGTCTGTGGCAGAAGTGACGCAGAAAGGAGGTGCCGATGTTTCTGCGAAGATCCACAGGACCGCGTATCGTGACACTGGATGACGGGCGCGTCATTTCCGCCGCTGACCTGCCGCCAGCCCGGACGCGGTGGGTTGCCAGCCGCAAGGCGATGGTTGTGGCGGGTGTGCGCCACGGGCTGATCACGCGTGATGCGGCGCTCGAACGCTATCAGCTGTCGGATGAGGAATTCGATGGCTGGTGCCGGACCGTCGACCGCCATGGGCCGCGCGGTCTCAGGGTGACGGCGATTCCACAGATAAGACAACCCTAGGTTGATTTATCTTTATGAATGGCGTTGAGTAATCCGATATTAACCATTTGACGAATAGATGGTGTTGAAAGCGGCGATTCTCAGCGGGGACATGAATCATGCGTATACTTCTGGTTGAAGACGATCCGGCAACGGCGCGCAGCATCGAAATGATGCTGACCCATGCCAGCTATAACGTGTTTCTGACCGATATGGGCGAGGAGGGGATCGACCTTGCCCGCCTGTATGATTACGACCTGATCCTGCTGGATCTGGATCTTCCCGATATGAGCGGGATGGAGGTTCTGCGCCAGATCCGCATGTCGCGCGTCGATACACCGATCCTGATCCTGACCGGTTCGGATGATACCGAGATCAAGCTGCGCGGCTTTGGTTTCGGCGCCGATGACTATATGACCAAGCCTTTCCACCGCGAAGAACTGGTTGCCCGCATCGCCGCGATCATCCGCCGCTCCAAGGGGCATGCCCAGGCGGTGATCCGCACCGGCGATCTGGTCGTCAATCTTGATGCCCGCTCGGTCGAGGTGAATGGCAGGCCGGTGAATCTGACGGGCAAGGAATATCAGATCCTTGAACTTCTCAGCCTGCGCAAGGGCACCACGCTGACCAAAGAGATGTTTCTCAACCATCTTTACGGCGGCATGGACGAGCCGGAGCTGAAGATCATCGACGTTTTCATCTGCAAGCTGCGCAAGAAACTGTCCGAAGCGATGGAGGGCGAGAACCATATCGAAACGGTCTGGGGCCGCGGATATGTGCTGCGTGATCCCCAGCCGGTAAATGCTGAACGTCTTGCCGTCGGGGCATAGCGGGGCATGCTGCTGTCTTGCAGGGGATCATGCGCTGCCTGACACGAAATGACCTGCCCCGGCCTGCGGCATCGCCCGCCCTGTTCACAGCTGGCGCGGGCGCGGTCCGCCGCCGGACAGCGCAATATCAATGCCTGCGGGCTTTGCCGCCCGCGCGCCTTGTGGGGGCAGATCTTTGCTGGTCTGGCCGCCATTGCGCCCGGAACGCCGTGCGGCGGAAAAGGCCGGCCTGAGGGATATCAGCATGAAGACCGGCCTGGCATCTTCTCTTTGTCGGGGATATCGGCGGGGGCGCCGGGTCAACGGGTCATGGGGTCATGGGGTCATTGGGGCGGTCATTGCGGCGCGGCACCGGTCCTGTGCGTGTGATTTGACCGGGGTGCGCGCGGTCATCGGGCGCTGTGGCCAAAGCACCAGCGGATCAGCCGATATCCTGACCGTGACCGGACGTGTCAGACAAAATGCACAAAAACGCGATCCGTGATTGCGCAGGGGACATGGCCTTGAAATATGTCCTGTCCTGTCCTGTCCTGTCCGGGCAGAGGAATGCGAAAGGGCAAACCGCACGGCTGCATCATGAAAAACGCCCGGCTGTGTGACCCGATTATCGTCATTATGGACAGCGTCGGGATGTTTCATCCCCGCTGCATCATCAAGTGGCGAAAATATGTGTGGATGGCCGCGTCGATGGACCGTGGCCTGCCCTGATGCGGCTGTCATGGCTGTGGCGGCCTGCGATCTCCTGATCTCCCCCGCCCGAGGCTCTGGCCAGCAACGCGGTCAGGCACTATCACCCTGAGGATGGCCCGGATGACAGGGACCGTGCAGAAGGGGGCAGCAGATGGCCGGATCGGATCGTGACAGGGATCAAGTGGCGGCAGGGGCTGGCGGCCCGGCGGGTCCGGGGGGCCGCCCATCGGCGGGCGGGGATGCGCGCGCCGGCCTGGATGACAGGGCGCGGGGGGTCGCCGAGACGGGCGAGAATGAAACGGCGCGCCCGGGCGCGGAACCGGGGGCGGGTACGGGGGCCGCTTTGCCGGCCGGGCCTGCGGCCGGGCAGGGACCGGCCGGGCGGGACGCGCTGTCGCAACCCGCAGCAGCGGCCGAGATCGCGCGGCTTTCGGCGCTGCTCAATGACGCCAATATCGCCTATCACCGCGAGGACGCGCCGACGATCACCGATGCCGAATATGACCGCGCCAAGCGTGAACTGGCTGCGCTGGAAACCGCCTGGCCCGAACTCGCCCGTGCCGACAGCCCGACGCGACAGGTCGGCGCGGCGCCCGCCGATGGATTTGGCAAGGTCACGCATGCGCAACGCATGATGTCGCTGGAAAATGCCTTCACCGCCGCCGAGATCGAGGAATTCACCGCCCGCATCCGCGCCTTTCTCGGCCTCTCCGGCGAGGCGGCGCTTGATTTCACGGCCGAGCCAAAGATCGACGGGCTGTCGCTGTCACTGCGCTATGAGGGCGGACGGCTGGTGCAGGCGGCGACGCGGGGCGACGGAACGGTCGGCGAGAATGTGACCGCCAATGCCCGCACCATCGCCGATATTCCCCAGATGCTGGGCGGCAATCCGCCCGCCATTCTGGAGGTCCGGGGCGAGGTCTATATGTCGCATGCCGATTTCGCCGCACTGAATGCGGGCGTGGCTGCCGGGGCTGCGGCGGTGGGCGGACAGGCCGGCGGCCATGCAGCCCCCGTCGGAGCAGGCGATGATGACGCTGTTGCAGATCATGCGGCCGGGGACCATGCGGCGCTGCCTGCGCAAGATCCCTCTGCCGCCCGCGCTGCCAGCACGGGCATCACCCCGCCCGCACGCATTTTCGCCAATCCGCGCAATGCCGCCGCCGGATCGCTGCGCCAGCTCGATCCGACCGTCACCGCCGCCCGGCCCCTGCGTTTCTTCGCCTATGGCTGGGGCGAGGTCAGCGCGCCTTTGGCCGACAGCCAGATGGGCGCCATTGAAAAGCTGTCGGCCTTTGGTTTTCAGACCAATCCGCTGACAAAGCTGTGTCACAGCAATGCCGATATGCTGGAACACTGGGCTGCGATCGAGGCCCGGCGCGCGACCCTCGGCTATGATATCGACGGGGTGGTCTACAAGGTCAACGATCTTGGGCTTCAGGCCCGGCTGGGGTTTCGTTCGACCACGCCGCGTTGGGCCATCGCGCATAAATTCCCCGCCGAAACCGCATGGACGCGGCTCAGCGGGATCGAGATCCAGGTCGGCCGCACAGGCGCGCTCTCGCCGGTGGCGCGGCTTGATCCGGTGACGGTGGGCGGCGTGACCGTGTCAAACGCGACCCTGCATAACGAGGATTACATCGCCGGTCTCGACAGTTCCGGCGCAAGGGTCCGTGACAGCGATATCCGCGCCGGCGACTGGGTGCAGGTCTATCGCGCCGGCGATGTCATTCCAAAGGTTGCCGCCGTCGACGTCACGCGGCGCGACAATCCCGAACCCTACCGCTTTCCTGATCATTGCCCCGCCTGCGGTTCCGAGGCGATCCGCGAGCCGGGCGATTCCGTGCGCCGCTGCACGGGCGGGCTGGCCTGCCCGGCGCAGGCAATTGAAAAGCTGAAGCATTTTGTCAGCCGCGCAGGTTTTGATATCGAGGGGCTGGGGGCAAAACAGATCGAGATGTTCTTTGCCGATGACAGCCTGCCCATCCGCGAGCCGGCCGATATCTTTACGCTCGCCGAACGCGACGGGCGCAACCTCGCGCGGCTGAAAAACCGTGAGGGGTTCGGTGAAAGGTCGGCCGAAAAGCTGTTCGCCGCGATCGAGGAGCGCCGCCGTATTCCGCTCGGGCGGTTGATCTTTGCCCTTGGCATACGCCATGTCGGCGAGGTTGCGGCGGCGACACTGGCGCGCCATTACGCGACATGGCCGGCGCTGATCGCGGCGATGGATGCCGCAGCACCGGCGGCAGAGCGTCAGATCGCGGCGGATGAGGCCGTTGCGGCCGAACGTATGGCAGCAGCGGCCGCAGGGCGCCGCGCGCGCCTGACCGAGACGCGCGAAAAGCTGTGGTCCGATCCGCCTCTGCCGCCCGACGCCCGCGCGGCATGGGAGGATCTGACCGCCATCGACGGGATCGGCACGGTTCTGGCGCTTTCACTGGTGACGGCATTTCATCAGCCGGCGGAACGTGCGGTGATTGACCGGCTGACGATGGGTGACCGGCGCGAGCGGGGCGGGGCGCCGCTGAACGATCCTGGCCTGGATGTGATCCCGGCCGAGGCCCCCGCGAGCGAAAGCAGTGCGATTGCCGGCAAGACCATCGTGTTCACCGGCACGCTGGAACGTATGACGCGGGCCGAGGCCAAGGCCCGGGCCGAGGCGCTTGGCGCACGCGTGGCGGGTTCGGTCTCGGCGCGGACGGATATACTGGTCGCCGGGCCGGGGGCCGGGTCAAAGGCCGCCAAGGCGGCCCAGCTTGGTGTCGAGGTGATGGACGAGGACAGATGGCTGAACCTGATCGGATAGCGCCGCGCGGCCGCCCGCCGGTCCTGTTTCCGCTGTTTGCGGAAATCGACACGCTGCCGGGTATCGGCCCGCGTGCGGCCGGCGCGCTTGCGGCCATGTCGGTCACCCGCCCGCGTGATCTGATCCTGACGCTGCCTTCGGGGGGGATCGCGCGCCGCCCCGTTGCCTTGATCGCCGATCTGCGCCCGCCCGAGGTTGCGGTTCTGACCCTGACCGTCATGCGCCAGATCGCGCCGTCCGCGCGCGGCCGTCCATGGCGGGTGATTTGCAGCGATGGCCGCGACGAGATCACTTTGGTCTTTTTTCACGCCCGCCGCGACTGGCTGGAGCGCGAATTGCCGCCGGGCGAGGTGCGCATCATCTCGGGCAAGGTCGAGATGTTCGACGGTATGGCGCAGATCGTCCATCCCGATCATATCCTGCCCCGGCAGGCCGATCCGCCCGGCGGATTTGAGCCGGTCTACCCCCTGTCCGCCGGCCTGACGCAAAAGCAGATGGCGCGGGCAGTGCAGGCGGCGCTGATACGGGCGCCCGAGTTGGAGGAATGGATCGACGCGGGCCTGATCGCCCGCGAGGGCTGGCCGGGATGGCAAGAGGCGCTGATCGCCGCCCATGCGCCTGCGGGGCCGGCTGATCTGGCGCCGACCGCAGCGGTGCGGATGCGGCTGGCCTATGACGAGCTTTTCGCCCATCAGCTGACCCTCGCGCTTGCCCGCCGTCAGGCGCGGCGCGGCAAGGGCCGGACCAGCCGCGGGGATGGCAATCTGCGCGCGCGTGTGCTGGCCGGCCTGCCCTGGCCGCCGACGGGGGCGCAGATCCGCGCGGTTGACGAGATCGCGGCGGATATGGCCGCGCCGCTGCGCATGAACCGTCTGCTTCAGGGTGATGTCGGGGCGGGCAAGACGCTGGTTGCGGCGCTGGCGCTGATGATCGCGGCCGAGGCCGGCGGGCAGGGGGTGATGATGGCCCCGACCGAGATCCTTGCCCGCCAGCATCTGCATGCGCTAGAGCCTCTGGCGCGGGCGGCGGGGGTGCGCATCGCGGCGCTGACCGGGCGCGACAAGGGCGAGGCACGGGCGGCACTGCTGAGCGATCTGGCGGCGGGGCGGATTGATATTCTTGTCGGCACCCATGCCGTCTTTCAGGACGAGGTGCGCTTTCACGATCTGCGCCTTGCGGTGATTGACGAGCAGCACCGCTTTGGCGTCGCGCAGCGGCTGCAACTGGCCGCCAAGGGCGCGGCCGCACCGCCCGATGTGCTGGTGATGACCGCAACACCGATCCCGCGCAGCCTGGCGCTGTCGCAATATGGTGATCTCGACCTTTCGGTGCTGGACGAAAAGCCGCCCGGTCGTCTGCCGGTGGCGACGGTCATGCTGGACGACCGGCGTCTTGATCAGATCATGGAGCGGGTCGGGGCGGCGGTTGCCGGGGGCGCGCGGGCCTATTGGGTCTGCCCGCTGGTCGAGGAATCCGAGCTGTCGGACCTGACCGCGGCCGAGGCGCGCTTTTCTGCGCTCCGGGCGCGTTTTGGCGGTGCGGTCCGGCTGGTTCATGGTCAGATGCCGGCCGAGGAACGCGACGCGGCCATGTCCGATTTTGCCGCCGGGCGGGCGCAGATCCTTGTCGCGACGACGGTGATCGAGGTTGGCGTCGATGTGCCCGAGGCGACGATCATGGTCGTTGAGCGCGCCGAAAGCTTTGGTCTGGCGCAGCTTCACCAGCTGCGCGGCCGTGTCGGGCGCGGACAGGCGGCCTCCAGCTGTGTGCTGATGTATCACGCCCCGCTTTCGCCAACCGCCGCGCGCCGGCTGGAGACCCTGCGCGAAACCGAGGACGGGTTCCGGATCGCCGAGGTCGATCTGGAGATGCGCGGCGCGGGTGATCTGATCGGCACCGCGCAATCGGGCCTGCCGCGTTTTAGGATCGCCGATCTGGAGCGTCAGTCCGGGCTGATGCAGATCGCCCAGAACGATGCGCGCGCGCTGTTGGAACGCGATCCCGACCTGAGCAGCGACCGCGGTCGTGCGGCGCGCGTTCTTCTGTGGCTGATGGGCCAGGACGAGGCCATCCGGCTGATTCATACAGGTTAAGATGTTCCTAAAAAGTTCTTGCCTCGCGCCGGCATATATGAGAACAAAGTGGCAACACGCAAGGAGATTGCCATGACCGCCGCCGTCAAAGCCGTTCTGACCGCCAAGGATATCCCGGCCCGCGAATTGCTGGCCGATGCGCTTGGGGTTGTTGCCATCTCGGTCGCTACGGTCGCTGTGCTGTGGCTGCCTGCGATTCTGTCTGCCTGACCTGTTCCGCCGCGGTTCCGGCCGCCGGATCAGCCCCTTGCGGGCGGTGTGGCCCCTGGCCCGCCGCCCGCTTTTTTGTCCCGGCGTTGCGATTGCGGGCATAATTGCCTAGAGGTTATGCCATCAGCAAAGCAGGATCGCACCATGGATCGCCGCCATATCAACCTGGCCCTTCAGGGCGGAGGGGCGCATGGCGCCTTTACCTGGGGCGTTCTCGACCGGCTGCTGGACGAGGACTGGCTGGATTTCGCGGCGATCAGCGGCACCTCGGCCGGGGCGCTGAACGGTGCGGCGCTGCACGGGGGGCTTGCGGCGGCCAAGGGGCGGCAGGGACGGCAGGCGGCGCGTGAAAACCTGCGCCATGTCTGGTCCGAGGTCGGTCAGGTCAGTGATTCGCGTGTCGTGCGGTGGCTTGGCTCGATGTTTCCCGTCCCCCGCGCCATGGAACGGATGGCCGAGGCGTTTTCACCCTTTGCCTGGATGGAGGGGATGACCCGGATCTTTAGCCCCTATGATTACGGCCCGTTCTACAGAAATCCGCTGCGCGCCATCCTGCGCACCATGCCATATCCGAATTTCGGCGGTGACTGCAAAACACGGATCTTTATCAACGCGACCAATGTCCGCACCGGGCAGGCCCGTGTCTTTTCCGGTCCCGAGGTCACGGTTGATGCGATTCTCGCCTCGGCCTGCCTGCCCAGCATCTACCGCGCGGTCAATATCCACGATCCCGTCACCGGCCAGACCGAAGCCTATTGGGACGGCGGCTATTCGGGTAACCCGTCGCTCTGGCCGCTTTATGATGCGGCGCTGCCGCGCGATATCGTCGTGGTCAACATCAACCCGATGCGGCGCGATGATCTGCCGGTGACACCCGGCGCCATCGCCGACCGCCTGAACGAGATCAGCTTTAACGCCGCGCTTCTGTCAGAGCTGCGCGCGATCAACTTCGTCAAGCGCCTGCATGACGAAGGCCGCCTTCAGGGCCGGGTGATGAAGAATGTGCTGCTGCACATGATCCTTGACGATACGCTGATGAATGATCTGTCGGCGCGCAGCAAGATCATGCCCGGCCCGGGCCTGCTGGAACGGATGTTCAATGCCGGCCGCAGCGCCGCCGACCGCTTTATCGAAAATCACGCCGATGACCTGAACCGGCGCGATTCTGTCGATATGGCGGCGCTGTTCCCGCCGCGCCCGGCACCGCAGCCGCTATAGCCCGCCGCCGGCGCGCAGCCGGGCGGTCTCGGCGGCGATTTCCGCGCCAAGGCGAGCGTTGTTCATCACCAGTGCGATATTGGCCTCGAGCGAGCGGCCCTTGGTCAGCTCGAATATGCGTTGCAGCAGATAGGGCGTGACCGCCTTGGCGCTGATGCGGTGGCGCTCGGCATCTTTCAGCGCGGTCTCGACGATCGGCATGATGGTCGCGCGCGGAATTTCGGCCTCCTGGGGGATTGGGTTGGTGACAAGCTGGCCGCCGGGAATGCCCATTGCCGCGCGGATGGCGGCGGCGCGCGCGATCTGGGCCGCGCTGTCCATGCGCAGCGGCGCGCGCAGCCCGGATTGCCGCGACCAAAAGGCGGGCAACTCGTCCTGACCATGCGCGATGACCGGCACGCCAAGGGTTTCCAGCACCTCCAGCGTCCGGGGCAGATCGAGAATGGCCTTTGCCCCGGCGCAGATCACCGTCACCGGCGTCTGGGCCAGCTCATGCAGGTCGGCCGAGATGTCCATGCTGGTTTCCGCGCCGCGATGAACGCCGCCGATCCCGCCGGTGGCAAAGACCGCGATCCCCGCCAGATGCGCGCAGATCATCGTCGCCGCCACCGTGGTCGCGCCGCTGCGGCCCATGGCCAGACAGGCGGCCAGATCGGCGCGCGACAGCTTCATCACCTGTGCCTGCGGGCGTTTGGCCAGCTGTTCCATCGCGGCCTCATCCAGCCCGATGCGGATGCGCCCGTCGAGAATGGCAATGGTTGCGGGCACGGCGCCGGCCTTGCGGATCACCGCCTCGACGCCGGCGGCCATCTCGAGGTTGCGGGGATAGGGCATGCCATGGGTGATGATGGTCGATTCCAGTGCGACGACCGGATCGCCATTGCGCAGGGCCTGCGCGACTTCGGGGCTGAGATCGGACAGATCGCTGAGGCTCATGGCATATCCTTTCCTGAGACATGGGCGGCGGCGGCAAGGGTTGCGCGGGTCAGCGCGCGCTCGCGGTCGCAGCCGGCGCGTTCGGCCGCGAGATGAGCGGCCAGAAAACAGTCGCCCGCACCGGTGACGCGGGTGATCGTGACCTCGGGCGGGGTCAGGCGCAGCAGGTCACCGCCCGCCAGCCCCTCGGCCACGAGGGCCGCGCCATCGGTGACGATGACACGGTGCATGCCCAGATCAAGCATGGCCTGTGCCGCGTCCGGCGCGGAGCCAAGCGCGCGGCCGGCCAGCACCTCGGCCTCGAACCGGTTGATATAGAAACAGCCCCGCGGTGCGCCGATCAGCGGCGCCAGACGGCCGGCCTTGCCGGGGCTGGCGGGAACGATACGCAGGTCGGTGCCGGCCAGCCCCGGCTCGTCACGGATGCCGGCCAGCTGGGTCTCGGTCAGGTTGCCGTCGATGACCGCGATGCCGCCCCAGGGCGCGCGCGCCGATGCCAGCCGGCCGTCGCGCAGCGGCGCCAGCACTCTTTCGCCGGCATCCTCCAGTGAATGGGCATCGGCGATCGCGGCGATCAGGCCGTTGCAATCCTCGATCGCCATATAGACGTCGGTCGGTCCGCCATCGCGGCACAGGTAATCGGTCACGACCCCCATTGCGCGGCTGGATGCGATCAGCGCCTCACCCTCGGCATCGCGGCCGACCGCTGAAAGAATGGCCGGCGTCATCCCCCAGCGGTGGATGGCCATCGCGACATTCAGCGCCACACCGCCGGGGATATGGCGGATACGGCCCGGCACATCCTGCCCCTGTGTCATGGCGCGCGGGCTGCGGCCGATCACGTCCCACAGCATCGCGCCGATACAGATCACATCGGGCGTCGCGGGGGCAGAGGGGGCGGGATGATCAGCGGTCATGGGCACAGTTTCGGGCGCGGGCGCGCCTTTGGCAACGGGCTGGGTCATGGCGCCACGCCGGGGCTGACAGGGGTCAGGCGGGTGACGCCGACGGCGGCGGCGCGGGCAAGGTCAGGGTCGAGCGACATGGCGATATATTCCCCGCGCCGCCAGCGCACCGCAAGATCGTCGTAATGGCGCGAGAACGGATGCCCGGACTGGCCCGAGGCGATGATAAAGACCGAGCTGTCGGGATCGGCCAGATCATAGACCCCGCGATAGCCCGCGCCGCTGACCGCGCGAAACGGCTGGCTGCCCTGTCCTGACATCGGCGCACGTGCGAGGGTCGAATCACCACCCGACAGCGACTGGCGCAGGTTGGCGATCCAGCCCAGACGCGGGATCGGCCCAAGGGCAGGATGGGTCTGGACCGCCTCATGCGCATCGCCCCAACGCCAGCTTGTCACATCGGGACCATAAGCGCCGCTCAGATCAAGGATCGCGGCGTCAAGCGCCTGACGCGCCAGCATCGGGCAGGTCTCGACGGCCGCGGACTGGCGGATGTCACACCACACCGCCGCGCCGCCGCGATTGCGATAGACCCGTTCAATGAAACCCGGCCGCAACGAGGTCAGCTGATCGGCCAGCGGGCCAAGCTCGTCGCGGATCAGCCGGTCCTGAAGATGGGTCAGCCAGGCCGCATAGATCAGCGGCTCGGGCAGATGTTCGCTCATCGCGCCGTCCCATTCGGCCAGCAGGCGCAGCGCATCCTGACGCTGCCGCTCGGGCGTGCCGGGTGCGGCGGGTTCGCTGGTGAACCACAGATCGGCGCCGATCAGCGGCAGCAGGGCGCGGGCGGCGGGGCTGACGATATCCAGCTGGGTCTCGATGAAACTGTCGCGGGAATGGACCTCGCGCCCGGCCAGCAGGCGGCGCAGGCGCTCTTCGCGCAGCGCCATATCGCCATCAAAGCCCAAAGGCAGGTCGCCTTGCAGCGGCGGCAGGGTGCCGGCGGTGAAATCCAGCCCGTCGCGGGTCTCGTCGCGCCCGTTGGCGGGGGTCACGCCCTGCCAGCGGTTCGCCGCGACCCAGCCCGGCACCGGCATCCGGCCCAGTGTTGCATGTTCGGGCCTGCGCTCGGGGATGCGGCCGAACAGGCGTTCACTGATCCCGGCCTCATCGGCCAGCGTCAGGCGCACCGCCGGCGCCCCCCAGTTGCCGGCCGCGGCGATGGCCCGGTTGCGGTCGGGGGCGGTCATGATGCCGACCATCGCGCTCAGCGTCATGTCGCCCGGTGCCAGCCCTGTCCATGACAAGGCCGCGACATGCCCGATCGGGATGACCGAGTTCAGCCCGAAAGAGGTCGCGGCCAGAACCGGCCCGTTTTCGGTCTCGCGCAGGGTGATGGCGCGGTCGGTGCCGTCATGGACGCGGATGATCTCGCGCCGGGTGGTGAAATCCTGCCAGCCGTTCAGGCCGCGATAGCGGTCGACATCGCCGGGCTGAACCTCTTCGATAAAAATGTCGGCATCGTCGATCTGTGCCGGAACGATCCCCCAGGCCAGCCGGGCCGAGCGCCCCGAAAGCACCGCCGGAATGCCGGGAATGGTCGCGCCGATGACATCGCCTGATTGCAGCTCGAGCCGTGCCAGATACCATAGCGAGGGCATGGTCAGCGCCGCCTGCGGATCATTGGCCAGAAGCGGACGCCCGGCCGTGGTGCGCTGCGCCTCGGCCGCAAAGCTGGTCGCGGACAGCCCGGCAAAGGGCCGCAGATAGCCCGCCAGATCCAGCGGCCATTCCTCGGCCGGTGCGGGTGTGGCCATGGCGACGCGCGCCGCGCCGAAAAGGCTGGCATAGGCCGGCATCTCAGGCTCGCCCAGCCCCGCAACCAGTTCCTGTCCGCGCGCAGGATCGGCCAGAGACAGCTGCGCGCGCAGAACTTCGGCCGGCACCTGGCGACTGCTTGCGGCGGCATAAAGGCGCAGGATGGCCAGCGAATCCGTCGGCTGCCAATAGGCGATTTCATCGGGCATCAGAAAGAACTCGGGCGCGCCGCGTCCCAAAGCATCGCGGTTGACGATCTCGATCCATTGATTGACGCCGGCCGCATAGGCATCCAGCGCCGCCCGCGTGGCCCCGTCCTGTGCCGCCAGATCGCCCCGCGCGCGCTGCATCAGGCCCAGCCGGCGGGCCAGATCATCGGCCGCCACCGCGCGCTCTCCATAAAGTTCGGCCAGCCGGCCTTGTGCGGCCCGGCGCAGCACGGTCATCTGAAACAGCCGGTCCTGCGCATGGGCAAGGCCAAGCGCGAAAAAGGCGTCGGCATCGCTCTGGGCAAAGATATGGGGCACATTCTCGGTCGAGCGCACGATCTCGACCGCGGCCGAGATGCCTGCGACCTGATAGCTGGCGTTGTAATCAGGCAGCGAGCGGGTCGCAAAATACCATACCAGTATGCCCGCCAGGACCATCCCCGCAATCAAGCCGATGGTCAGCCGCAATATCCAGCGGAACAGGCTCAGCATGTCGGGGGTGGTTCCTTCGCATCTTGGCCTGCTTGACCGCGCGGCCGCAGGGTGGTGTCTTGGCCCTGTGTAGTAGGCTATGCGCGGGGCGCTTTCAACGCGCGAATGGCCGGAGCGGGCAAGGAGGGACGCGAATGGCGCGTGTGGCATTTCTGGGACTGGGTGTGATGGGCTTTCCGATGGCCGGTCATCTGGCGGCGGCGGGGCATGAGGTCTGCGTCTATAACCGCAGTGCCGCCAAGGCCGAAGCCTGGGTCGCGCGCCATGGCGGGCGCTGCGCGCAAACCCCGCAAAAGGCCGCCGAAGGCGCGGATTTCGTCATGGCCTGTGTCGGGAATGACGATGATCTGCGCGCTGTCTGTCTGGGCGAGGGCGGCGCATTCGCGGGCATGGCGCCGGGGGCGGTCTTTGTCGATCACACCACCGTTTCGGCCCGCGTCACGCGCGAGCTGGCGGCGGCGGCAGGCGCGGCCGGCCTGGGCTATGTCGATGCGCCGGTCTCGGGAGGGCAGGCGGGGGCCGAGGGCGGGCAGCTCTCTGTCATGTGCGGCGGCGATCAGGCCGATTTCGACGCCGCCGCCCCGGTGATTGCGGCCTATGCGCGGGTCTGCCGGCGGATGGGCGCGGCGGGCGCCGGCCAGACGACCAAGATGTGCAACCAGATCGCCATTGCAGGTCTGGTGCAGGCGCTGGCGGAATCGCTGCGCTTTGCCGAGGCGTCGGGGCTGGACATCGCCGATGTGGTCGAGGTGATCAGCCAGGGCGCCGCCGGAAGCTGGCAGATGAACAACCGCCATACGACCATGGCCGAAGGCCGGTTCGACCATGGTTTCGCCGTCGACTGGATGCGCAAGGATCTGGGTATCTGCCTGTCGGCGGCCGGTGATATCGGCGTCAGCCTGCCGGTCACGGCGCTTGTTGATCAGTTCTATGCCGAGGTGCAGGCAATGGGCGGGGGCCGCTGGGATACCTCGGCGCTGATCGCGCGCCTGCGGCGGTGAGCGGGGCCGAGGCGCATATCCGCGACTGGCTGACGGGTGCTGTGGCGCCGGCGGCGGGCTATGATGAGGCGCGGGCGCTGATTGATACGCTTGATGCGGGCGCGCGGGCGCGGCTGCTGGCGCCGGCATGGCTGGCGCGCAACCGGGGGAACGATCTGGCAGACCGGCAGCGCGAGGCACTGGCCTTTAAGGTTGAATTTGACGACCGGCCGCGCCTGATGGATGCCGGATCCTTTGACGCCTGCGTCGCGGCACTGGTTCATCTGCATCGCCACTGGCTGCCTGAACCCAATGCGCTGCCCCAGAGCGCCGGGCAGCAGCGCGACGGGCGTCTGGCCCATCTTTTGCTGTCCGCGGCGCATGATCTGACCGAGGAACCCCTGCCGCAGACTGTGCAGGCGCTGCACGCGCTTGCCCCGGCGCTGCGGCGGCAGCGGACACCGCTGGATGATCTGATCCTCGCCCGCCTCACGGGTGACGAGGCCGAGCAGGTGATCTGCCTTGCCGCGATCATTGCCAGGCTGGGCGGAGCCGAGGCGCGGGCCGAGACCGAACTGCTGGCCCGCGCGCCGCTGTTGCCGCTGGTGCGGGGGGTGCAACATCTCTATGCGGTTCAGGGCGACGGGATGCTGCGGCTGCGCGCGCTTTTGGATGCGGCGCCGGGTTACGGCGATTTCGCCCGCGACCTGTTTGCCCGCGCCACCGGGCGTCTGGACGACATCGCGGCCGGCCATGTGCCCTATAAGGCCGACGGCGCCTTTCACGTCGATGATTGCATGGCGATCGGGCGGGCCGCGCTTTACGGGCTGGCCCATGATTGTGACTGGTGCCGCGACGGGATCGGAACCTTGTGGGCGCGCGCGGTGGTCGCGCCCGACCCCGGGGCGAAATCCATGCCCTCGCAATCCCTTGCGATCCGGCTGGGTCATATGACGCTGGCCGAACCGCGCGCCCCGGCCATTGCCGCGCTGCGTGCCGTCACATCCGCCTGTCGCCATGCCGGGGTAAAGAAAAAACTCGACCGGATGCGCGGTCAGGTGGCAGCGGCGCTGACCGAAAGGCCCGGGCGGTTGCTTGATCTCGACGCGCCGCTCGACAAGGCGCTTGCGCTGCCCTTCAGACAGGCGGTCGAGGGGCTGCTGGCCCAGCCCCGGCCGATGATTTCGGCGCTGTGGCGGGCGCGGTTCGGGCCGGAACGCGCCGAAGGATGGGAGCTGGCGCGGGCGCTGATCTGGCAGATCGCGCAGGATGACGGGGCCAGCCTGCTGACGGCGCTGCCGGATCGCGATGGCGATGGGCTGATCTGGCGGCTGTCTGACGCCACGGTCCGGCCGATGCGGGATGATGACCAGATCTTGCTGTGGCACCCCGTCGAATCGGCGCCGGAGATCGCCCGCCGCTGGCGCGTGGCACTGGAACTTGCCGGAATCACCCAGCCCTTTCTTCAGGCAGGGCGCGAGATCTTTCGTCCTGCGCCAGACGAAATGACGGGCCGCGAGATGGCGGTGACGGGTGGGCGATGGGTTTCGGGGACGGAGCTGGTGGGCGTCGCCCGGGCGACCGGCTGGCGGGCCGGATTTCATTCCGAGTTCGAGATGAGCCTGTCAGGGATCGGCTTTATCTTTGATGCCGGGGTGCGGAACTATCCCGGTGCGGGCGGGCAGGGGCGGGCCGGTGCGCTCTGCCTCGGGGATCCGCAGATGCGGCTCGATCAGATCCCGGCGCGCATCCTGTCCGAGGCGATCCGCCGCGCCGATCTGCTGGTCACGGTCGGCAACCGCGCAAGCCGCAAGAAGGGTTGAGGCGATCGGGGCGGCACAAGGCCATCTGCGGCCAGATCAGATCCGCCCGGCACAGGACCGGGGCCGGTGACTAGGAAGCGGACTCATAAACCCGCATCCCTAGTCTGGTTGAGGCGAGGAGTACGGCTGCGAGATAGTTTCGTGCGGATTTTTCGTATCGTGTGACGATTCGTCGGAAGTGTTTGAGTTTGTTGAAGTATCGCTCGACGAGGCTTCGCAGGCGATAGAGCCCCGGGGCGACGGAGCGTTGGACCTTTCTATCGCGCTGGGTGGGGATATGTCCGCGCCCGCCGCGGGCTGCGATCAACTCCAGCACCGCGCGGGCGTCGTAGTCGCGGTCGGCGACCACATCGCCGGGTGCAGGATGGGCCGCCAGCAGATCGCCGACCGCCGCCTTATCGGAGGCCTGTCCCGGCGAGAGCGTGATTGTCACCGGCCACGCCGCGATGATCCACCATGGCGTTGATCTTCGTGCTTAATCCGCCACGAGAACGGCCGATGGCGTGATCTTCGTCCCCTTTTTGCCCGAGGCCGCGTGCTGATGGGCGCGGATGATGGAGCTGTCGATGAACTGCATGCCGTCCGGGGATTTTTCTGAAAGGGTTTCAAAGACCTGCACCCACACACCCGCCTTCGCCCAGCGGTTGAAGCGGTTGTAGGTGGTGGTGTGAGGGCCATAGCGCCCGGGCAGGTCGCGTCAGGGCGAGCCGGTCCTGAGCCACCCAGAAAATGCCCTTGAGCACCCGCCTGTCATCGACCCGGGCCACTCCGCGCGGCTTATCGGGCAAAAGCGGTTGGATCAGCCCCCACTCGAAGTCAGTCAGATCAAAACGGGCCATGCTCTCCTCCATGGTCAGAAGTGAAGCATGCATAAACTAAAAGGGGAAACCAATTTATGAGTTCAGAATCTAGCAGCAGTTTCGGCTGCCGACGCGGCCGTATTGCCATGACCTCCCCTCTCGCAGCATCATGCTGCTGTCGAGCAGAAAAGCCACTTATCTGACCTGTTCAGCTTTCCCCAACCACCCCTTATCTCTGCCAGTCTCCCGGTAGGATCAACTTCTACAGCGGGTCTGGAGCCTTGGGAAACGCGCAGCCTTGGACCTTCAGAAACTGCCAGCAAGCCGCAACTTAATCGCACGCCGAAGGGCGTAATGACCGGCCCAGGTACCCACGGCCAGAAAATAGATTACCAGGCCGATCGCCACCATGATCGGCCCCGCCATGGCATCACCCCGACCTGTAACGGCAAGGGCAAACAGGAAAGGTGACAACAGAGCCAGCGCCGAAAACAGCCGGAATTGGACACCGCCCTTCAGCCACATCTCGTCTTCCGATAGGCCGGGACCATGTGTCAGCAGCTGAAATCTGCCGCTTTCGTCGATGTCAGAAAAGGCACCTTTCATCTGCTTGATGATCTTTTGGTCTGACATCTGGCGGATATTGAGCCAAGCATAGATCTCGATCCCGGCAATTCCGATAATCGTAGCCCAAACGCAAGGAAAAAAACTGCTGCTGCCATAGGCAAGGCCAATACCCAGAACGCAGAATCCGACAATAAAGCTCCTGAGGAACAAGTAACCCGTCGTGCTAATCAATCGACAAATTGGCGTCGCTCGCAATAACGCCAATGCCAGAATAACCGCAGCAGGAACGAGCGGCGCCATCCAGAGTACAAGAAACATGAGAAAGCCGCGCCCCTGCCAGCCCGAAGCAAGCCCTACGATCATAGCGGACCAGGCTGCGGGGCCAAAACATTGTAACACGACGAACAGCGCCAATGCCTTGTATAAATTGACGCCGATTGGCAGCTTAGGGTTGTCAGCCCATCTCGGCGCGGGTTTTGTCATGGCGCAATCATCATGCCTTCATAGATTTCCGCATCGGTCATCCCGGATTTCCAGATATTGTCATACCACTTCACCCCTCTGGCAAACTCCTGAACTGATGTTTTCAGACCGCTGAGTCCGATGATGCGGTTTATCGCAAAACCGACACCGACAACGGCCCCGATGCCGATGCCGACAATCACCATCGGCGCCAGGGTAAGACCGGCGGCGGCCGCAAGCGCGATAGACGCCGTCGCAATCATTGCTCCGACGACGATGGAAAGTGCCGCATTGGCCAAGGTGAAGCCGATCGAAATCAGCAGATCAGACAAAAACTTCTCGCCATCATTTGCGATATATTCGGCAATGTCGAAGCCGACCGCGAAAACCATTCCGATAGCTCCCGCGCGTCCGCTCATCCCGCGCAGACCGTCTGCGATATTCCTGCCCATCCCTTGGACGACAATATTCATGGCTGAAACCCTGATATTGCCAAAGCCGGTTCGGCCATACTGGTTCCGCTGACGGTACCAGAGATGACCCGATTTCCATGGCCCGACCTGATAGATAAGACAACGGCGACCAGCTGCGCCTACGATACTCAACCTCGCTCCGACCATTTCCCGAAGAAAGCGCCGGTTATTGCCATCCGCAAGCATGTTTCTGGTTTGCAGTATGGCGTCGACCCCGGACCGTGTGACATCCCCCGGAAGATCGCTCGTCAGCGCATAGATGGTGGCGACAAAGTAGTTGACCAGCGCGTCGGGCATGGTCGCGACATCATACTCGCCCTCGGGGGGGACCGCACCAAGACCGACAGGCGGTTCGACGACCATGACGATGGGATCGGACGGCATCGCTGGCAAGGTTCCGCTGTCCCAGTCCGGCGGGGCACCTGCTGCCCTGGCCCTGTCCTCGGATATCGCGTCGAGCGCGTTATATTCGTGACCGCGCGGGATGGACCCGTGCCGGTGCGCCGGACGCATAGATGATCGTCCGATGGGCACCAACGGCGGCTGATCCAGCCATGCGGGGCGGGGGGGCAGCGGCGGCAGGGGGTCCATGATGACATGAGATCTCACGTCCTGCGGCCGGGAGACATTGCCAAGCCCGCGCACATCATCGGTGATCCGATAAGGGCGGCCGTTGACCAGAAAATTCAGGGCACCGGAGGTCCCGATCAGATCGTTGGGAAGCATATAGCCCTGATTTTCGGGTAGGTTTGGCGAGCATTTGCCGCCAACCTCGGCCATCAGGGTAAACGGACAGCTTGCGCCACCAGGAAGGCTCAGCCGGAACAGATTTCCCTCCTGACAGGGCAGGCATATCTCGCCACGTTGATGCGTTACAGAGAATTCGTCGGCTTCCTTGGATTCGTCAACGATCTCGTTCATGGATTCATCCTGCAATAGCGTGCCAAATCCCCGACGCGATCCATTTCATGCCGAGGAGAGGTCATAATGTCGCGCACCGGTTGCATGGAAAACAATGCCGGCGGGGCCGTCAGGTAAATTCTTGCGAACCTCGCCACGGCGGCCTCGATGCGAATATCGTAAAATTCTGCTGCCGTGACGGCCTGCTTAACTTTAACAATCTGCTCATCATCCGGCAATCGAGAGAAACTTGGATCATGACGGGCGAGATGTCGACGCAGCTTGTCGTCAAAACGGCTTTCCGACGCGGCCGCCAGCAGCGCCTGAAATTCCGGGGTTAGCCGGATCGGCATATGCCCGTGTTCATCGCATTTATTGCGCCGCCGGAGATGTAGCGCCGTGCTTCGGTTCGCGAATAGGGCCGTCACGGCTGACAGAGGTTCCAGAAAACGCCCAGACAGGCTCTCTGTGGGGTTGTTCAGGATGACCGCCATGACGGCAGGATCCCAATACCGGAAATAATACCATTTTCCGTCTTGGTCCGGCAGGCGGGTGAAACGCCGCAGGTGCGCGGCAAGATCACGGCAACTGCCGTCAAATCTCAGATAGCTTCCCGAAATCTTGCCCCAAAGGTGCCACGGGGCCGGACCGAGAGTGAAAAGCCGGCGCGTCAGCATATTTTCGGGTTCGAGCCTGACGAGCCAAGGCGCAACGGCGCCCAGTTCCTCTGCCGCCTTGCCGCGAAAAAGACATTCGCACTCCAGTTCCGAAGCGCTCAGCAATTCGGGCAGGCCGTCCAGAGAGGCCGCATCCAGAACGGCGAAACTGCCGTCCTTCCCACAGCCAAACAACACGTCCCTCAACTGATCCGACACGACCGAGGGGGAGTGCCCCAACTCTGGCCGCATGGGGGATATTCCCTCAATTCGGGTCAGGTCAAACATAGAATATACCAAAAAAATTTGGGGCAATAATTTTTTGTATCCTTTCAGAGTAGGAGGCTGACCAAAGCATGGCAAGCACCGAAACGCTACGCATTGCACCAGAGACCGACAATGAGATCATTTGTGCTTCCAGCGACCCTTGGGCGCAGCTTTCCGAGCCTGTTGCATGCCTGCGTCACGCTTTCGGCGCTTCTTGAGATCAAATGCCACCTCGCGAAACCGGCCAGCCCGGTCTTACGGCCGATAGGCGCCACGAGCGTAGTATGGGCCCCTCTCCACCTAACAGGCCGCTGAAAGACTCTTTCCTCGACGTCCATCGAGGAACATGGTTCATCATTCATCGGCACCACTGCACGGACGGAGGTGGCGATGCGTGGATCGGAAGAGGCGACGGAA
>JAUNTL010000158.1 GCA_030538705.1 Paracoccus sp. (in: a-proteobacteria) | reverse complement strand
TCGTTGCCAAGTTCGAGGATGCCGGCCTGCGCGTCGTCGCCTCCAAGCGCATCCATCTGACGCCTGCCCAGGCCGGGCAGTTCTATGCCGAGCATGCCGCACGTCCGTTTTATGGCGAACTGTGCGAATTCATGGCCTCGGAGCCGGTCGTCGTGCAGGTTCTCGAAGGCGAGGGCGCGATTGCCAAGAACCGCGAAGTGATGGGCGCCACCGATCCGGCCGAGGCCGCCGAGGGCACCATCCGCAAGGATTTCGCAATCTCCAAGGGCGAGAACTCGGTTCACGGCTCGGACAGCGCCGAATCGGCGGCGCGCGAGATCGCCTTTTTCTTCTCGGGGCTTGAACTGGTCGGCTGATCCTGCCTGCCGGACGCTCAGGGGGCGCGGGCCGCAGGGTCCGCGCCCCTTTCTGTTGCCGCTGCCCCTGTGCCGCGCTAGGACGGGCGAAAGCACAAGGAAAGGCAGGATCATGCGCGCATTCGTTTTCCCCGGTCAGGGCGCCCAGAGCATCGGCATGGGCCGCGAACTGGCCCAGGCCTATCCCGCCGCAATGGATGTCTTTCGCGAGGTCGACGAGGCGCTTGGCGAAAAGCTGTCGGCGCTGATCTGGGAGGGTCATGCCGATGAGCTGACACTGACCCGTAACGCCCAGCCGGCGCTGATGGCGACCTCGATGGCGGCATTCCGCGCGCTGGAAAGCGAGGGGATCAGCATCGCCGATGCCGATTATGTCGCGGGCCATTCGTTGGGCGAGTATTCGGCGCTTTGTGCGGCCGGGGCGTTCAGCCTGGCGGATACGGCACGGCTGCTGCGCCTGCGCGGGCAGGCGATGCAGGATGCGGTGCCGGTCGGCGTCGGGGCCATGGCGGCCATTCTGGGGCTGGATTTCGCCACCGTGGACGAGATCGCCCGCGAGGCGGCCGGTGACGAGGTCTGTCAGGCGGCCAATGACAATGACCCGGCTCAGGTGGTGATTTCGGGGCATAAGGACGCGGTCGCACGCGCGGCGGAACTGGCCCGGGCGCGTGGCGCAAAGCGCGCGCTGATGCTGCCGGTCAGCGCCCCTTTCCACTGTGCGCTGATGCAGCCGGCGGCGGCGGCGATGTCGGATGCGCTGGCGGCCGTCGAGATCCAGCCGCCGGCCGTGCCGCTGATCGCCAATGTCCGCGCCGAGCCGGTGATCGAGCCGGGCGCGATTCGCCGGTTGCTGGTCGAGCAGGTGACCGGGTCCGTCCGCTGGCGCGAATCTATCGGCTTTCTGGCCGATGCCGGTGTGACAGAGTTCTGGGAAATCGGCGCCGGCAAGGCGCTGTCTGGTATGATCAAGCGGATCGCGAAGGATGCGGCGGTCAAGAATGTCGGCGCGCCGGATGATATCCCCGCGCTGAAGGGCTGAGGGCGGATGCGGGGGCTGTCTGCCCCCGCGCCCCCGAGGATATTTCTGGACAGAAGATGAAAGGGATCGCTGATGTTCGATCTGACGGGTAAGCGGGCACTGGTGACAGGGGCCTCGGGCGGGATCGGCGGCGCCGTGGCAGAGGCGCTGTATCAGGCGGGCGCGACGGTGGCGCTTTCGGGCACGCGCGAGGCGCCTTTGGCCGAACTGGCCGCGAAACTGGGCGAGCGTGCCCATGTGCTGACGGCCGATCTGGGGAATGCTGCCGCCGTCGAGGCGCTGCCCAAGGCGGCGGCCGAGGCGATGGGGGGCGTCGATATTCTGGTCAATAACGCCGGGATCACCCGTGACAACCTGTTCATGCGCATGTCGGATGAGGAATGGACGCAGGTCATCGAGGTCAATCTGACCTCGGCCTTCCGGCTGAGCCGTGCGGTGCTGCGGGGCATGATGAAGGCCCGCTGGGGGCGGATCGTGAATATCACCAGCGTCGTCGGGGCAACCGGAAATCCGGGGCAGGGCAATTATGCCGCCGCCAAGGCCGGTCTGGTGGGGATGTCGAAATCGCTGGCCTATGAGGTCGCGAGCCGCGGCATCACGGTGAACTGTATTGCCCCCGGCTTTATCGCCACCGCCATGACGGACAAGCTGAACGACGACCAGAAGGGGGCGATCCTGAAGCAGATTCCCGCCGGCACCATGGGCGCGCCCGGCGATATTGCGGCGGCTGCGCTGTATCTTGCCAGCCCCGAAGCCGGTTACGTCACCGGCGCGACGTTGCATGTCAACGGCGGGATGGCCATGCTGTAATAACGTTGCGGCGTCTGTGGCCGGCTTTCGGGCGCGTGGGTATTTGCGCCTGAAACGGGTTGCATGGGCCGCTTTGGGTGCTATATGCCCGGATCAAGGCCAGCGGGCGTCATGTCCTAGGCTGTCGCGGCTTGTCCGCAAACCTTGGGCCAAGGCCCGTGAACATGAGGAAGAGACATGAGCGATATCGCTGATCGCGTGAAGAAAATCGTTGTCGAGCATCTCGGCGTGGATGAGGACAAGGTGGTCGAATCCGCCTCGTTCATCGACGATCTGGGTGCCGACTCGCTGGACACGGTCGAGCTGGTCATGGCGTTTGAGGAAGAATTCGGCATCGAGATTCCCGATGATGCCGCTGAAACCATCCAGACCTTCGGCGATGCCGTGAACTTCATCAAGGGCGCGGTCTGAGACCCTGCCTGACGGCTTGACGACAAAGACGGCGCCCCGTGGGGCGCCGTCTTTCGTTTGGCGCGGCGCGGATCACAGGCGGATTGCCGTTTCCTCCTTGGCGGTCCGTATTACCATCATGGTGAAGAAGCGCGCGACATTGGTGTTGTCGCGAAACAGCCGGTCACAGATCGCGTCGAACTCTTCCATGTCGAAGAGGCTGAACATCAGCACGACATCGGTTTCGCCGGTGACGGCATAGGCATGGCTGACCGCCGGTTCAGCGGATGCCAGTTCAAGAAAGCGGCGCATGTGATGCTCGCCATGCAGTTTCAGCTCGACCGTGACGAGTGCGCGCAGCAGCCGGCGCCCGGCACGGGCGGGGCTGAGGATGGCGACGGTGCGTGCGATGACGCCGGACTGGCGCAGGCGGCGGATGCGGCGCAGACAGCTGGAGGGCGACAGACCAACGGCCTCGGCCAGTTGGGCGTTGGTGCGTCCGGCATCCTGTTGCAGCAGATCCAGAAGTTTATGGTCAATGCGGTCCATGGTCTTTTCAACATGCAATAAAATTGCAATTTTGCGCAATCTTTGACCGCAAAGCGGCGCCCGTCTGGTCTAGAGCTGTGGCGGACCGAAACCAGAGGGCGTCATGATGCGACTGTCGCAGATCCGTGAACTGACCGTGCAATCGCTGGTCATATACTGGGAGCTGGCGCGGATCATCATCCCCGTGACCATCGCGACCGAGGTGCTGTCACGGATGGGCGTGATCACCGCGGTTTCCCCTGTGCTGGAGCCTCTTATGGCGCTTTTCGGCCTGCCGCCGGAACTGGCGCTGGCATGGCTGACGGGAATGCTGGTCGGGATCTGGGGGGCGATCCCGCTGATCTTTGTTCTTGTGCCGCTGGACAGCCTGACAGTCGGCGACATGACCGTGATGTCGTCGCTGCTGCTGTTTGCCCATGCCCTGCCGATCGAACAGAAGATCATCCGCCGGGCCGGGCCGGGTATTCTGGTGTCGACCATTTTGCGCGTCGGCGGCGGCGCCGTTTTTGCGGTTCTGCTGCATCAGATTCTGGCGGCAACGGGCTGGCTGTCATCGCCGCTTGATCCGCCATGGGTGCCGATGAGTGCGAATACCGGCTGGGCCGGATTTCTGACCGGGCTGGCCGAGACGATGCTGTGGATGCTGGTGATCCTGATCGTGCTGTTCTGGGCGATGGAGGTGATGCGGCGGACCGGGGTGATGGCTGCGCTGATGCGTGCGCTGGCGCCGGTTTTGCGGCTGGCCGGCATCCGGGGCGAGGCGGCGCAACTGACGGCGGTCGGGCTGTTTTTGGGGATTTCCTATGGCGGCGGGCTGTTGATCCGCGAGGCACGTTCAGGCGCGGTGCCGCCCCGGCAGGTGTTCATTTCCTGCGTATTCATGGGCTTTGCCCATAGCGTGATCGAGGATACGGCGCTGGTGATGGCGGTCGGGGCCGATATCGTTGTGGTGCTGGTCGGACGCGTCATCTTTGCCATTGCGGCAACGGCGCTGATTGTCTGGGCGTTGCGCCGGGTATCGGACAGCACATTCTCGCGCTGGCTGTTTCACGATCTGCCGGCCCCGGCCCCCGCCGCGCCGGCGGCAGGGCGGCTGCCCGGGGTCTGAGCCGGGCGCGGTAACCGGACGGCGGCGCGGGCAGAGCCTTTGCCGCCGCGCCGATCAGCCGCCCGAGCTGCGCGATGCACCGCCACGTGCCGTTGACGAGGCGCCAAAGCCACCACGCTGCGCGACCTGGGCCGCACTCATCGGGGGCTGGCCCATCGTCGTCGGGCCGCGCGTAAAGGTATTGCCGGCAACCTTGCCGGTCCCGCGGTTCGAGGCAAAGCTCTGCGTGCCGGCCGGGTTGGAGAAACCACCCTGCGCATTACGCACCAGCGGCTGCGACTGCACACCGCCGCGCCCGCCCAGCATCGAGCCGATCATATAGCCCATCAGCAGCGGCATGAAGATCGAGCTGCCGCCTGAACCACCCTGCGCCGACTGTTCGCCGCCGCAATTGCCCGCGCCATGTTCCTGTTCGCATAGTTCAAGCGAGGCATAGCGCGGGGCGGTTTCCTCGTGAATCTGTTGTGCCTCGGCGAACTGGGCGCGGCAATCGGCCTCGGTAAAGAACAACGAGCCGCGCTGTGCCTCGGTAATGCAGCTTTCGACATCGGGGAAGGCGGCGGCGTCGGTCTGCTCCTCGCGGCAGGCGGCAAGGCCGAGAACAGCGGTTCCGGCGAGGGCGAGCGCGACGCGGCGTGAACG
>JAUNTL010000157.1 GCA_030538705.1 Paracoccus sp. (in: a-proteobacteria) | reverse complement strand
GGGTCCCGACCGTGTTCACGAAGAACCGCGACCGGCTGCTGACCACGGACATGTCGCGCAAGGTCATGGCCGCCATCCTGGCGCATCGCGAGGTGGCACCTCTGCTGTCGGACGATCACTTCTCGGTCGATGGCACCCTGGTGAAGGTCCGGGCTTCGATGAAGAGCTTCCAGCCGAAGGAAAGAGCGACCTCCGACGGCGGCGATGATCCGGGCGATCCGCCAGATAGCAGTGCGCCGCCCACGTCCCGCCCTGACCAGCCCACCGTCGAGCCTGAACCGATGCCCCGCCCCACACGCCGCCACCGCAATTTCGAAGTCGACTTTCGAGGTGAACGACGGTCAAACGCGACCTATGCCTCGACGACCGATCCGGAGGCTCGGCTGTTCAAGAAGTCCCCCGGTGCCGGGGCCATGCTGTGCTTCATGGGGCATAGCCTGATGGAGAACCGATCAGACCTCATCGTGCAGGCCGACATCACCAGGGCCGACGGCCACGCAGAACGCAAGGCCGTCATCGACATGCTTCATCGCCACGCGCCCGGATCGACACGGCGCCTGCTTCAGCAGGATTCTACAGCGAGTGGGCCGAACCAGAAGTGGGCGGGAGACATCGCCCTCGCCATTGTCGCTGGACCGCATTGCGGCAAGCGCGCATGACGAAGGTCAGCTTCGACCGCGCGGAAGCAGCCAGAAATAATCGAGGTGTCCCACGGGCGCAAAAGCGTGGGACACTTTCCACAGAAAGTTCAATAATCACAATGCTTTCTGAGATAAAGTGGCAGCCCGTAGGGGAATCGAACCCCTCTTTCCAGGTTGAAAACCTGGCGTCCTAACCGATAGACGAACGGGCCGGCCTTGCGGCCGCCGGGGCGTTGTGCCCCGTGGCGTGGAGCGGTGTTTAGGTCAGCCGCGCGCGGGCTGCAAGCCGAAAACTTCGCCGCCGTGAAAAAAATATCACAGCGCCGCGGCATCATCCAGCCGCAAACGAACGCGGGCACGGCCGCCCCAATGCGACAGTTCCAGCTTGCCCGCGATATGAAAGCGCCGCCCGCGTGCAGATAAAAGAGCGGGGCCAAGAGGCCCGGCCATCGCGCCCCATGCGACGGTTTCAAGCGGCTTTTGTCCTGCGATGCGAAAGGCCGCGCGCAGATGGCCGTCACCCATGGTCGCGGCGCTGTCGAGGATCAGATCCGACAGCGCATAGCGCGGGGCGGGGGCGGCCTGTCCGAAGGGGCCGGCGCGCTCGATCATCTCCATCAGCTCGGGCGTCGCTGCTGCCGGCTCGATCAGCCCCGAGATCCGCAGATCGCCCAGACCACTGCGCGCCCCCAGCTCTGGCGCGATCATCTCGGCCAGACGGGTCATGGCGGCCGCAATCCCATCCGCCGCGACGGTCAGCCCGGCCGCCATGCGATGCCCGCCGCCGCGTGTGATCAGCCCCTCGTCGGCCAGCCGCTGCACGGCACGACCCAGATCGACGCCTTCGACCGAACGGGCCGAGCCTTTGCCGATCCCGCCCTCGATCCCGATCACGACCGAGGGCAGGTTGCTGCGCTCTTTGACGCGGGCGGCGACGATGCCGACGACGCCGGGGTGCCAGCCCTCGCCCGCTGCCCATGACAGCGTGGTGTCGCCACGTGCCTCGACCTGCGCCAGCGCCTCGTCACGGACGGCGGCCTCGATGGCGCGGCGGTCGCGGTTCAACTCGTCCAGCTGCCCGGCCAGTCTGCGGGCGGTGGTCTCATCCGTCGCGCTCAGGCACAGCGCGCCCAGATCAGCGCGCCCGACCCGGCCGCCGGCATTGACGCGCGGCCCGATCATGAAGCCGAGGTGAAAGGCACCCGGCGCGCTGTCCAGCCGCGCGACATCCGACAGCGCGACCAGTCCGGGCCGCGCGCGCCGGGCCATGACCGCCAGCCCCTGACGGACAAAGGCGCGGTTGACGCCGGTCAGCGGCGCGACATCGGCCACCGTCGCCAGCGCCACCAGATCCAGCATCGGCAAAAGCGCGGGTTCCGGCAGGTTCAGCCCGCGCAGCACGCGCCCGGCCTGCACCAGCGTCAGAAACACCACCCCCGCCGCACAAAGATGGCCAAGGCTGCCATCCTCATCCATACGGTTAGGGTTCACCACCGCCAGCGCGGGGGGCAGGGTCTCGGCCCCCAGATGATGGTCCAGCACAATGATATCGCAACCCGATCCGGCGGCCAGGGCATCATGGGAAAGCGTCCCGCAATCAACGCAGACAATCAGATCATGCGCGGCGGCTAGCGCCGCGATCGCCGGGGCGTTGGGGCCATACCCTTCGTCGATGCGATCGGGAATATATAGTGTCGCATCATGTCCCTGACCGCGCAGCCAGTCCAGCAGCAGGGCCGCTGAAGCACCGCCATCCACATCGTAATCGGCGAATATCGCGACGCGTTCACGGCCGCGCAGGGCCGTAACCAGCCGCTCGGCCGCAGGCGCCATATCGCGCAGGTTCAGCGGATCGGGCAGCATATCGCGCAGGGTCGGGGCGAGAAAGCCCGCGACTTCGGCGGCCTCGATGCCGCGTTCGGCAAGGATGCGGGCAACCGGCAGGGGCAGATCGGCACTTTGCGCCAGCGCCGCCGCGCGGCGGGTCTGCTCGTCGCCGGGGCCGACCCAGCGCCGACCGCTCAGGGAATGGGAGACGTTCAGGAAATCGCTCATGCTCCGTCAATGCGCCAAGGCCGGCCCGGGTGCAAGGGCAGGGGGTGCGGCAAGTCAGTCAGGGCAGCGCGGCCTGCCGCAGCCGGCAATACGGCCGGGGCGGGCGATGACGGCCGGCCGGCGCGGGAGGCGATGCGGCTGTCTTCATCCCTGCGCCGCAATGCCGCGGCCGCCCGCCCCGGTTCATCGCATCGCGGCCACTGTGTTGGGGCCGGGTCACGGCCTTGGTCCCCGCATGCCGGGATGCAAGGTCCCGCGTCATTTCCGTTCTGGTTTTCCAGCCGTTCGGCCTGCGCGTGCGTAGATGCAAGTCAGCAGGTTAAAACGGCTGCGGTGACCTGTGGCCCTTGGCCAGCGCGCGGGGGGTAAGATCCACGAGGACGGCCTCTGCGTGGCATAGGACCCTTGGCGCGGGGGGGATGCAAGGTCAGACCGGGTCCACTCCAACGGCTTCACCTCAGCGTATCCACGCACGCGGGGATGCAAGGGCACGATATTCAGAGGACGGCCACCGTCGCCCAGCGTATCCTCGCGCGCGGGGATGCGAGACGCCACATTAGCGCCGCTCCGCCGCCGGACGCAGCACAACACCCGCGGGCCCGGCGATGCAAGACGGCCCTGACAAGCCTGCGCAGCGCGGTCGCCTCATGCGCGCGGATGCAAGGATACTGCACCTCAACCTTTACCTTGGCCCGCCCCTATATCCGCGCGCATGCTCGGCACATGAGGCAAAGGACCGGCGCGGGCGCAATGAAGGGCGCGGAGCGGAGGGATATCCGGTTCGCAGACACCCGGATGGGCCGCGGATTCAGATGGCGCGGCGCCTTTGATCCTGACGGGCCATCCGGTCGGGAATATGCCTGACGGGTGAATGGCGGGCCGGTGCCAGAGGGCGTGCCCCCGGACCCCGGCTGCCTGCCTCAGCGGATCGGGTTGCGATAGATCATGCGCCGGACGGATCCGGTTTTTGAGCGCATCAGGATCGTCTCGGTTTCGATGAACTTCGGCTCGCGCCGGACCCCGCGCACGATCGAGCCGTTGGTGACCCCGGTCGCCGAAAAGATCACATCCGCCGTCACCATTTCGTCACGCGAATAGATCCGGTCCAGATCGGTAATCCCGGCCTTGGCGGCGCGGCCGCGTTCGTCGTCGTTGCGGAACAAAAGCCGGCCCCACATCTGCCCGCCCATGCATTTGAGCGCCGAGGCCGCCAGCACCCCCTCGGGCGCGCCGCCTGAACCCATATACATGTCGATGCCGGTCAGCTCCGGCTCGGCGCAATGCATGACGCCGGCGACATCGCCATCGGTGATCAGCCGGATCGCCGCACCGGTGGCGCGGACCTCGGCGATCAGATCTTCGTGGCGGGGGCGTTCCAGAATGCAGACGGTAATATCACTGTTGGTCACGCCCTGCGCGCGGGCAAGCGCCTCGACCCGTTGGGTCGGCGTCATATCGAGGCTGACGACATCGGGCGCATAACCCGGCCCGACGGCCAGCTTGTCCATATAGACATCGGGCGCGTGCAGCAGCGTGCCGCGCGGCGCCATGGCGATCACGGTCAGCGCGTTGGGCATATCCTTGGCGGTCAGGGTGGTGCCTTCCAGCGGGTCAAGCGCGATATCGACCTCGGGGCCGTTTCCGTTGCCGACCTCTTCGCCGATGAACAGCATCGGCGCCTCGTCGCGCTCGCCCTCGCCGATGACCACGACCCCCTTGATATCCAAAAGGTTGAGCTGGTCGCGCATGGCGTTGACGGCGGCCTGATCGGCGGCCTTTTCGTCACCGCGCCCGATCAGCCGGGCCGAGGCATGGGCGGCCGCCTCGGAAACACGGGCGAGGCCCAGCGACAGCATGCGGTCATTGAAATCCTTGGGCGCGGGCATCTGCTTCTCCTTGGCCGGTCCTTGCCCGGCCTGCATAGGCCCCTGCGTCCGGGGCGGCAAGGCTGCGTGCGCTAACGGTTCGCGCTTGGCAGCGCGGCAGCGATGCGCTAAGCGGGGGACCATGTTCGCAAGCTGCATCATCACCTGCATTTTCCGCTGACGCATTTCATGCGGGGAAAGGTGCTGCGACCGGAACCCCGCAAGGGGGACCCATGGTCGAAATCCGGCTGACCAATTCACGCACCCGGGCCAAAGAGGTCTTTGTCCCGATCCGGGCCGATAATATCCGCGTCTATGCCTGCGGCCCGACCGTCTATGACCGCGCGCATCTGGGCAATGCCCGCCCGGTGGTGGTCTTTGACGTGCTGTTCCGGCT
>JAUNTL010000024.1 GCA_030538705.1 Paracoccus sp. (in: a-proteobacteria) | reverse complement strand
ACCGGTGTCGCCCGTTGCGCCAGTATCACCCGTCGCACCTGTGTCGCCGGTCGCGCCCTTCAGATCGACGCTTTCCAGATACCAGGAGCCATCCGCATGCTTGTTCAGCAGATATTCATATGCACCTTTGACAACACGGCGCTGCAACAGGAACTCGCCATTGCTGGCGCCCCCGACATGGATCAGCTTATAGGATTCCAATCCGGTAGGATCGTCGGTCGCCAGATTATTGATCCAGACCCAGTCATAACCCCGGTCGATCGTATCGCCGGTAATGACAACCGTATCCGATACCGTATTGCCGCCATCCGCAACCAGCCCGGTTCCGGTCAACAGCGCATCCATCAACCACATGCCGCCGCCGGTGGTGTAATTGCCCTGAATGGTCAGGACATCGCCAGCGACATCATTCGACAGGTCGATTTCGGACTGGCTGTTCAGAACATTGCCTTGCAGGATATAGGATGCGAGGCTGTTGTCCTGATTATGGGCGATCAGATGCGCATTGACAAGGTTCAGCGTCGTAAAGGACGATGTTTGCTCTGCGCCAGCAGTGGCAAGCTGCCATGTTGCGCCGTCAGCGACCTTCAGATCAAGGCTGGAACCACTCAGAATACGGGTCAGACCTTGCATTCGGCCCTGCGAAAAGTCCATCGTCACATTGCTGTTGCTGGCAATGTCGATGATATAGCCGCCTGCACTGGCGGTCAGATCGCTGGCCGCGCCGCGAACCTGCAATTGATAGTCTGCCTGATTGGCGCCGACATCAATCAGATCGGCGGTTGCAGATGTGGTTGTCGCGACAAGATTATTGAATTTGGTGACAGTCTGCGCAGTGGCTTGATCGGCGTTTCCGCTGACCGACAATGCCTGACCGGCCGCGCGAATCGTGGTGGTGGCCGTATCAGCATTCGCATCCAGCAATGCGCCCTGCCAGATGATGTCAATGGCGGCGTCACGCGGTGCGGCGGTTGTGTCCAGAACCATATTGCCGGTTGAAAACAATTTTCCGACACCTGTTCCGATGGGGCGCTCCTTGCCCAGCCGAATGGCGTTGGCGCGTGCGGATTGGCTGACTATTGTAATGTCGCTATCGTGCAAATGAACCTGCGCGTCGCCGCCGGAAATATAAATACCGATTGCGTCGTTGTTTGCTGCACGCAGGTCAAGAACTAGCTTGTCGCGAACCTCGACATAGCCGGATGAGCCATTGCCAGCACTCTGACCGGCGCCTTGAATGACGCGGATGCCGTTCAGCAACGGGTATGGGCTGAACAGGTAGTGGTTGCCGGACTGCATCGTGATATTCAGGTTGTCGAAAACAGCACGGGAATAGGTGCCATTCGTGGTGGCGGTTTCGCCCGCATTGGCCGAAGATCCGACAACGACCCCGTAATGCTCATACATATCCCGCCAACCCGGTCCCGTCGGCAGGTTGTCCATGACCAGGTTGAGGGTGCCGATTTCGACCCTCGATCCGTGACTGGCGTTCACGCCCATCTTGACGATCGGATCGCCGGTGGCCGCATTCGCATCCGTGTTGGCAATTGTCAGGTTGATCGTGTGGCCGGCTGCGTCGAATGTCGATGTATTAGCGGTATTCGTGTTGTAGGCCGTGATGCCCACGCTGCCCTTGAGGGTCGTAGTAATGTCGCCAAGGATTTTCATCGTGCGCGGGGTGGACTGGCTAAAAACCAGAAACCCGGTATTGTAGATGGTCGAATTGCCGATAACCGCACCAACAGCGGCGGGCGCAATTTCGCATCCTGCCGTGTTGTTCTGGTTGTTGACGACAAATGCGCCATTCCCCGCGACGGTGCAGGGCGCCGCTTGCGCCCCGCCGACCAGGCCAATGCCCGCAAGCCCGGCGCTGAAAAATCCGGCAACGAATGGGGCGATGCTCGCCACCACACCTTTCCATTTCACCATACGGCCGCCGGATACGGCCATTTTCCTGCTGTTCTTTAGAAACACCTGAGCTGTCCTTCGTTTCATATCCGCGCTATCGCAGGGATGCCTTTTGCCTGCTGCGTCGGGGTGTCATATTTTCGTTACGATCTGGCGATCGCCATTTGTTGGTTTGGCTAGGGCCGATGCCTCGCAGAGGCGTGCAGGTCGGATGTGCTGAAATAGGATAAATGCATTGATTGCGCCGGTCGCCATGTGTAAAATCAATTGGGGCCGGCTGATTGTGGCTGGCAATCATGCAGGCGGGTGCGCAAAAGGGATTTTTGCATCGTCGCGATGTGAATATTTTCGTTTTTCGGATAGTTTGTACTTGAGGGTTCTCCCGTATTTCGCATAGCGTTTTCGCCTGCTTTGTGTGTTGTTTTATGCAGGTTGGGGCCGGTTTATGGAATGGCTGAAGGTGAACGAATTTTTGCGCCTGGCGAACGAAAATCTGCTTGAGGCGAACAGGAACCTGCAGGAGGCGAACCGCCGGTGGCGCGAGGGCCCGTGCACAGGCCCCGTCAGAAGGATATTGCGGTCTACAAGTGGTCGATTCGACTGGGATATGCGTGATTCGATCAAGATGCGCACATTTCGAGAGTATCGTGACAGGTTCCGGTCAGTTTTCGGTGCCACGGAACTGGAGGGTCCATCCGCAGCCCCAAAAGGATTTCATGGAGAGATTGCGAATATTCAGCTTTCGGGTGTCGTGATGGCGTATTTCTCTGCGACGCCGGGAATTGTAATTCGCGACGATCATGGTGCGGATGATGCGCAGCGGAATCATGTGCTGATAAATTATCACATGACGCGAGGGGCGATTGATATTCACGCGCAGGGTGAACGGAAAATCGGTCCCGGCGATGTGTCAATTATTGATATGGCCCGGCCATTTCGTCTTAGACCCTCTGGCAACGGGGCAGTCGAGGCGCTGTCAATTCTGTTCTCGCGCGAGGAGATAAGCGGACGTTTGCCCGCAGATGTCAAACTTACAGGGCAGATACTGACACAGCATCCCGGACTGGGGCGATTGATCTCGCAGATATTGCGGACATTCCTGGTAATGCCCGTTATCATGAGTGCAGCGGCCGCGGATGCATTGCTCCGTTCGACTCTGGACCTGTCTGCCCTGATTCTTTCCGAGACGGGAAGCAACGCGCAGGTTCCGGTTCCGGCCCGTAGCGAGGCTGTTTTTCACCGTATCGAGGCCATTATAGAAGAAAATTTTCGCGATCAGGGTTTCTCGATCGAGGTATGTGCTGCATCTGCCGGGGTTTCCGTGCGCTATGTGCAAAAGCTCTTTTCGTTGAAAGACGATACCTTTGGGCGCCGCTTGCTGGATATGCGGCTGGAACATGCCGCTGCGATGCTGCGCCAGCCAGAGAAATCGCAATTGTCCATCGGCACGATTGCCTTCGAAAGCGGATTTGCCGATATTTCGCATTTCGGGCGCAGTTTTCGGCGCCGATATGAAAAGTCACCGACCGAATGGCGCCGTGGCGGGCGCGATGATCCGTCCGGCGGTGCGGCCCGCCTGTCCCGGTCAAAGCCCCGCGCGCAGGACTAACCGCGCCGGTGCTTGGATTTGCGCGGTGCGGGGGCAGGCGGGTGTGCCTCTGGCGTGGGCCGCGGTGGCGGGGTGTGGGGCGCCGCAGGTTTCGGTTCTTCGGGCGGGGCCTCGCCGGCACCGATCCACCAGCCTTCGCGGCCCGTGCGGCGCATGGCGGCGATGACGGCGCGGGCCGCGTGCAGGGTCAGCGCGCGGGTGTCGCGCAATTGCGCCAGCGTGATTTCGCCCACGAACACCTCGCCGCGGGTCGAGACAAAGGCAGGACGCCAGCGGCCCGCTGTGCTGCCGGGCTTCCAACTGGCATGACACAACAGGTTGCGCCGCTCGCGGATGGTGGTCAGCGTCCGGGCCAGTTCCTGCCGCTCGGGGTCCGCACCACAGCGGTGGCAGGCGGCGATAAAGCTGTCGATCAGCGTGCCCAGCGAATCGTCGGCGATGTCCTCCATCCGCTCGATCCAGACCTGCAATTCGGCCTCGGTCGCGTCATCGCCCAGCCGGTCGCGCGATAGCGCATGGATGGCGCGTTTCAACGCCTCCTCCAGAAAGCCGAACCCTGCAACCGCGTGCCCGAGGGCGGCGGCGAAATCGGCGGGCAGGCGGGCGGGGGCGCGGGGAAATGTCATGGCGCCAGTCTAACGCGCTGCGCGACGAGGCGCCACGCAGCGGGCTTGCTTTGACCGGAAATACCCTCGGGGGGAAATCGGCGCAGCCGATTTGGGGGCAGACAGCCCCCCCGCACGCCCTCAGCCCTTTGCAGCGCGGATCATGTCGAGGATCTCGCGCGCAGCCGTCGGGATGTTCGTCCCCGGCCCAAAGATTGCCTTGACCCCCGCCGCGCGCAGGAAATCGTAATCCTGCTGCGGGATCACGCCGCCGCAGATGACCAGAATGTCGCCCGCGCCTTGCGCGCGCAGCGCCTCGATCAGCTTTGGCGCCAGCGTCTTGTGACCGGCGGCCTGCGAGGAAATGCCCACGACATGCACGTCATTGTCGATGGCGTCCTGCGCGGCCTCATCGGGGGTCTGGAACAGTGGGCCGACATCCACGTCAAAGCCTATATCGGCAAAGGCGGTGGCGATGACCTTGGCGCCCCGGTCATGGCCATCCTGGCCCATTTTCACCACCAGCATACGCGGGCGGCGGCCCTCCTCGGCGGCGAATGCCTCGACGTCGCGCTGGATCTGGGCGAAACCCTCGTCGCCCTCATAGGCGGCGCCGTAAACCCCGGCCAGCGTCTTGACCTCGGCGCGGTGGCGGCCAAAGGCGTCCTCCATCGCGAGGCTGATCTCGCCCACGGATGCGCGGGCGCGGGCGGCCTCGACGGCGGCCTCCAGAAGGTTGCCGCCCTCGCGTGCGCGCCGCGTGACCTCGGCCAGTGCGGCTGCGCAGGCATCTGCGTCACGGGTCTGGCGGATGCGGTTCAGGCGGGCAATCTGGGCCTCGCGCACCGCCACATTGTCGATGTCCAGAATGTCGAGCGCATCCTCCTTGGCCAGCCGGTATTTGTTCACACCGACGATGACCTCCTCGCCGCGGTCGATCTGCGCCTGACGGCGCGCGGCGGTTTCCTCGATGCGCAGTTTTGGCATCCCGGTGGCGACGGCCTTGGTCATACCGCCCATTTCCTCGACCTCCTCGATCAGCGCCCATGCTTTTTCGGCCAGTTCCGCCGTCAGCGATTCAACGTAATACGACCCCGCCAGCGGATCGACGACATGGGTGATCCCGGTTTCCTCCTGCAGGATTAGCTGGGTGTTGCGCGCGATGCGGGCGCTGAAATCGGTGGGCAGGGCGATGGCCTCGTCCAGTGCGTTGGTGTGCAGGCTTTGCGTGCCACCCAGCGCCGCCGACATGGCCTCGTATGCGGTGCGCACGACGTTGTTGTAGGGGTCTTGTTCCTGCAAGCTGACGCCCGAGGTCTGGCAATGCGTGCGCAGCATCAGGCTGGAGGATTTTTTCGCCCCGAACTCGGACATGATGCGGTGCCACAACAGCCGCGCGGCCCGCAGTTTCGCGATTTCCATAAAGAAATTCATACCGATGGCGAAAAAGAACGACAGCCGCCCCGCGAACTGGTCCACATCCATGCCCGCGCTGATCGCGGCGCGGACATATTCGCGCCCGTCGGCCAGCGTATAGGCCAGCTCTTGCACAAGGTTCGCCCCCGCCTCCTGCATGTGATAGCCGGAAATCGAGATGCTGTTGAACTTCGGCATCTCGTTCGAGGTGTATTCGATGATGTCCGCGATGATCCGCATCGAGGGTTCGGGCGGGTAGATATAGGTGTTGCGGACCATGAACTCCTTGAGGATGTCGTTCTGGATCGTGCCCGACAGGACGGAACGGTGATGGCCCTGCTCCTCGCCCGTGACGATGAAATTCGCCAGAATCGGGATGACGGCGCCGTTCATGGTCATGCTGACGGAAACTTTATCCAGCGGGATGCCGTCGAACAGAATCTTCATGTCCTCGACGGAATCGATGGCGACGCCCGCCTTGCCCACATCGCCTTCAACGCGCGCATGATCGCTGTCATAGCCACGATGCGTTGCCAGATCGAACGCGACCGAGACACCTTGCTGCCCGGCCGCCAGTGCGCGGCGGTAAAAGGCGTTCGATTCCTCGGCCGTGGAAAAGCCCGCATATTGGCGGATCGTCCACGGGCGGCCCGCATACATCGTCGCGCGCGGGCCACGGGTAAAGGGCGCGATGCCGGGCAGGCTGCCCATATGCGTCAGCCCCTCGGTGTCGGTTTCGGTGTAAAGAGGTTTGACGGTGATGCCCTCCAGCGTCTGCCAGTTCAGGCTGTCGGGATCACGGCCCTTCAACTCGCGCGAGGCCAGTTCATGCCATTGATCGAGGCTCGGTTTCGCATCGGTCATGTTTCGGTCCTTTCGCAATGACGGTGGCGGCCTATATTGAGGGTCCGCAGAGAGGTGATGATGAACGCAAAAGCAATCCTGTTCGCGCTGGCGGTGCTGATGGCCGCGCCGATGGCGCTGGCGATGGGCAACCGCACCCCCGACGACATCGCCGAGGGTCCGCAATGGGTGCGTCCCGGTGATGTTCTGGCCCGCGAGCAGGGGGCGAACCACCACGCACCCGACACCGAGGCGGCAGGCGGCGGGTCGCAGGTGTTCTTTGACGCAGCCGACAGCGTGCCGGAAGACTGGGTCTGGAGCGCGCGGGTGATCGCGGTGTTCGCCGATACGCCACAAGACCCCGCATTCCGCCAGCAGATACGCGCGCTGGAGGATGGCGCGGCCCTTCTGGCCGAGCGCGGGGCGGTTGTGGTCGTTGATGCCGACCCGGCCGCGGGCAGCGCATGGCGGCGTGCGCTGCGCCCTGAGGGATTCTCACTGGTGCTGATCGACCGCGACGGCACGGCGATGCTGCGCAAGCCGATGCCCTGGAACATGCGCGAAATCACCCGCGCCATCGACCGTTTCCCCTCGCGGCGCGAGGAAATCGGACGCGGCAGCGTCGTGCCGTAAGGGCGGGCGACGGGGATCACCAGAATTTCCACCACGGTTTGACGCGCTGAATGGCGCTGTCCTCGAATCCGTCACGCGGTCCGCGACGGTCGGGGCTGCGTGGCATGGGCTTTGCGACAGGGGCGGCAACGTCGATCAGCGCATGCGCGTCGCGCGGCACCGGGCGCGTCACGTCCCAACCGCTCGCCTCGGCGAAAAGGCGGATCAGGGCGTCGCGCGGCGTCGTGCCTGTGCGCAGCCAGCCCTCGACGCGCGCCTCTACGCCCGGACCGGCCAAGTCAAAGCCGATCGTGCCGCCCGGCTGCAAATGAAGCGCGGTGCGCTGCCCGATGGTCAGCCCGCTAATATGGCCGTCATTGAGACACAGACCCGCCGCGCCCGGCAGGTCGTATAGCTCGGGGGCAAAGGCCGCATATTCGATCTCGCCCCAAGGGTGAGCGACGACATAGCTGCGTTCGGTGATGAATGCGCGCGGGGTATGGTCGGCCACACCCGCCGCATCCGCCTCCGCCTCCGTCTCTGCCATCCCCAGCATGTCCAGCAGGTCGTCGCGGGCCGCTGCGGAGACGGCAAAGTATTCGTTGCGCAGAGAATGGGCGGTCATCAGCGCCTCCACCAGTGTTTGTTCGGGTGCCTGTCGCGCAGGCTCTTGGGCAAGAATATCCGGTTCAGGAAACGGGCGAACAGGTTGCGCGGGGTGATCCGCGCGCGCTCGGCCTCGTAGGCGGCGTCCAGTTGCGCCGCCAATTCGCGATCATGTTCCAGCACGCGCAGATCACCGGACAGAGGTTCATGCGGGTTCCAGCCAACGGCCTCTGTCCACAGGGTGATCAGAATGTCGCGGGCCTCCAGACCCCCGGCCTCCAGCGCCTGCATCCGCGCCATCCATTCCGGGGCACCATATCCCGAAAGCTCGACTTCCGCTGCATCGTCGTCATGTGGCGTTGTCCAGCGGTCTGGCGCGTCGGCGCTGGCGTAAAACACCGTGCCGACAGACAGGTGCGAATAGGCGTCAGGGTTTATGAACAGCACATGCCGCGTCTGAGAGTCGTCGTCATGGATTGACACCGGAAGGTGCCAGGTTGGCCATTCCTTGCCGCGCCCCCGCTCGATGAACAGCAAATGCCCTTCGATTTGCGCAAGGATAACAGCATCATCCGCCAGCGTCATTCCCGGCGCATAGGGGCCGGTGTCGCGCAAAACCAGATCGCGCAACAACGCCGCGCGTGCCGCTGTGTCATCCCGTGTCTCGCATGATACGGCATAAAACAGCAGCGGCCCACCGGGCGGAAGGTCGGGCGCAAGGATCATTCAAACTCCATGATGACATCATCCACGCGCAGGCTGTCGCCCTGTGCCGCGGCGATCTTTTTCACCACGCCCCGGCGTTCTGCCCGCAGGATGTTCTCCATCTTCATCGCCTCGACGGTCGCCAGCGCCTGACCCTCCTGCACCTCGTCGCCCTCGGCCACATTGATGCGCACCACCAGCCCCGGCATCGGGCACAGCAGATATTTCGAGGTATCCGGCGGCAGCTTGACCGGCATCAGCCGCGCCAGTTCGGCGGCGCGGGGGCGGCGGATCTGCACCGCCATATCCGCGCCGCGCGTGCGCAGGCGATAGCCTGCCGGGATCTTGTCCACCTTGAGGACCAGCGGCGCGCCGTCCACCATCAGCCGCGCCAGACGCTGACCGGGCAGCCAGTTGCTTTCCACCCGCAAGTCACGCCCCGCAACCGCCACGGTCGAGCCGTCGCGGTCGGCCTTGATGCGCAGCGGCACCTCGCGTCCGGCCAGCGTGACGACCCAGTTCTCGCCGACATGGCGTTCGTGATTGTCCAGCCGGCCCGTGATGCGGGTGCGCCGGATTTCGGCCACGCGGTGCATGGCGGCCGCTGCGGCGGCAACCCGGACCACCTCGTCCTCGGGCAGATCAACGCCCTGAAAACCATCGGGGTATTCCTCGGCGATAAAAGCGGTCGAGATGTCGCCCGCGACGAATTTCGTATGATCCATCACCGCCGACAGGAAGGGCAGGTTGTGCCCGATGCCCTCGACCTCGAACCCGTCAAGGGCCGCACGCATCCCCGCGATCGCGCCCGCGCGGTCGGACGCCCAGGTGCACAGCTTGGCGATCATCGGGTCGTAGAACATGCTGATCTCGCCGCCCTCATAGACGCCGGTGTCGTTCCTGACGCCCACCGGGCCGGTGGCGGGGGTGTCGCCCGGCTGTGCGGGCACCCATTTGTCAGCCTGTGCCAGCGGACCCGCCGCGACCTCGGCAGGTGGGCGATAGCGCGTCAGCCGTCCGATGGAGGGCAAAAAGTTGCGGTAGGGATCCTCGGCGTAAAGCCGCGATTCGATGGCCCAGCCCTTGATCGTCAGGTCGTCTTGCGCAAAGGGCAGGGCCTCGCCACCCGCCACGCGGATCATCTGTTCGACCAGATCGACGCCGGTAATCAGCTCTGTCACCGGGTGTTCGACCTGTAGGCGGGTGTTCATCTCCAGAAAGTAGAAATTGCGGTCGCCATCGACGATGAACTCGACCGTGCCGGCGCTGGCATAGCCCACGGCCTTTGCCAGTGCCACGGCCTGTTCACCCATCGCGCGGCGTGTTTCGGCATCCAGAAACGGCGAGGGCGCCTCCTCGATGACCTTTTGATTGCGCCGCTGGATCGAGCATTCGCGCTCGAACAGATAGACGCAGTTGCCGTGCTGGTCGGCCAGAACCTGAAGCTCGATATGGCGGGGCTGGGTGACGAATTTCTCGATAAAGATGCGGTCGTCGCCAAAGCTGTTCGCCGCCTCGTTCTTTGACGATTCAAAGCCTTCGCGCGCCTCGGTGTCGTTCCAGGCGATGCGCATCCCCTTGCCGCCGCCGCCTGCCGACGCCTTGATCATCACCGGATAGCCGATGTCGTTCGAGATTTTGACCGCCTCGTCCGCATCCGCGATCAGGCCCATATAGCCGGGCACCGTGCTGACGCCTGCCTCCTGCGCCAGTTTCTTCGATGTGATCTTGTCGCCCATCGCCTCGATGGCAGAGGCGGGCGGCCCGATAAAGGCCACGCCCTCCTTTGCCAGAGCTTCGGCGAATTTCTTGTTTTCCGACAGGAAACCATAGCCGGGATGCACGGCCTGCGCGCCGGTCTGGCGGATGGCATCCATGATCCTGTCGATCACGATATAGGACTGGTTCGCGGGCGGCGGGCCGATATGAACCGCCTCGTCTGCCATCTTGACATGCAGCGCGTCGCGGTCGGCGTCAGAATAGACGGCCACGGTCTTGATGCCCAGTTTGCGGGCGGTCTTGATGACCCGGCAGGCGATCTCGCCCCGGTTGGCGATCAGGATCTTGTCGAACATGGCTGTTCCTTGATGGCGGTGTTGGTGGCGCGGGCATGACAAAGGCCGCCCCCGAACATGACGGGGACGGCCTGATGATGGGGTGCAGCGATCACCGCGCCGGGGCGCGGCGAAGACCGGCGCTTAGCGGCGGGGGCGGCAGACGCCCAGATCGTCGCAGATATAGCCCGCAGCGGCACCGGCGACGGCGCCCGCAGCGACGCTTTGTCCGGTGAGGTCAGCCGCGACCGCGCCGACGCCCGCGCCGATGATGGCCTGATCGGCCTTGGAGGTCGGCATGGTGCAACCGGCCACAGCCGCGCTGGCGAAAAGGGCGCCCGCGAGGGCAAGACGAATGTTCCGCATCTGAGTTGTCCTTGTTCCTTGTTGGACCCGAGCTTCAACGCGCCCGGCACGGTTCCGGTTTCATCCCCCCATGTGGAGGGACGATGGAGGTTAGTAGGCGGGTTGGCACAGACCGAGATCGTCGCACAGCGCGCCGATGGTCGCACCCGCAAGCGCGCCCTTGCCGATGTCCTGGTCAAAGGCTTTTGCGGTGACGGCACCGGCGACGCCGCCGATGGCCGCGCGCTGCACCTTGGGGGAAACGGGGGCCATGCCGGGTTGCTGGGCGCAACCCGCCACAATGCCCGTGCACAACAGGACCGCGCCAAGGCGGCCGGAAATCTTACGCATGGTTCACTGCCTGTATCTGTGGCCCCATTCGGGGCGTTTATCTGCCTGTCAAGGATGACAGCTTTTGCAGACACAGGAAACTGAAAACCCCGTGAAAAGACACCGTTGGGCGCGTGATCGGCGGGTGATTGCCGGTTCATGGCGCGCCCTCGCCGTCGTCGCTTCCGTCATCATCCGCGTCGAAATCGTCGTCGTCCCAGTCGTCCGCGTCATCGTCAAAGCCGAAATCCTCGGCCTCGGTGGCGAACAGGGCCGGGAAACCGGCCTCGGCCTTGCGCAGATCGACACGCAAAAGCTGGGCATAATCGGTGGGATTCAGCTTGCCGACGGCGATGACCTCGCGGTTCAGCAGCCATGAAAGGCGCCCCGCGTCCAGGTTGCCGCGCTCGAACGGCTCGTCACCGAACTGGGCGATCAGGGCAGCCAGAAAGCCCGCATCCGCGCGCCGGTCAGCGGCGCTGCGGTCGCGATAGCGTTCGCGTGCGATCAGCTTTGTGGGGCCTTTCTTGTTCGCGCGCCGGATCGTGAACTGGTAATCCGACGAAGGCAGGCGCGAGGGAAAGCCGCGATGCTTTTTCATGTCCGCACCCCCCGGTCAACGACAAGGGCGGAGGCGGCAGGGGCGCGCCGGTCAGACCGGCACGCCCGGATGGTCGCGCAAGAGCGATCAGTATTTGCCGCTGAAGGTCGGCTCGGGGGTGACCACGGTGACCGGGGCGGGTTGCGGCTGCTGGGCACAAGCGGCAACAAAACCGACGAGTGCCAGCGCGAGGGCCAGTTTCTTGGACATGGATGACTGCTCCTGTGACGCGGGGGTTCAGACCCCCGACGGGTTGATGCAGCCGCGATATGCGACTGGGGCTGCATGGTAGCCCTCGGCGATGCAGCGTCACCCCACAGCCCCGTGATCGCGCCTCGCAGCGGCCGCGACTGTTGCCGGAAAGCCGCAGAATGTTCAAAGGGCTGCCCGGAAAAGCTATGACGGGCAAAGGCTGGGTTGGGCATTACCACGGCTCCCACAGGCAGAACTGGTTGTCGTCAGAGGGCGAAAACCCCTCGAAAAGCTGGACGGCCTCGGGGTCGATCTCGCCAAAGGCGGTTGCACGGTCGGACAGCGAGATGACGATCTGCGCAGGCCGCCCCGCCGCACCCTTTGGCGGCAGCATGGGCAGCGCCACCGTCTCGCACAGCCAGACGATATCGGCGTGTTGCGGGTCTTGCAGCAGCACATCGGGATCGGCGGGAACCGAAGGCAGATCGGCGCCCGGCTCGTCCGGCAGGGTCAGGATGATGTGATTGTCGATGGCCCCCTCGGCCTGCAACTCCTCCAGCGTGACAAGGCCGCTGTCGTCATGGCCGCCATCGCCGAAGGCTGTGGCGTCCAGCGGGCCGGGCGCGGCGGGCAGCCCCAGCCGCGCCAGTTCGGCCGCGTCCTCTGCGGTGATGCCGTCCCATTCGCCCTCGGGCATGGGCGGCATCCGCTCTGCAAGGCTGGGCATCACAAAGCGAAAGCGCCAGATCGCACCCATGCCCTGATCGCCGGTCAGAACCTCTTGCAGGCTGACCTCGGCGCCCGAGGGCGTCGTCAGCACCGCATCGGCGGCAGGCGCCGCCGCAGCCATCAGGGGCGCGGGAATCAGGGCGAGGGCCAGCATCGTCAAAGCGGGATATTGTCGTGTTTTTTCCACGGGTTCGACAGTTTTTTGCCGCGCAGGGACGCCAGCGCACGCGTCACCCGCAACCGGGTCGAACGCGGCTGGATGACCTCGTCGATAAAACCCTTTTCGGCGGCGACAAAGGGGTTGGCAAAGCGGTCCTCGTAATCGCGGGTTCGTGCGGCGATCTTGTCGGGGTCGCCCAATTCACTGCGATAGAGGATCTCGGTCGCGCCCTTGGCCCCCATTACGGCGATTTCTGCCGTGGGCCAGGCATAGTTGAAATCGCCCCGCAGGTGTTTCGAGGCCATGACGTCATAGGCCCCGCCATAGGCCTTGCGGGTGATGACCGTGACCTTGGGCACGGTCGCCTCGCCGTAAGCGAACAGCAGTTTCGCGCCATGCTTGATGACGCCGCCATATTCCTGCGCCGTGCCGGGCAGAAAACCGGGCACGTCAACCAGCGTCAGGATCGGGATTTCAAAGGCATCGCAGAACCGCACAAAGCGCGCGGCCTTGCGGCTGCTGTCGATGTCCAGACAGCCCGCCAGCACCATCGGCTGATTGGCGACGACGCCGACCGTCTGCCCCTCCATCCGCACAAAGCCGATGATGATATTGGCGGCGTAATCCTTTTGAATCTCGAAGAAATCGCCTTCGTCGGCCAGTTTGACGATCAGCTCCTTCATGTCGTAGGGCTGATTCGGATTCGACGGCACCAGCGTGTCAAGGCTGGGTTCCAGCCGCCCCGGCTGGTCGTAAAAGGGCCGGGTCGGTGCGCGGTCGCGATTCGACAGCGGCAGGAAATCAAAGAACCGCCGCGTCTCGGTCAGCGCCTCGACATCGTTTTCATAGGCCCCGTCGGCCACCGATGATTTGCGGGTATGCGTGCTGGCACCGCCCAGCTCCTCGGCGGTGACGACCTCGTTCGTGACGGTTTTCACCACATCGGGGCCGGTCACGAACATGTAAGAGGTGTCTTTGACCATAAAGATAAAGTCGGTCATCGCGGGGCTGTAAACCGCGCCGCCCGCGCATGGGCCCATGATAAGGCTGATCTGCGGCACCACGCCCGAGGCCATGATGTTGCGCTGAAACACCTCGGCATAACCGGCCAGACTGGCCACGCCCTCTTGAATCCGCGCGCCGCCCGAATCGTTGATGCCGATGACGGGGGCGCCGTTTTGCAGGGCCATATCCATGATCTTGCAGATTTTCTGTGCGTGCGTTTCGGACAGGCTGCCGCCGAATACGGTGAAATCCTGGCTGAACACATAGACCATGCGGCCATTGATCGTGCCCCAGCCGGTGACAACGCCGTCGCCATAGGGGCGGTCGGCCTCCATGCCGAAATCGGTGCTGCGGTGGCGCACGAACATGTCGAATTCCTCAAAGCTGCCTTCGTCCAGCAGCAATTCGATGCGCTCACGTGCTGTCAGCTTGCCGCGCGCGTGCTGCGCGTCGATGCGCCGCTGTCCGCCGCCCAGACGCGCGGCCTCGCGCCGCTGTTCCAATTCACCCAGAATGTCCTTCATGGCGCGCCCCCTCGGTCAGCTTTGCACGACATTATCCGCAGCGGCGCCGTGGGTGAAGCGGAAAGGGGCAGGCTTGCAAAATATGCGTCGCGTCTGCATTGCAAAATGCAAAATTGCGAATGGGCTAGGCGACTCGGTCCGGCTGCGGTATCGGGCGGGCATGGAACATGATTTCGCCGGACTGACCATCGACCTTGGCGCGCTGGTGCGCAACTGGACGGCGCTGGCTGCGCGCGCCGGGACCGCGCGCGCGGGCGCCGTGGTCAAGGCGGATGCCTACGGGACCGGGGCCGCGCGGGCGGTGCCTGCACTGACGGCGGCAGGCGCGCGCGATTTCTTTGTCGCGCAGGCGCATGAGGGCCGCGCGATCCGCGATCTGGTCCCCGCCGACGGGCGTATCTTTGTGATGGAGGGCATCCGCGAGGGGGACGACGCGCGCGGACTGATCGCGGTCGTGAACTCGCCCGAACAGTGGTTTCGCCATCAGACCATGCGGCCCGGCGCGCCCTTTGCGGTCCATATCGACACCGGCATGAACCGGCTGGGCTTTTCGGCGGGCGATTGGGCGGCGCTGCGCGCCGAGGTGCTGGCCGCACGCCCGGCGCTGCTGATGTCGCATCTGTCCTGCGCGGACGAGGCCGACCACCCGGCCAGCCGCCGCCAGCTTGCCGCCTTTCGCGCGGCGACCGACGGCACGGGGGTTGCGCGCTCGCTCGCCGCGACGGGGGGCGTGCTGTTGGGGCCGGATTATCATTTCGACCTGATCCGTCCCGGCGTGGGCCTATATGGCGCGATGCCCTTTGCCGGGGCCGAGGCTGTGGTTTCGCTGGCGCTGCCGGTCGTGCAGATCCGCCAGATCGAGGCGGGTGCCCCGGTTGGCTATGGCGAGGGCTGGATCGCCCCGCGCCGCGCCCGTATCGCCACACTGGGTGCGGGTTATGCCGATGGCCTGCCGCGCGCCTTGGGCGGAAAGCTGCGACTTTGGGCGGGCGACCGGCCGGTTCCCGCCGTGGGGCGCGTGTCGATGGATGCGATCACGGTCGATGTGACCGACCTGCCGGATGTACCGCCTGTGCTGGAAATTATCGGCCCGCATCAGGGCGTTGACGATCTGGCCGCCGCCGCCGGAACCATCGGCTATGAGGTTCTGACCAGTCTGGGCCGCCGTTTCCCGCGCCGCTATCTGTGACAGTCGGGTGAAACCTGCGCCCGCAGGCGGATTGCCCGCTTGCACGCGCGCGCGCCTGCCGCCACGATAGGGCCACATCAAACGGAGACCGCCTTGGGCACCAACCCGACGCCCGCCGCCACAAGCGGCCCCGCCAGCCCCGCGCCTGCCGAAACTCTGATCGAGTTTCCCGACAACCGGCTGCTGATCGACCTGTGCGGCCCGCATGACCGCAACCTTGCCCGCATCGAGGCCGCAACCGGCGTGCATATCCTGCGCCGGGGCAATCTGCTGGCGGTGCTGGGCGCGGTGGATGCGCAGGCCGAGGCCGCCGCCATTCTGCGCGCGCTCTATGCCCGGCTGGAGGCCGGGCGCCCGGTCGAACAGGGCGACATCGAGGCCGCACTGCGCATGGGCGCCGAATCCGTCACCCCGGTGGCCGAGGCCCGCACCCCCGCCGAGCAGCTTGAGATGTTCGCCGCCGGCCCGATCGAGTTGCGCACCCGCAAAAAGACGGTCGAGCCGCGCACAGAGGCGCAAAAGGACTATGTCCGCGCCCTGTTTGCCAACGAACTGGCCTTTGGCATCGGCCCGGCGGGCACGGGCAAGACCTATCTGGCCGTCGCCGTCGGTGTGACGATGCTGATCGGCGGTCATGTGGACAAGATCATCCTGTCGCGCCCCGCCGTCGAGGCGGGCGAGCGTCTGGGCTTTCTGCCGGGCGACATGAAGGACAAGGTCGATCCCTATATGCAGCCGCTTTACGACGCGCTGAACGATTTTCTGCCCGGCAAGCAGATGGCCAAGCTGATGGAGGAAAAGCGCATCGAGATCGCGCCTCTGGCCTTCATGCGCGGGCGAACGCTGGCCTCTGCCTTTGTGGTGCTGGACGAGGCGCAGAACGCCACGCCCATGCAGATGAAGATGTTCCTGACCCGGCTGGGGCAGGGCAGCCGCATGGTCATCACTGGCGACCGCACCCAGATCGACCTGCCGCGCGGGCAGGGCAGCGGGCTGGTCGAGGCCGAACATATCCTGAAAGGCGTGCCGGGCATCAGCTTTTCCTATTTCACGGCCTCGGATGTGGTGCGTCATCCGCTGGTCGCGCGCATCATTCAGGCCTATGACGCGGATGCGGCGGCGGGCGGCGGCCATATGGCCGATGGCGGCCCGCGCACCATGCGCAACCCGGCCCGCCCGCCCGAGGGCGACGCATGAACGCCGATGACGCCGGTGGTGCCGTCGATGTGGTGATCGAGGCCGGGGACTGGGCGGGCGCGGGGCTGGATGCCCTTGCGCCGCGTGCCTGCGGGGCCGCACTGGCCCATATCGGGCGCCCCGGTGCCGAGGTGGTGGTGCTGGGCTGTGACGATGCGCGCATCGCCGCGCTGAACGCCGATTTCCGGGGCAAGCCGCGCGCGACGAATGTGCTGTCCTGGCCCTCGGTCGAGCATGTGGCCCATGCGCCCGGCGCCGTCCCTGTTCCCCCCGACACGGACGCGATGGGCGACATCGCCATCGCCTTCGGCATCTGCACCGCCGAGGCCGCGGCACAAGGCAAGCCGCTGGCCGATCACGTCACGCATCTGCTGATTCACGCGACCCTGCATCTGGCCGGTTATGACCATGAAAACGACGCCGACGCCGCCGTGATGGAGGCGGCAGAGCGCGTTATCCTCGCCGGTCTGGGAATTCGCGATCCCTATGCGGAACCTGCGCCCCCCGTCTGAGCTTTCCCCCCTGTTACCCCCACAAACCTGACCCGGAACCCCATGAACGACGACAGCCGAAGTCCCGACCCCGCCCCTTCTGTCACCGAGCAGCCTGCCGCATGGGCTGATGGCGTGGGGGGCGACGGGCGCGACCTTCCGGCGCAGCGCGGGTTGCTGACGCGCCTGCTGGGCGCGATCACCGGCGGCGACGGCGCGGCCTCCGATGCCGATGATGCTGCCGCCGCGACCGGCCATGCCAGCCCGCCCCCCGGCATGGTCAATCTGCGCCGGATGCGCGTCGATGACGTGGCCGTCCCCAAGGTCGAGATCACCGCCGCGCCCGTCACCGCCAGCCTTGACGAACTGGTCGAGATGTTCCGCGAGCACGGCTTTTCCCGCATCCCCGTCTATCGTGGCACGCTGGACAGTCCGCTGGGCCTGCTTTTGCTGAAGGATCTGGCGCTGAAACATGGCTTTGGCGCAAAGGCCCCGACGGGCCGCTTTGCGCTGCGCCCGTTGCTGCGCCCGCTGCTTTATGTTCCGCCCTCGATGCCGATCGGGATGCTGCTGCAACAGATGCAGCAAAAACGCATTCATATGGCGCTGGTCATCGACGAATATGGCGGTGTCGATGGCCTTGTGACCATCGAGGATCTGATCGAACAGGTCATAGGCGAGATCGAGGACGAGCATGACGAGGCCGAGGGCGGCCTGTGGCTGGCGGAAAAACCCGGCCAATGGCTGATTCAGGCCCGCGCGCCGCTGGAGGAGGTCGAGGCCGAAACCGGCCTGACCCTTTCTGCCGATGACGAGGGCGAGGAGGTCGATACGCTGGGCGGCCTGATCTTCATGCTGACGGGCCGCGTGCCGGTGCGCGGCGAGGTGATCCCGCATGATTCGGGCGCCGAGTTCGAGATCGTGGACGCCGATCCCCGCCGCATCAAGCGCGTGCGGCTGCGGATACCGGTGGCCGGGGCAGGGGTCGGGGCAGGGGCCGGAGCACGGGGCGCAGGTGGCGGCGCGCCTGCGGCAGACAGCGCCGGCAGCGCCGGCTGAGGCAGGCTGCGCGCGGGCCTTAACCAAGACCCCAGTTTCCGGTGTGCGGGGCGGTGCGGCCTGCGCTAGAACCATATCCCGAAACAGACACAACGGCGCAAAGACGGGATCATGCCGGACCAGTTCGGACCAGATCGCCCCGGCGGGACCGGGCGGCCGCAGACGGGCGGCCCACAGGCCGGGGGGCAGGGCGGGCGGCCCGCGCAGGTGCTGCATCTGTCGGAACATGCGGCCAGCCATCCGGGGCGGGTTCTGGCGGGGCTGCGCGCCTATTGGCAGGGCTTGCGGGGCGGCCGCGTGGTGCCCGACCGGGTGGATGTCACCGTGGCCGGGCTGGGGCAGGCGCTGGATTACGCCTTTATTCTGGAACGCATCGCGCCGGGCGCGGCGCGCCTGCGGCTGGCCGGGCGGCATCTGATCGACCTGATGGGGATGGAGGTGCGGGGAATGCCCGTGGCCGCATTGTTCGCGCCCCCCTCGCGCGGGCGGCTGTCCGATGTGCTGGAGGGGATGTTTCAGACCCCGCAACTTGTTGATCTGACGCTGTTCTCTGCTGCGGATTATGGCAACCCGCCGCTGCACGGGCGGCTGCTGCTGTTGCCGCTGAAATCCGATCTGGGTGATGTGACGCGCGCGCTGGGCTGTCTGGTGACGCAAACCCGGATCGGGCGCGCGCCGCGCCGCTTTGATCTGACGGGCGAGCGGATCACCCCGGTGATCGACAGCGTGGCGACACCGCCAGGTCCGGCGGCGAGTGATCTGCCGCGCGGGCGGTTGCGCAAACATCTGCATCAGCGCGACGCCGATCTGCGCGATGCAGCCGCGCGCCTGCCCGACAACCCGGACAGGCGCGCGAACCAGGCGCCAACGGGCGATGACTGGCTGGCAATGCTGCGCACGGATGCGCGGCCCACATACCCCGAGGCGGGCGATCAGCCGCCGACCCCACCCGCCGCGCATCAGCGGGGGGTGCCGTGGCTGCGGCTGGTCGTCGATAACGGTTGAGGCGCGAATCATCGTCATGGCCTCATCCTGCACCGGCAGATATGAAAAAACCCCTAACCGGGGTTTTTTCCTTGCCAGACAAAAGGATGCGCGATCATCCAGCCTGACGGGACGCCGCCACCACGGCGGCGGTGCGCCGCCCGCGCAATTCCTCGGCGACCAGAAAGGCCAGTTCCAGCGACTGACTGGCATTCAGGCGCGGGTCGCAGGCGGTGTGATAGCGTGAGGATAGATCACCATCCGTCACCGCGCGCACGCCGCCGGTGCATTCAGTGACATCCTGCCCCGTCATCTCGAAATGCACACCACCGGGGATGCTGCCTTCGGCGGCATGGATGGCGAAAAACTCGCGCACCTCGCGCAGCACGGATTCAAAGGGACGGGTCTTGTAGCCCGATTCCGACTTGATCGTGTTGCCATGCATCGGGTCGCAGGACCAGACGACCTCGGCCCCCTCGGCCTGAACGGCGCGGATCAGGCGCGGCAGATGATCGCCGACCTTGCCCGCGCCGAACCGCGCGATCAGCGTCAGACGGCCGGGTTCGTTTTCGGGATTCAGTTTCCAGATCAGAGCCTTGAGATCGTCGTCCGAGATGGACGGCCCGCATTTCAGCCCGATGGGGTTCTGGACACCACGCGCAAACTCGACATGGGCGCCATCGACCTGCCGGGTGCGGTCGCCGATCCACAGCATATGCCCCGACCCCGCCACGGGCAGCCCGGTGGTCGAATCGACGCGGCACAGCGCCTCCTCATACTCCAGCAAAAGGGCCTCGTGACTGGTGTAGAAATCAACGCTGCCAAGGTCATGCGCGGTTTCGGCCGTTACGCCCGCCGCCGCCATGAAGGCCATCGCGTCAGAAATGCGGTCCGCAACCTCGCGATAGCGCGCGGCCTCGGCGCCATCGGTGAAATCGGAGATCCATGACTGGACGCGGTGCATATCGGCATAGCCGCCGGTCGAGAACGCGCGCAACAGGTTCAGGGTCGCTGCTGCCTGCGTATAGGCCGACAACATCCGCTGCGGATCAGGAATGCGCGAGGCGGCCTCAAAATCGAAACCGTTGATGATGTCGCCGCGATAGGAGGGCAGTTCGACCCCGGCGACGGTTTCGGTCGGGGCGCTGCGCGGCTTGGCGAATTGCCCGGCCATGCGGCCCAGCTTGACCACGGGCATTTGCGCGCCCCAGGTCAGCACGATGGCCATCTGCAACATCACCTTGAAGGTATCGCGGATGTTGTCGCTGCTGAACTCGGCAAAGCTTTCGGCGCAGTCGCCGCCTTGCAGCAGGAAACGCTGGCCGCGCGCGACCTCGCCCAGTTGCGCCTTCAGCCGGCGTGCCTCGCCCGCAAAGATCAGCAGCGGAAATCGCGCCAGTTGCGCCTCGACCGCCGCCAGCGCACCCGCATCGGGATAGTCGGGCATCTGGATGCGGGGATAGCCACGCCAGCCGCTGCGCGTCCAGACCGGTGCGTCGGTTTGCGTGCGGGTGGTGGTGGCCATGTCGGTTCTCCTTTCGAATGCTGCCCTCTCTATAGGCATCCGCAGGGCAAAGCGAAAGGGCAGGGCGCGTCTGGCGCACAGGGCACGGCCCACAATGTGGAAAGGTCTAGGCTTTACTTTCGCACTCAACGCATTATCGTCCCGGTCAGGGACCAAGAAGTCCAGATCAGGGAGTTTACCATGAGAAAACTGCTGGCCGCCACGGCCGCCATCGCTTTGACCGCAGGCATCGCAGGCGCCGAGGACATCAAGCTGGGCGCATCGCTGGGCTTTACCGGGCCGCTGGAATCGATGTCGCCCGCCATGCTGCGCGGCGCCGAACTGGCCGCAAAAGAGGTGACGGATTCGGGCGAATTGCTGGACGGCTCGACCGTCAGCATCATCCAGTCTGACAGCACCTGTATCGACGCCGCCGCCGCCGTGACCGCGGCCGAGCGTCTTGTGACCGAGGGTGTCAAGGGCATCGTCGGCGGCATGTGCTCGGGCGAAACCATTGCCACGCTGGAGCGTGTGGGCGTGCCGAACGGCATCGTCATGATCTCGCCCTCGGCGACCTCGCCGGCGCTGTCCACCATCGACAGTCAGGGCTTTTTCTTCCGCACCTCGCCGTCGGATGCCCGTCAGGGCGAGGTGATGGCCGATCTGGTGATGGCGCGTGGCATCAATTCGGTAGCCGTGACCTATACCAACAACGATTATGGCAAGGGTCTGGCCGACAGCTTTCAGCAGGCTTACGAGGCCAAGGGCGGCAGCGTGACCGTCAATTCGGCGCATGATGACGGCAAGGCCGACTATTCGGCCGAGGTCGCGGCGCTGGATGCGGCGGGCGGCGACGCGCTGGTTGTTGCGGGCTATGTCGATCAGGGCGGCTCGGGCATCGTGCGCGGCGCTCTGGATGCGGGCGCGTTCGAGACCTTTGTTTTCCCCGACGGCATGGTGTCGCAGACGCTGGTTGACCGTTTCGGCACGGAACTGGAAACCTCGTTCGGGCAGAACCCCTCTGCCGAGGGGGCCGGGCGTGACGCCTTTATCGCCCTGGCCGAGGCTGCGGGCTTTGACGGCTCATCCGCTTTCGCTGCCGAGTCCTATGACGCCGCCGCGCTGATGCTGCTGGCAATGGAGGCCGCTGGCAGCTCTGACCCCAGCGTTTACAAGGCAAAGATCCTTGAGGTCGCCAATGGTCCGGGCGAGCCGATCCTGCCGGGTGAACTGGCCAAGGGGCTGGAATTGCTGAAGGCCGGTCAGGACATCGACTATGTCGGCGCGACCTCGGTCGAACTGGTGGGGCAGGGTGAATCGGCGGGGGTTTACCGCGAGGTGGACTTCCAGGGCGGCACGCTGAACGTCGTCGCCTATCACTGACCCTGCCAATGGTGGTCCGGCCCGGCGCGTGTCCTGACGCGCGCCGGGCCTCTTGCCACATCCTGACAGCGCAGTCCGGGCACCCAGTTGCCCGACCGGAGGGGATATGATCCGGGTCGAGAACCTGACCAAGAAATTCGGCGGCTTTCACGCCGTGGACGGCGCCAGCCTGACCATTGCCGACGGCTCTATCACCGGGCTGATCGGCCCGAACGGCGCCGGAAAATCCACGTTGTTCAATGTCATCGCCGGGGTTCATGCGCCCACATCGGGGCGCGTTTTCATGGATGGCGAGGACATCACCGGCCTTGCCCCGCATCAGTTGTTTCACAAGGGCCTGTTGCGCACCTTTCAGCTTGCGCACGAGTTTTCATCGATGACGGTGCGCGAAAATCTGATGATGGTGCCCGCCGCCCAGTCGGGCGAGACGTTGTGGAACACATGGTTCGGCCGCAAGCGCATCGCGAACGAAGAACGCGCGCTGCTGGCCCGTGCCGACGAGGTGCTGGATTTCCTGACCATCAGCCATGTCGCCAACGAAAAGGCCGGAAACCTGTCGGGCGGGCAGAAAAAGCTGCTGGAACTGGGGCGCACCATGATGGTTGACGCCAAGATCGTGTTTCTGGACGAGGTGGGCGCGGGCGTGAACCGCACGCTGCTGATGACCATCGCCGACGCGATCATCCGTCTGAACAAAGAGCGCGGCTATACCTTCTGCGTGATCGAACACGACATGGATTTCATCGGCAAGCTGTGTGACCCGGTGATCGTCATGGCCGCAGGCAAGGTGCTGGCCGAAGGCTCGGCCGCGCATATCATGGAAAACGAGGCCGTGATCGAGGCCTATCTGGGCACCGGCCTCAAGAACAAGGACGGGGCACCGGCATGAGCGCGACATTCGACGGCCGTGGCAACAAGGATGCCTCGATCACCCGGCTGGGGCCGCAGCCGACCATCGACAGCACCAGGCGCAGCGGTCCGGTCGGGCCGGGGCGCGCGGGCGACCCCTTTCTGATCGGTGAGGGCATGACCGGCGGTTACGGCAAGGCCGACATCCTGCATGACTGCACCATTGCCGTGGACAAGGGCCAGATCGCGGTGATCGTGGGGCCGAATGGCGCGGGCAAATCCACCGCGATGAAGGCGATTTTCGGGATGCTGGATCTGCGCAAGGGCAGCGTGCGGCTGGGCGGGCAGGACATCTCGGCGCTGAACCCGCAGGATCGGGTCAAGGCGGGCATGGGCTTTGTGCCGCAGACCCACAACATCTTTCCGACCATGACGGTCGAGGAAAACCTTGAAATGGGCGCCTATATCCGCGGCGACGACTATCGCGAGACGATGGAGCAGGTCTATGAACTGTTCCCTGCCGTGGCCGAAAAGCGGCGGCAGAACGCGGGCGAGTTGTCGGGCGGGCAGCGTCAGCAGGTGGCCGTCGGTCGCGCGCTGATGACGCGGCCGGGCCTGTTGATGCTGGATGAACCGACAGCGGGCGTCAGCCCCATCGTGATGGACGAGTTGTTCGACCGCATCATCGAGGTGGCGCGCACTGGCATTTCGATCCTGATGGTCGAGCAGAACGCCAAACAGGCGCTGAACATAGCCGATATCGGCTATGTTCTGGTTCAGGGCGCCAACCGCTTTACCGACACGGGCGCGCAATTGCTGGCCGATCCCGAGGTGCGGCGCACCTTTCTGGGGGGCTGAGGGATGGGGATGGGTTCACAGACTGGTCCTGTCGCGCAGATCGGGGCGGCGATGGCGGCAACGATGGCGACGGCTGCGGCGATGGTGGCCTTGCTGCCGGGGATGGCTGCGGCGCAGGCGCTATACTGTCACTCGGAGGCCGGGGGCAGCGCGCTGTTTCTGACCTATGCGGCGGATCAGTCGCCGCTGCTGGACTGGCAGGGGATGCGTATTCCCGTGGCCCTGTTGCTGGACGGCGACGAGGCGATCTATCAAGCCAGTCTGGCCGATGGCCGCATCGTGACCTTTGCCTATACCCCGGCGCAGCGCCGCTTTGGGGCCGTGCTGATGGATGGCGCGGCCCTGGTGCTGAGTGACCACGGCCATTGCGAGGACCAGAGATGAGCGGTTGCCGTCAGATCACGCGCGCCGCGTCCGCGCGCCTCGGGCAACGGGCTGATCGCGGCATCCTTGTGGTGGTGCTGCCCGCCACGGATGCATTGCTGCAACGTAATGGCACCTGCCGGAGGAATGGCTGATGGATATTCTCAACGCGCTGGTCGCCATTCTGAACTTTGTGGTGATCCCCTCTGCGGCCTATGGCGCGCAACTGGCGCTGGGGGCGCTGGGGGTGACGCTGATCTATGGCATCCTGCGCTTTTCCAACTTTGCGCATGGCGACACGATGGCCTTCGGCACCGCGCTGTGCATCATGGTCACATGGGGCTTGCAGGCTATGGGCGTCAGCCTTGGCCCGCTGCCAACCGCGCTTTTGGCGCTGCCGGTTGCGGTGGCGCTGACCGCCGGGCTGGTGCTGCTGACCGACCGCGTGGTGTATCGCCATTACCGTCGCATCCGCGCACAGCCCATCGTGCTGGTCATGGTCTCGATCGGGGTGATGTTCGTGATGAACGGGCTGACGCGCCTGCTGATCGGTGTGGACGAGATCCGCTTTGACGACGGCGCGCGCTTTCTCATCACCGTGCGCGAGTTCCGGGAGTGGACCGGGCTGCAAGAGGGGCTGGCGCTGCGCTCGACACAGGTTCTGACGCTGGTGACGGCGGTGATCGTCGTCGCCTGGCTGTTCTGGTTCCTGAACAAGACCCGTTCAGGCAAGGCGATGCGCGCCTATTCCGACAATGAGGATCTGGCCCTGCTGTCGGGCATCGACCCCGAGCGCGTCGTGCGCCAGACCTGGATCATCGCGGCGGCTCTGGCGACCATTGCAGGCACGCTTTACGGTCTGGACAAGGCGTTCAAGGCATTCAATTATTTCCAGATCCTGCTGCCGATCTTTGCCGCTGCCATCGTGGGCGGCCTCGGCAATCCGCTGGGTGCCATTGCCGGGGGGGTTCTGGTCGCCTTTTCAGAGGTCGCGGTCACCTATCCCTGGACCAAGGTTGCGGCTTATCTGGGCTATGACACACCCGGAATGCTGCAACTGCTGTCCACCGAATACAAATTCGCCGTCAGTTTCGTCATCCTGATCGTCGTGTTGCTGGTCAAGCCCACCGGGCTGTTCAGCGGCAAATCGGTCTGAAGGGAGGAGGGTTCGCCATGTCCAATGCCACCCGTCAGGCCGATGCCGAAAGCAGCCGCTGGCGCGCGCCGATCCTGTTTGCGCTGGTGCTGATGCTGTTCGTGCTGGAGGGGGGGACGCGCAATGCGCTGTTCTCCGGCTCTTGGAACAGTGCGCTGCTGATCCTGAACATGGGGCTGATCTCGGCCATCATGGTGCTGGGTGTGAACATCCAGTGGGGCTATGCCGGCCTGTTCAATGTGGGCGTCGTGGGCTTTCTGGCGCTGGGCGGCCTCGCGCCGGTGCTGATCGCCACGCAGCCCGTGGCAGGCGCATGGGATGCGGGCGGCGTGGGGCTGGTCTGGTCGCTGCTGATCGGCCTTGGCGCGGTGGCGGCGGCGGTTCTGGCCTACCGCAGCCTGCCGCGCGTCTGGTGGCGCGGCCCGCTGATCGCGCTGATCGTGATTCTGGGCTATGTTCTGTTTCGCATGATGTTCGATCCGGCCACCGATGCGATCGAACGCAACAACCCTGCCCGCGCGGGCAATATCGGCGGTCTGGGCCTGCCCGTGCTGCTGGCATGGCCCGTTGGCATGGTGCTGGCTGCGGCGGCGGCGTGGTGCATCGGCAAGGTCGCGCTGGGGCTGCGCTCGGATTATCTTGCCATTGCCACGCTGGGCATCGGCGAGATCATCGTCGCCATCCTCAGGAACGAGGAATGGCTGGCGCGCGGCGTGATGAACGTCACCGGCATTCCGCGCGCGGTGCCGAATCCGCTCGATCTGCAAAACAACCCCGACTTTGTCGCTGCCGCGCAGGACTGGGGCTTTTCCGCGCGCGAGGCATCGACCATCTGGTCCAATCTGGGCTTTACCGCGATGTTCGTGGCGGTGCTGCTGACGGTCATCCTGCTGGCCGAACTGGCGCAGAAATCGCCCTGGGGCCGCATGATGCGCGCCATCCGCGACAACGAGACCGCCGCCCGCGCGATGGGCAAGGACGTGACACGCCGGCATTTGCAGATATTCGTCCTCGGCTCGGCCGTGATCGGGCTGGCGGGTGCCATGATGATTACGCAGGACGGGCTGATGGCGCCCACGGCCTACAACCCCTTGCGCTATACCTTCATGATCTGGGTGATGGTGGTCGTCGGCGGCTCTGGCAACAACTGGGGGGCGGTGCTGGGCGCGCTGCTGATCTGGTTCGTCTGGGCCAAGGTCGAGGTCTGGGGTCCGACCTTCATGGGTTTTGTCACGCAACCCCTGCCAGAGGGCGGATTGCGCAATCACCTGATGGGTTCTGCCCCGCATATGCGCTATATCGCGATGGGTGTCGTGCTGCTGCTGGTGCTGCGCTTTGCCCCGCGCGGGCTGCTGCCCGAAAAATAGGGCTTGTCGCTTGCTTGCGGTGGGCCTCCGGCCCCGCCGCAAGCGCCCCCTTGCCCAAACCCCGCTTGCGCCGTAAATCCCGGCCATGACCCAGCATCAGCGCCTTCTCATCATCGACTTTGGCTCTCAGGTGACGCAGCTTATCGCGCGCCGCCTGCGCGAGTTGAACGTCTATTGCGAAATCCACCCCTATCAGAACGTCACCGACGCGCTGCTGGCCGATCTGGCGCCGCGCGCGGTGATCCTGTCGGGCGGCCCCGACAGCGTGACGCGCGAGGGCAGCCCGCGCGCGCCCGCCAGCCTGTTCACGATGGGCGTGCCGGTGTTCGGCATCTGCTATGGCCAGCAGGTGATGATGACGCAACTGGGCGGGCGCGTCGAATCCGGCCACCATGCTGAATTCGGGCGCGCCTTCGTCACCCCGACCGAGGGGCACGGGGGCGATTCCATCTTTGCGGGGCTGTTCGAGGCGGGCCGCGAGGAGGTCTGGATGAGCCACGGCGACCGCGTGACCGCGCTGGCGCCGGGTTTCGAGGTCATCGGCACCAGCCCCAACGCGCCTTATGCGATGATCGCCGACCCCGCGCGGCGCTTTTTCGCGGTGCAGTTCCACCCGGAGGTTCACCACACCCCCAATGGCCGCATCATGCTGGAGAATTTTGTCCGCATGGCCGGGTTCACCGGCGACTGGACGATGGCCAGCTATAAGGACGAGGCGATCCGCAAGATCCGCGAACAGGTGGGCGACAAGCGGGTGATCTGCGGTCTGTCGGGCGGTGTTGACAGTTCCGTCGCCGCCGTGCTGATCCACGAGGCCATCGGCGACCAGTTGACCTGCGTTTTCGTCGATCACGGGCTGATGCGGCTGAACGAGGCCGACGAGGTCGTGGGCATGTTCCGCGACAACTACAATATCCCGCTGATCCATGCCGAGGAGGCGGATCTGTTCATCGGCGCGCTGGAGGGCGTCAGCGACCCCGAGGTCAAGCGCAAGACCATCGGGCGGCTGTTCATCGACGTGTTCCAACGCGAGGCCAGCCAGATCGAGGGGGCCGAGTTTCTGGCCCAAGGCACGCTTTACCCCGATGTCATCGAAAGCGTGTCCTTCAGCGGCGGACCTTCGGTCACGATCAAATCGCACCACAATGTCGGTGGTCTGCCGGAAAAGATGGGGCTGAAACTGGTCGAGCCGCTGCGCGAGCTGTTCAAGGACGAGGTGCGCGCCCTTGGCCGCGAGCTGGGCCTGCCCGAGGCATTCATCGGCCGCCACCCTTTCCCCGGCCCCGGCCTCGCCATCCGCTGCCCCGGCGAGATCACCCGCGAAAAGCTGGACATTCTGCGGCAGGCCGATGCGGTCTATATCGACCAGATCCGCAAGCATGGGCTATACGATGAGATCTGGCAGGCATTCGTCGCCATTCTGCCGGTGAAAACCGTGGGCGTGATGGGCGACGGGCGCACCTATGATTATGCCTGCGCGCTGCGTGCCGTGACCAGCGTGGACGGGATGACGGCGGATTACTACCCGTTCAGCCATGATTTCCTGGGCGAGACAGCCACGCGGATCATCAACGAGGTGCGCGGCATCAACCGCGTGACCTATGACATCACCAGCAAACCCCCCGGCACGATCGAGTGGGAATAATTCGGGCCTATCCAAACGCCGCCGATTACCGCACATAATTAGCTGAAATCATTATATAATTTTAGCATCATCTATCGCGGTCTATCGTCGTGTAAGCCTCGCAAATGACGGTATAGGTGACGGTATGGCGAAACTTGTCACATTCGGAAATCACATATACCGTCAGGGGCAAGAGAGCTTCTGACGGTATATTTTTTTACCTTATTCCATTGAGAATAAAAGGGAAATTTACCGATCAGGAAGGCTGATTTTGGCCTGACGGTATAATTGGCTGCTCTCTGACGTTTTTGGACGGTCTTGGAGGGTCAAAATGCTGACTGACGCAGGCATCAAAGCTCTGAAACCAAAGGATAAATTGTATAAGGTCGCTGACCGTGACGGTATGTATGTCGCGGTCAATCCCTCGGGGGCGGTCGTGTTCCGGTATGACTACCGCCTCAATGGGCGGCGGGAGACGTTGACGCTGGGTCGATACGGTGCAGCCGGCCTATCTCTGGCGCGGGCGCGCGAGCAGTTGATCGACGCGCAGCGGGCTATCTCGGAAGGGCGGTCGCCCGCGCGCGAGAAGCAACGTGAGAAGCGCCGTATCAAGGAGGCAAAGAGCTTCGGCGAGTTCGGCGAACGCTGGTTGCAGGAGGCGCGGATGGCGGACAGCACCCGTGCAATGCGTCGCTCGATCTATGAGCGGGACATTCTGCCGACCTTTCGGAACCGGCTGCTGACGGAAATCAGTCCCGACGATCTGCGCGCGATGTGTGCAAAGGTGAAGGGGCGTGGAGCACCGGCCTCCGCCATTCACGTCCGCGACATTGTGAAGCTCGTTTATGCCTTCGCAATCCTGCACGGGGAAAAGGTGGCAAATCCGGCCGATGAGGTCGGGCCTGCATCTATCGCAACCTTTGTTCCCAAAGACCGCTCACTATCGCCTGTTGAAATCCGGGTCATGCTGGGCCAGCTTGAGCATGTGCCAACGCTGCCGACAATCCGGCTCGGAATGAAGCTGTTCCTACTCACCATGGTCCGAAAGAGCGAGTTGCAGGACGCAACTTGGGATGAGGTCGATTTCGAGAACGCAGTCTGGTCGATCCCGAAGGAGCGGATGAAGCGATCCAAAGCGCACAACGTCTATCTCGCGCAGCAAGCAATCGACATTCTCATTGCGCTCAAGACCTGCGCCGGCAATTCCAAATATCTGCTGCCATCGCGCTACGATGCGGATGCTCCCATGTCGCGGGCGACCTTCAACCGCATAACCACCGCTGTCGTGGCGCGGGCGAAGAAGGAGGGCTTGCCGCTCGAACCTTTCACTGTTCACGATCTGTGCCGAACAGGCTCTACACTCCTGAACGAGCTGGGCTTCAATAGTGACTGGATCGAAAAGTGTTTGGCACATGAGGATGGCCGCTCGTCCCGTGGCATCTACAACAAGGCGGAATACGAGCACCAGCGCCGCCATATGATGCAGGAATGGGCGAACCTCGTGGACGCTTGGGTGGCGGGGCAGAAATACGTGCCGACGCTGTATCCGCCGTCAATGGACCTGTTGGTGCCTGAACCTAGCGTTTGACGGGCCGGAATTTCCTGAGCTTCACATCGGGCGACGGCGCGCGCCTGATAGCTTTCTCTCTGGAGGCTTGGCGACGCTCTTCAAGCCAAGCCTCCACTTCGGCGAGGTCCCAAACCACACACCGGGCCGTCAAATAGAACCGCTGGGGAAATTCCCCCCGTTGTTCCATGTCGTAGATTGTAGTGTCGGCAAGGGGAACGAGTTCCCGAAGCTGATGCCTGCGAATCGTCCGTTTACCCAGCGCGGATGTCGGATCACTCATGTTCATAACCTCGGTAGCCATGTTCGACGGGATTCCGGGCAACTGGAGGTCCCCGAAACTATGCGAACCATGGAGTGAGGTCGCCGGCCTGTAGCGTGCCGCATTTGCGCTTATGCGCTGGCGGCACCCCTGCCGGGGATGGGACTTAGCTTGCGGCTCGCCGAGCCTTGGCGAATCCGCGATCCGTGGCGATGAACCGCTCCAGCATGGGCACGATGAGCTTGATGGGATCGGTGACGGGCCTGCCGGTTTCACGGGCCAGCACCTCGGCATAGTCGATCAGATCGCGGTTGAGCGTTGCGGGCAGCTCCAGCGTGACCTTCACGGGCTTGTCGTCGGGCAGCGGGCCGAGTTTCAGCTTGGTCATGGTCAACCTCCTGCCGGCTCGAATACAAGGTCGCGGGTGACGATGATGCGAACCGGGAAACCGGGCCGGATGGTGAGCGTCGGCGCAACCTGCAACTGGCGCTGGACGATCTGCTGGCCCGCCTGATTGACGGTATCCTGCGCCCCGTCGCGGATGGCGCGGATCAGCCGGTCCTCGTCGCTCGTCGCCAGCTCCGAGCCGACTGCAAGCAGCGTGGACAGCCCTGCGGCCTTCATCAAATCCCACCAATGATAATCGACGCCATCCTCAAGCCCGGCATAGCCGCTGGCGTCCGCGCCCGGCAGGCGCTCCAGAACGATGGAGCGGCCGCCCGGCAGGATCAGGCGATTCCAGACCAGCAACACGCGGCGCTGGCCGAAGGTCACGCCGTCATCATACTGGCCGATGATGCGCGTTCCCTGCGGGATCAGGAGCAGGCTGCCGGTCGGGCTGTCATAGACGTTTTCCGTCACCTGCGCGGTGATCTGACCCGGAAGATCGGAACGGATGCCGGTGATGAGTGCGGCCGGGATCACGGCCCCGGCCTGCAATATCCAGGGCGATGCTGGCGGCGTGACACGATCCGGCGCGACGGTCTGCCGGTCAACGGGTCCATTGAGGAAAGCCGCGTGCCGGTCCTGCGTCGCGGGCTGTCCGCCGAGGCCAAGACCGGCAAGGCCGGGCATGGCCGTCCCTGCCGGCGATCCCGTGCGCGGGCCGGACTGGAAAAAGACGTTGCTCAAGCGAGCGGCTTCTTCCTCGGCGCGGCGGCGTTCTTCTTCGGGATCGACGGCGGGCGTCGTGATGGCCGGCGTGGCGACGGGCTGCCCCCGGTTCTGCGCGTCGAGGATCGGACGGCCGAGGTCGCCCGGCAGCGCCGGCCCCAGGACAGGGCCGGTATAGTCGTGCGGCAGGCCGGACAAGCCGTCCGCCGTGGGCCGGTTCTCGGTCGAATAGAGTTCGTCGCCTCCCGGTCCCCCGTCGCGGGTCTGGAGCGCATAGATCAGCGCGCCGCCGATGCCGAGCAAGGCGACAGCGCCGACGCCTACCAGCATCTTGCGCGACAGGCGGGTGACGCGGGGCGTTTCGGCGCGCAGGCGCATGGGGGCGGCGGTATCGGTATCGCTCATGAGGACGATCCTCCCGTGGTCGTGCTGGCTGGTTCTGCTGCGGCCTGCGTAGGGTTGGTGCGGACGATCCTGACGACCTGCTGGCGGTTGCCGCTGCCAAGGCGCAGCTCGGCCGCGCCGAACAGGCGGTCCACGATCAGGACGTTCTGGTGGATGCGGGAATTGACGATCTGCGGCTCGCCGTTCGATCCAAGCACGAAGATCGGCGGCATCTCGCCCTGCACGATCCCGGCCGGGAAGACGACATAGACGCGACGGCCATCGTCGAAGACGGAAACCGGCCGCCATGGCGGGCTGTCACCCTGCACCTGCAAGGCGTAGCGATAGTTCCGCGCCGCCTCGGCCGGGATGACAGGTGCGGCCGGAACGGTCTGGCGCTGGCCGGCAGGCGGTGCCGGATAGGCCCATGCCACGGCCGGCATGTAGAGAGATTCCCGCGCGCGCAGCTCGATCATGTAGGTGCGCCGGTCGGTGGTGACGACAAGGTTGGTGGAAATGTCCGGCCGCGTCGGCTTCACGAGGATATGGACACGGCGATTTGCACCGCTGCCGCTCTCGGTGTCGCCGATGATCCAGCGGGCGGTGTCGCCCGCCGCGATCGGCCCCGCGCCTGTCAGGCTTTCGCCCGGCTCCAGCGCGATCGTCGTGATTTGCCCGACTGCGGCATAGACCTGATAGAGCGCGCCTTCGCTCCACGGATAAATCTGGGTCGCGTTGTAGTAGCCTTCGCGGCGCGGCTCGACGCGGGCGGCGGCGTTGGCGTTCTCGACGCGGCTGGTCGGTGTGCCTGCGGCGGTGCCCCCGCGCGCCACGGTCCAGGATGGAGGCACATGCAGCGGCCGGGGCCGGTCATCGGTGGTTGCCGCCTGCACGGTGGGCAGCGGCGGCACATCGGCGTCGTAGCTGAATTGCGGCGTCCGGTTGGTGGCGCAGCCTGCCAGCACGGTCGCGGAAAGCAGCAAAACCGCGAAGCCGGGTTTACGGAAAGCCGGAAACGCGGCTTTTCGGAAAGTCGTGCGGGTCATTGGCTCATCTCCCGCGACCATGAAATTGCGTTGACGTAGATTCCCAACGGGTTTGCGCGCAGCCGTTCGGCGTTGCGCGGCGGCTGGATGGCGATGGTGAGGATTGCGGTCCATCGCTCGGTCGTGGAAAGCTGGCCATTCTCGAAATGGCGTTCCGACCACGCCACGCGGAACGAGTCCGGCGATGCCCTGATGACGGATGACACTTCGACGGCAACCTGTTGGCGACCGACCTTGCTGAACGGGTCATTGGCGCGGGCGTAGTCGTTCAAGGCCGCTGCGCCCCGGTCGGTGGTGAACTCATAGGCGCGGAGCCAGTTTTGCCGGACGATGATCGGGTCCGCTGGGATCGCACGCACCTGCTCGATGAAGCGGCCAAGGTGGAACGCAATCTGCGGATCGGTCGGGCGATAGTCGGCGGTCGCAGGCGCGACGGATTGCGCCTGACCGAGATTATCGACCTGCACCACCCACGGCACCACGGTCCCGCGCGCCGATTGCCAAACCAATGCGGATGCGAAACCGACTGACAGGATCAGCGAACCGAACGCCATATAGCGCCAGTTCTTTGCCTGCACGCGGGCCGATCCGATACGCTCGTCCCACGCCTGCGCGGCTTTCTGATAGGGCGTTTCGGGTTCCGGCGTCTTGCCGTAATGGGTTGCTGGTCGTCTGAAGAGATTCATGAGCGGTCACTTTCGGAGAGGTTGACGGAGGTGCCGCCGCCGTGGCTATCGCCGGAGCGAACGGCGTGCGCGGCCATGGTCGTGGTGCCGTGGTTCACGGCCTGCGAGCGCCGCATCCGCTGCGCCCAGGCGGGCGGGGAGCCTGCGGCGGGCGCGGACGCGGCCGGGGCGGATGCCGCCGCACCACCGACCGTCCCCATGCTCGACGTGCCGCCGCCTGCGCCGAAGCCGGCCTTCGCGCCTTCGGAGAAGCTGGACTTGACGGATTGGGAGGCGTGGGACGCGGCGCGCTTGAGCGGCGAGACGGCGGCCGATCCGGCGGCGCGGGCGACGCCTGATACGATACCGGCCGCGCCGGTCTGACCGAGCGCGCCAACGCTATAGGCTGCGGTTGCCGCGCCCGCGGCCGTCGCACCGCCGCGGACGGCCGCGGCACCGCCGGACAGGGCAGCAGCGCCGCCTCTGGCGGCAAGCATGGCCCCGCCACCGGCCGCCGCACCTCCGGCAAGCACCATGCCGCCGGCAGCGAGGCCGGTTCCCACGGCCGCGCCCGCGCCGAGCTGCGGCCCGCCCGAGACGATGCCGTTGGCGATGCCGGGGCCGAAGATGCCAAGGCCGAGCAGCGACAGCGCGGCGAGCACAATCGCCATGGCGTCGTCGATGGTCGGGGTCGCCCCGCCGAAACCGGCCGTGAATTGGAAAAACAAGGTGCTGCCGATGCCGATGATGACGGCGAGCACCAGAACCTTGATGCCGGACGACACCACGTTGCCCAAGACCTTCTCGGCCATGAACGCGGTCTTGCCGAACAGGCCGAAGGGGATCAGCACGAACCCGGCAAGCGTGGTCAGCTTGAACTCGATCAGCGTCACGAAAAGCTGGATGGCGAGGATGAAGAAGGCGAGCACCACCAGCGCCCATGCGAACAGCAGGCACGCGATCTGGATGAAGTTCTCGAAGAAGGCGATCCAGCCCATCAGGTCGGAAATGGAATCGAGCAGCGGCCGGCCGGCGTCGAGGCCGGTCTGCGCGACACGACCGGGCCGCATCAGATCGGTGACGGAAAAGCCGGTGCCCGACGCCATGAGGCCGAGGCCCGCGAAGCTGTCGAAGACGATGCGAGCGAGATTGTTCCAGTTGGAGATGATGTAAGCGAATACTCCAACGAACAGCGTCTTCTTCACCAGCCGCGCGATGATGTCGTCATCCGCGCCCCATGCCCAAAAGAGCGCGGCGAGCGTCACGTCGATGACGATCAGGGTGGTGGCAATGAAAGCCACCTCGCCGCCGAGCAGGCCGAACCCGCTGTCGATGTATGAGGTGAATACCCCGAGGAAGTTGTCGATGACGCCAGTGTTGCCCATGGTCAGCGCGCCCCGCTGCGGTAACGGCCGAGGAAACGGTCGCGGGATTCAGCCCATGCGGCGAGGAAGTCGGCGTCACTCGCCGCCGCCTCGCCGAGTTGCTGGCAACGGCGCAGGCCCTCGCGCAGCGGGTCAGTCGGCTGTTGGAAGGCCGGCGCTGGGGGCGGCGCGGAAGGTTCATCCTTCCGCGCCATGTCGATTGCGGTCGCCGTGACGGCGATGGCGATGAACACCACGGCCCCGAGCCGGGCCAGCATCTTGCCGTCCATGGCGAGCCTCCCGGTCAGTTGTTGCCGTTGTTGAACATCTGAGCGTTGCCGGGCTGGTAGCCGGTGCCGGGTGTCAGAAACCGCTCACGCTGGATGCGGCCCTGTTCGGCGGCGGTCGCGCGCTCGGCCTCGGTCAGCGCATCGGCGCGGCCGTTTGCAGAGATGACCGCGATCAGGTCGGAAAGCTGCTGCGACTGGAGGGCAAGGAGCTGGTTGCCGGCCTGCGTCGCTTGCAATGCGCCGGTCGCGCCTTGGCTCTGGCCGACCAGCGCGGCCATTTCGGCGCGGTTGC
>JAUNTL010000156.1 GCA_030538705.1 Paracoccus sp. (in: a-proteobacteria) | reverse complement strand
GCAAATCCGGCAAGCGCATCCTGTTCGAGGGCGCGCAGGGCAGCCTTCTGGATATTGATTTCGGCACCTATCCTTATGTGACCTCATCGACGACCATGTCGGGGATGGCGGCGACCGGCACAGGGCTGGGGCCAAGCGCGATTGATTTCGTCCTTGGCATCGTCAAGGCCTATACGACCCGCGTGGGTGAAGGCCCCTTCCCGACCGAGCTGCACGACGCCGACGGTCAGCGTCTGGGCGAGCGCGGCCATGAATTCGGCACCGTGACGGGGCGCAAGCGCCGCTGCGGCTGGTTCGATGCGGTCCTCGTGCGCCAGACCTGCGCGATTTCGGGCGTCAATGGCATCGCGCTGACCAAGCTGGACGTGCTGGACGGGTTCGAGACGCTGAAAATCTGCACCGGCTATGAGATCGACGGCGTGACCTATGACTATCTGCCCACCGCCGCCGCGCTTCAGGCGCGCGTCACCCCGATTTATGAGGAGATGCCGGGCTGGAAGGAATCGACGGCCGGCGCGCGAAGCTGGGCCGATCTGCCCGCCGAGGCGATCAAATATGTCCGCCGCGTCGAGGAACTGATCCAGTGCCCGGTGGCGCTGCTGTCCACCTCGCCCGAGCGTGACGACACGATTCTGGTCACCGATCCCTTCGCGGACTGATGGCATCTGCGCGGCCCGCTGCGCTGGCACGTCCGGCCGGCGCGGGCGGCGGCCTCACTTCCTCAGCCGAAAGGACGGATATGAACCTCAAGACCCGCAAGCGCCTGTCGATCCTCGTTCTCGTGATCGGGCTGCCGCTTTACATCATGGTTGCCGTGACGCTGGTCAACTGGATGGACCGGACCTTCGGGCGCCAGCCGATCCTGATCGAGGTCGCGATCTATGTTCTGCTGGGGGTGATCTGGGTGCTGCCGCTGCGGCGGTTGTTTACGGGCATCGGACGTGACGAATGATCCAGACGCCGTTCGGGGTGACGCTGATCGGCGGCGGCGCGTCCGATCCCGCTGATCTGGCTGCGGCACTGGCTCTGGCGCCGCTGCTGGTAGCGGCCGATGGCGGCGCGGATCAGGCGCTGGCAATGGGTCATCTGCCCGAACTCGCGATCGGAGATTTCGATTCGATCTCGGCCGGGGCGCGGATGCGGCTGGGCGAGGGGCGGCTGGCCCATATCGCCGAACAGGACAGCACGGATTTCGAAAAGGCCCTGCGCCATATCCGCGCCGGTTTTGTTCTGGCGGTCGGGTTCACGGGGCGGCGGCTGGATCATACACTGGCGGCGCTGAATGTGATGATACGTCACCGCGACCGGCCGGTGATCCTGCTGGGGGGCGAGGACATCACTTTTGCCGCGCCGGCCCGGCTGGAGCTGCCTGTGGCTGCGGGCACGCGGCTGTCACTGTTTCCGCTTGGCCCCGCGCAGGGCGAAAGCGAGGGGCTTCGCTGGCCGATCGACGGGATCGCCATGACACCCGCCGGCCGGATCGGAACCTCGAACGAGGCGACCGGCCCGGTCAGCCTGCGCATGGATGGCCCGATGGCGGTCATCCTGCCGCGCGATCATCTGGCATTGGCGCTGCGGGCGCTTGGCGTTTCGGCCCAGATTATGAACCGATAGCCCGCATCGGCGGGACGGGTATGCGCCGGATCAGGTTGACAGCCATCGGGCCATCGCCCCCGCGTCTGCGGGACGATTCATCGGTGCCGCCCCCCCCCCGGGCCGGATATTCCGGCCGGCGAATGGCCTTGCACGGGCGCCCGACCACGGCGCCATCACGGCCCTGCGGGTGCCGGGTTTGCGACCTCACGCCGGCGCTGATGTGGCGGGGCAGGTGGCGGGCCTGCCGGAACGGACGGGCGGCCCTTTGCCTCAGCGCGCCCAGCTTCGTTCCAACAGGTCGATCCAGTTCTTCCAGGCAATTTTCTCGATCAGCGGCTCATCATAGCCATGGGCGCGCATCGCGTCGAGGAATGCGGGCAGTGCCGCTGCATCGGGCAGATCCCGCGGCATCAGCGCCCCGTCAAAGTCAGAGCCAAGAGCCACGCCACTTTCCCCTAGCTTTTCAAGTAGATGATCGAGATGTCTCAGGTATGGGTCAAAACCCGAAAAGGGCAGGCGGCGCCCGTCGGGCCGGGTGAATCCGGCGGCGAAATTCAGCCCGACCAGCCCCCCGGTCGAGGCGATCAGATCAAGCTGCGGATCGGTCAGGTTACGTGTGGACGGGCTGATCGCCCATGCCCCCGAATGGGTCGAGACCAGCGGCGCGGTGCTGATCCGGGCGACATCCTCGACCCCTCTGGCATTCAGATGGGCCAGATCGACCAATATCCGCATCCGGTCGCATTCCGCGATCAGCTCGCATCCCGCCGGCGTCAGCCCCGGCCCGGTGTCGGGACCGGCAGGAAAGGCAAAAGGCACGCCATGTCCCCATTTGTTCGACCGCGACCAGACCGGTCCCAGCGAGCGCAGCCCGAGCGCATGCCACAGGTGCAGATCGTCCAGATCGGCGATGCCCTCGGCCCCCTCCATATGCAGGATGACGGCGATCCGGCCGGCGTGTTTTGCGGCGATGATCCCGCCGACATCACGGCAGATCAGCACCTCGCCGCCGCGTTCAAGCGCCGCCAGCCGCGCGCAAAGGCGGAACATATGTGCGGTTGCGGCGTCGGGGTCGTTTTCCGGGGCCAGCGGCACGGCATAGGGCGGGTTTTCCTGCCGCGCCTTCCAGTCGATACCGTCGCCATAGGGCGCAGACGGCGCCCAGAGCGCGAAAAATCCCCCGAACATGCCGCCCGCGCGCATTCGCGGCAGGTCGATATGACCGCGCCCTTCGCTGCCATTCCAGATCGCGCGCGGGTCCGCATCAGCGGCCAGCAGGCGTTGCAGAAAATCGTTATGGCCGTCGAAAACCGGGATCATCCACGCCTCCATTCCGTCGCGCGCATTCTGCGCCGGGGGCGTTATGCCCGCAACCCTTTGCCTGCGGGCGCGTTCCATGTCAGGCTGGGTATCAGCCAGACCAGAGAGGTTCCGCCATGCCCAATATCCGTTCCGATTTTCAGGGCCAGACCGTTATTACCACATTCGAGGTGACACCCGGCACCGCGCAGGATCTGCTTGATGCGCTGAGTGATGCCTGGGCGCAGGTGATTTCCAGACAGCCCGGCTTTATTGGCGGGGCGATCCATCTGAACGACGCCCAGACCCGCATCGCCACCTATTCCCAATGGCAGAGCCGGGGCGATTATCAGGCCATGCTGCGCCTGCCCGAGATGCGCGAGCGAAACCGCGTCATTCACCAGTTCTGCCGCAGTTTCGAACCGGTCATGTATGAGGTGCAATCCGTGTTCGAGCCATGATGCAGGCGCAGAAACGCCGTGCATTCGCGGGCCGGCCCCGCTAGAACCGGCGCAGGCATTTAACCGGGGGCAGGCATGGCCGGACGCATCATCACCGTCGCTCAGCAAAAGGGCGGCTCGGGCAAGACGACGCTGGCGGTCAATCTGGCCGGGACGATGCGCGCGCGCGGGCTGAAGGTGGCGCTGATCGACACGGACCCGCAAGGCAGTATGGGCCGCTGGTTCATGGAACGGATGGAACGGCGGGGCGAGGATGAGGGGATGGAGTTTTCGACCTCCTCCGCCTGGGGGGCATCCTACGAATCCGAAAAGCTGAAAAAACGGTTCGATGTCGTCATCATCGACACCCCGCCCAAGATTGACAGCGACCTGCGCCCGGCGCTGCGCGTGGCCGATCTGGTCGTGGTGCCGGTCGCGTCGTCCCAGGTCGATCTCTGGGCGACCGAGGGGGTGCTTGACCTCGCGCGGCGCGAAAAGGCGCCGGTGCTGGTGGTGCTGAACCGCTGCCGCCCCAATACGCGGCTTGCGGCCGAGGTCGCCCAGGGCGCGGTCGATCTGGGCGCTACACTGGCGCAGGTGCAGATCGGGAACCGCGTCGCATTTGCCGAAACGCTGGGGCAGGGGCTGACGGTCAGCGACCGCGCGGATGCCCGCCCCGCGCGGGCCGAGCTTGATCTGCTGACCGATGAGGTTCTGGCGCTGCTGGGCTGAGTTCCGCTCTGTGGTCTGTGTATCAGCGCCGCATGTCGGAACCTTTTGACCCGCATGGGCATTTCCCTGCATTGGGGTCCGCAACACGGCCCGCGAAGAAGGAGATGATGCGATGACGATCTTGACCGGAACGATGGCCCGCGCGGCCGGGCTGGTGATGGCGCCGCTGATGCTGGCGGCCTGTTCTGTGGATACCGGCAGCGATGTGGTGGTGCCCGATGCGGCTGCTGTCTGCCTTGCCGACAATTATCAGCAATATGTCGGCCAGCGTTCGCCCGCGATCAGCCTGCCTGCCGGAACGGATTTCCGCCATTATCGCACCGGCGATCCGGTGACGATGGATTTCAGCCCCTCGCGGCTGAATTTCGAATATGACCGCAGCGGCACCCTGGTCAAGGTCAGCTGCGGCTGATCCGTTGCTGCTGCGTGGCGATCAAGGGCGGCCCTGTCATCGGGCCGCCCTTATTGCTTTTCTGGCCTGCGGCGCAGGGTGTTCAGGTCGCGGTCACGGCGCGGTGGCGGGTGCCGACAGGAAGGGGCCGGTGATCTCGGCCCGGCCGTCCTGTTTATCATAGATGCAGATCATCCGCTCGACCGTGCCATCCGGCTGACCCTTGGTTATCAGGGCGGCGCCAAAGCTCTCTGAGCCAAAGGGGTTAACCTCTGCCACGATCGGGGATTGTGCATCCGGCGCCGCAAGCTCGGTGCAGGCGTCGAGGACGGCCTTGCGAAATTCGTCCCATGCTTCGGGTGATGAGGCGGTTGCGGGCGCGCTGATTATGGCCGGCCCAAGGGCGGTGGCGCAGATCAGGGCAAGGCCGGGACGGGCAAGGCGGGGACGGGTCATGGATTTTCCTTTCGCATATACGCGGTCGGGTTGGCGTGTCCGGGTCAACCCCCGTATCGGCGGCCGGATGCGTCACCTTTGCGTGTATGCCGGATCATCCGGGATTGACCATACCCACCCGGC
>JAUNTL010000155.1 GCA_030538705.1 Paracoccus sp. (in: a-proteobacteria) | reverse complement strand
GGTGCCGGCGCGGATGCGGCCGCCGGCTGTGCGGCCTGCACGCTGCCGGGCGCGCTGCTGGTCCCTGCGGCGGGGGCGGCGGGGTCGGGCATGGCCCCTTCGCTGTCGCCCTCACGGGTCAGCGGACGCTTGGGATCCCATTTTTCGAACTTGTCGGCGGCACGATCCAGCGCCTCGACGCTCAGCGAGCGTTTCGACGTCAGGTCACGCATGTCATTGAGCGACTTTGCCGCATCGTTGATCCCGGATTCGCGCGCCGCATCCTCCATCGCCGAGGAAAATTCACGCGCCATCGCCCGCATCTTTGCGGTGATCCGGCCAAGGGCGCGGAACATATGCGGCAGATCACGCGGACCGATGACGATCAGCGCGACCACGCCAATCAGCAAAAGCTCGCTCCAGCCTATATCCAGCATCAGGCGCTCTCCGGCCCAGTCATGGCAATTGCAGCATCAGGCGCCGTTCAGGCGCGCTTGTCGCCGGCCGGAGGCTCATGTGGGGTTACATCGCGCAGTTTCTGATCGCGCAGTGCTTCCTCTTGCTTCATGTCGTCGGTCAGCTCGCGCGTGGCGTCGCGCGCCTCGTCGGTGCCTTCCTTGACGCCCTTTTTAAAGGCGCTGATTCCCTTGCCGACCTCGCCCATCAGCGACGAGACCTTGCCGCGCCCGAACAGCACGAGGACGACGACGGCGATCAGCAGAAGGCCGGGAAGGCCAATGTTATTCAGCATGTCTTGCTCCCTTGCCGGGCGGCGGCCCGGTATGGCCATTATTTAGGGGGTTCGCAGGGGATTTGCAAAGCCTGATCGCCGCATTCAAGCGCGCGTGATCGGCATCGACAAGCGCGGCGGCTTGGCAGCCGGGCCGCGCTGCGCCATAAGGGCAGGCATGGAAACTGCGGCCCTGATCACTGCCTTTGTGACGCTTTTCGTGGTCATTGACCCGATTGGCCTGGCGCCGCTGTTCATCGCGCTGACCCGTGGCATGAGCGATGCCCAGCGGCGGCGGATCGGCTGGCGCGCCACATTCATCGCCGCGATCCTGCTGACGCTGTTTGGTATCGCCGGCGAGAATATTCTGAGCGCCATCGGCATTTCGCTGCCTGCCTTTCGCATCGCCGGCGGCATCCTTTTGTTCCTCACGGCGCTGGATATGCTGTTCGAGCGGCGGACCGAGCGGCGCGAAGGGCAATCGGCCAACCATGATGACGACCCTTCGGTTTTCCCGCTGGCCACGCCGCTGCTGGCCGGGCCGGGCGCGCTTGCCACCATGATCCTGCTGGTCGGCGACGGTCAGGGCACGACCCATATGCTGGTCATTCATCTGGTCATGTTCGCGGTCCTTGGCCTGAACATGGTGCTGTTCTTGCTGGCAGGCCCGCTGTCCAAGGCGCTCGGGCGGACGGGAACGATGGTGATCACGCGGCTGTTCGGGATGCTGCTTGCCGCGCTGTCGGTCCAGTTCATCATCGACGGGTTGCGCGGAACGGGGCTTTATTCATGATGGATCAATGGCCACGGCTGGCCTATCTGGCGCTGCTGCTGGTCGCGCTTGGCGGCTATCTGATCGTCGAGCTGCGCCGCGGACCGGGCCGCGCGATCCGGCAGATGCTGGCCTGGGGGCTGATCTTTCTGGGACTGGCGGCCGGATTTGGCCTGTGGCAGGAACTGCGCCCGTCGATCTTTCCGACGCAGGTGGTCAGCGGCGACCGGATCGAGCTGCCGCTGGCGTCTGACGGGCATTTCCACATCACCCTGCGGCTGAACGGGCAGGAAGTGCCGTTTCTGATCGACACCGGCGCCTCGGAAATCGCGCTGCGCCAGCGCGATGCGCGGCGCATCGGCATTGATCCCGAGGGGCTGCGCTATACCGGGACCGCCAATACCGCAAATGGCATCGTCTCGACCGCGCCCGTCACGATCGAGTTGATCGAGATCGGCGATATCAGCGACCGCAACGTTCCCGCCAGCGTGGTCGATGCCGATCTGGGTGTCTCGCTGCTCGGCATGACCTATCTGCGCCGCTTTGCCCGCGTCAGCTTTGAGGGCAGCTCTATGATCCTCGAACGCTGAGGGTCGCGGCGGTCATATGGCGGGGTTTTGGCGCCGATCCGGAACGATGCCGCCGGATCAGCGAAAGGAATAAAGCCTGCCCGATATTCTGCCGCGTCACCCACATGAGGACGCCGGCCAGAGGTCAGGCAGGTTTTCGGCCAGCGTTCCGCGCCAACAGGCAAACAGATCACCCGGCGCGGCCGGTATGAAAGCCGCCGTGCAAGGGCGTCTGCGGGGGCAGATACCGGCGCGGGTCGCGATGGCGATAACGCGGCCCGTGACCGCCCTGCCCCATCACCCGGCGCCGCTCAGCGCTTGCGTTCCCAGCGGCCGCCCGCCTCGGACCAGTATTCCGCCGCGATCCCCGCCTCGCTCAGCCCGCGCCACTGGTCGCGGGCGCGGTCCACGGCGGCCGGATCGCTGCCGTCAAAAATAACGCAAATCCGCGCCATGTCCCCGGCCTCGGCTGTCGAGATCGCGGCGCCGTCAAGCACCATCAGGCAGGCGGGGCCATTGGCGGCGGGCGGCTGATCGGGGCTGCGCAGCAGCACCGGCTGGCGCGTGTCATGCGGCCCGCCGGCCAGACCGTGGGGCAAAAACCCCTCGGGCTGCCACAGGGCGGCATCAAGGGCGGCCAGCCGTTCCCCGCCCCCTTCGGCACGGACCTCCACCCGCCAGCCCGCATCGAGTGCGCGCGGCAAAAGCTGCGCCAGCAACGCCTCGGCACGCGAGCGGGTCAGGTGGTAGAACAGCGCATTGCCCATCTGGCGTGATCAGCCCTCGTATCGGTCGCGGATCAGCCGGTCGAGCGTCATCACCCCCCAGCCGGATGCCCCCTTGGGCGCGACATCCGTGCCGCCCGGCGGCAGCGCCACGCCCGCGATGTCGATATGCGCCCAGGGCACGCCCGGTCTGACAAAACGCTGAAGGAACTGTGCGGCGGTGATCGAACCGGCCGGACGCCCGCCGGTGTTCTTTACATCCGCCAGACGGCAATCAATCAGCTTGTCATATGCCGGACCCAGCGGCAGGCGCCACGCGCCTTCGCCCTCGGCCCCGGCGGCAGCCAGCAGATCGGCGCACAGCTTGTCGTCATTGGAAAACACGCCCGCGTTCTCGTGCCCCAGTGCGATGATGACCGCCCCGGTCAGCGTCGCAAGGTCGATCACCGCGGCGGGTTTGAAACGGTCCTGCGCATACCACAGCACATCGGCCAGCACGAGCCGGCCCTCGGCATCGGTGTTGATGACCTCGATCGTGTCGCCCTTCATGGATTTCACGATATCGCCCGGACGCTGCGCGCGCCCGTCTGGCATGTTCTCGACCAGACCGACCAGACCGACGACATTGGCCCGCGCCCGGCGCAGCGCGAGCGTGCGCATGACACCCGCGACCACACCGGCGCCGCCCATATCCATGGTCATCTCTTCCATCCCGGCCGCCGGCTTGATCGAGATGCCGCCGGTGTCGAACACCACGCCCTTGCCGACCAGTGCCAGCGGCGCATCCTTTTTCTTGCCGCCGTTCCAGCGCATCACCACGACCTTAGAGGGCGATTCCGATCCCTGCCCCACGGCCAGCAGCGCCCGCATCCCGATCCGGGCCAGTTCGTCCTCTTCCAGAACCTCGACCTCAAGGCCGATTTCCTCCATCGCCTTGAGGCGGTCGGCGAAATCGGTGGTCGTCAGGATATTGGCCGGCTCGTTCACCAGATCGCGGGTAAAGAACACACCCTCGGCCAGCGCAGCATGACCGGCAACCACGGGCGAGAGCGATTCGGGCCGCTCGCACATGAATGTGACCGAGGCGCGTGCCGGATCGGGCCGGCCGGCCGGCGGGATCATACCGGGCCGGCCGGGCTTGCCGCCCTTTGTTCCCCGCGCGGCCCGCACCGGGGCGTCGCCATCAGAAATGACCGCATCCCCCTGCCCGCGATCCGAGACCGATTGCGGCAGCGCATTATGGCCGGCGTCCTCGCCCTCATCGCCGTTGCGGGTCTTGTAGACCGAGAAGTCATAGCCACGCAGCGCCAGACCCAAAGAGATCTCGCCGGCACGGGGATGGCCGCCGGCGACAACCAGCATATCGGATTTGCCCAGTGCCGCACCGATCGTCGCGCCGGCCTTGCGGGCCTCCTGCACGGTGGCCTTCTTCGGCAGGCTGACCAGCAGCATGGTTTCGGCCGCCCAACCGGCAGGAAAGGCCAGCGTCAGCGCCTCGCCGGGCTTGAGCCGCTGAAACTCACGCGAATCAACGGCCCGCTCGAACGCGGCCCGCACTGGGCGCGGCAGGCGCAGCGGCAGCTTGCCACCCTCGCCGATGATCAGCGCGACGCGCCCCTCATGTCCGGCCAGCCCCTCGGCGGCGGTTTCGGTAAAACGGATCTCGACCGGCTTGGTCATCGGCTGCTCCTGTCCTGTTGCAGCGGGAAATCTAGACCTGCCCGGTCCCCTTGACCAGAGGCGTGGTTGCATGGCCCCGGCGGCGGATCGCGCCACCCTGCCATGTGATCGCGACACCCCGGGCGGCGTAGTGCCGCGAACTGATGCCGGCCGGATGGGGCGCCGCGCGCGCCTCGTGCCACAACACAGGGCCACAAGGGACGGCGCGGGCTTTCCCAATGACCGTGATGCCGCTAATCAGGGGGCAGCGCACGGAACCAGACATGAACCGCATCGACCGATATATCCTGAAGCTGATGCTGATCCTGTTCGGCTTTTTCGCGCTTGTGCTGGTTGCGGTCTATTGGGTCAACCGTGCCGTTTCCCTGTTCGAGCGGCTGATCGCCGACGGCCAGACCGCGCTTGTGGTGCTGGAATTCACCCTGCTGACGTTGCCGCTGGTGATCTCGGTCGTGCTGCCGGTGGCGGCTTTTGCGGCCACAACCTATGGCACCAACCGCTTATCGGGCGAATCCGAGCTGGTGGCGATGCAGGCCGCCGGCCTGTCCCCCTGGCGGCTGGCGCGTCCGGTGCTGGTCTTTGGCCTGCTGGTCGGGCT
>JAUNTL010000023.1 GCA_030538705.1 Paracoccus sp. (in: a-proteobacteria) | reverse complement strand
CCTGCGCGACTGGGGCATCTCGCGGCAACGCTATTGGGGCTGCCCGATCCCGGTGGTGCATTGCGACAGCTGCGGCACGGTGCCGGAATCAAAGGAAAATCTGCCTGTCCTGCTGCCGCTGGATGTGAGTTTCGACACCCCCGGCAACCCTCTGGACCGCCACCCGACATGGCGCCAGACCACCTGCCCGAAATGCGGGGCCGCGGCGCGGCGCGAGACCGACACGATGGACACATTTGTCGATTCGTCGTGGTATTACGCGCGCTTTACCTCGCCCCATGCGGCCACGCCGACCGAGCGGGCGGATGCTGATTACTGGATGAACGTGGACCAGTATATCGGCGGGATCGAACATGCGATTCTGCACCTGCTCTATTCGCGCTTCTTTGCCCGCGCGATGGTCAGAACGGGCCATCTGCCGGAAAAGGCCGCGGAACCTTTTGCGGCCCTGTTTACCCAGGGCATGGTCACGCATGAGATGTTCACCACCTTCGAAGGTGAGGCTTTCACCGAAGAAGAAATCGAACGATTAGGGTTGCCAAAATCGTTTGCTGAGCAAGGTTCTGGGCGAAAAGTCATCCCACTCTATCCTGAGCAGGTGGAGCGCAGAAATGGCGAGCTTATTATCGTTGGAACCGACAAGCGCGCCCTTTCTTGGGGTGTCGGAAAAATGTCGAAATCCAAGAAAAACGTCGTTGATCCGGTGAGCATCGTCAGCAATTTCGGCGCCGATACCGCGCGTTGGTTCATGCTGTCGGACAGCCCGCCCGAACGTGATGTCGAATGGACCGCCGCCGGGGCCGAGGCCGCGCATAAGTTCCTTGCCCGCGTCTGGCGTCTGGCCGAGGACAGCCCCGCAGGGGCCGACGACCCCGATCTGACCCGCGCGGCCCATCGCGCCATCGAGGACGTGACCCGCGCGATCGAGGGCTTTGCCTTTAACAAGGCGGTCGCGGCGCTTTACACGCTGGCCAATGCCATCGGCAAATCTCCGGCGGGCGGCGAATCACGCCGCGCGGCCATGCGGATCATGGCGCAACTGCTTTCGCCGATGGTGCCCCATCTGGCCGAAGATATTTGGGCGATGCAGGGCGGTGCCGGCATGGTCGTTGATGCGGCCTGGCCCAAGGCGGACCCGGCGATGCTGCAAGACGATTCGGTCACCCTGCCGATCCAGATCAACGGCAAGCGCCGCGCCGAAATCACCGTGCCCAGAGACATGCCCAAGGATCAGATCGAATCACTGGTTCTCGCGGATGAGACAGTCCGGCGGTTCCTTGAAGGCGCCGCCCCGAAAAAGCTGATCGTCGTGCCCGGAAGGATCGTCAATGTCGTCGCCTGAATATCCCGTCCTGTCGCGCCGCATGGTGCTGGCGGGTCTGGGGCTGGCCGCTCTCGGGGCGTGCAGCCTGACGCCCGCCTATGGTCCCGGCGGCACGGGACGCGCGCTGCATGGCCGCGTCGCCCTGCGCCGGCCCGCCGATCCCGACAGTTTCGCGCTGAACCGCCGGCTGGCCGAGCGGCTGGGACCAGAGGACAGCGCGCTCTATGCACTGGATTACCGGCTGACCACGGCGGTCGTGGCGCAGGCGATCACGCCCTCCGAGGTCGCGACGCGCTATTCGCTCAATGGCACCGCCGATTTCGCCCTGACCGAAATCGCGACCGGCGCGCGGCTGGTGCAGGGCCGCGTCAGCAGCTTTACCTCATATTCCGCGACCGGAACGACCATCGCCACAACCACCGCTGAACGCGATGCACATCGCCGGCTGATGGTCATGCTGGCCGATCAGATCGTCACCCGCCTGCTGGCCGAGGGACCGTCCCCGGCATGATCCTCAAGGGGGCCGAGATCACGCGCTATCTGGCCCGACCCGACCCGACCCGGCCGGGGTTGCTGATCCACGGTCAGGACGCAATGCGCGTTGCCCTGAAACGCGCCGAGGCCGTGGCCGCCCTGACCGGCCCGAACGCGGATGAGGAAATGCGCCTGACCCGCCTGCCCGGCGCCGACCTGCGCCGCGATGCCGCCGCCCTGATGGATGCGGTCAAGGCGGTGGGGTTCTTTCCCGGTCAGCGCGTCGTTCTGGTCGAGGACACGCCCGACGCCAGCGCCCCCGCCGTCGCCGCCGCGCTGGATGACTGGGCGCATGGCGATGCGGTGATCGTGGTGACGGCCGGCGCGTTGAACAAATCCTCGGCCCTGCGCAAGCTGTTCGAGGGTCACGCCCGCGCCGTCGCCGCACCGGTCTATAACGACCCGCCGGGCGAGGACGAGATCACCGGCTGGCTGAAGGCGGCGGGCCTGACCGATATCGAGCGCGAGGCGATGCGCGATCTGATGGCTCTGGCGCGCAGCCTTGATCCCGGAGATTTCCGCCAGACCATCGAAAAGATCGCGCTTTACAAATTTGGCGATGCTGACCCGCTTGCCAGTGCCGAGGTTGCGCTGATGGCCCCCGCGACCGTCGAGACCGAGGTGGACGAGCTGATCGACATCGTGGCCGAGGGGCGGTCCGGCGATTTCGGCGCCGTCATGCGCCGGATCGAGGCGCAGGGCATCGCGCCGGTCACCATCTGCATCGCGGCGCTGCGCCATTTCCGCGCGCTTCATGCCGCCAGCGCCGATCCGGGCGGGGCGCAGGCCGGGCTTTCGCGGCTGCGCCCGCCGGTTTTTGGCCCGCGCCGTGACCGTATGGCGCGGCAGGCGCAGGCCTGGGGGATGCGCAGCCTTGAAGAGGCCGTGCATCATCTGCTCGATACCGACCTGATGCTGCGCTCGTCCACACGGGCGCCCGCCATGGCGCTGATCGAACGCGCGCTGATCCGGCTGGCGATGATGCCGCGCGGCAGCGGCTGAATGGCCGCGCCCGCCGCCCCGCAAACCGTGCCCGCCCTGGTGATCGGCGCGGGCCCTGCCGGGCTGATGGCGGCCGAAATGATTGCGCGTGCCGGTCAGCCCGTCGTGATCGCCGAGGCCATGCCGACCCCCGCGCGCAAGTTCCTGATGGCCGGCAAATCCGGGCTGAACCTGACCCGCGCCCAGCCCCTGCCCGAGTTCATGGCCAATATCGCCAGCACCGCAGGCTTTCCCCCGCCCGTGCCAGAGGGGTATTTCCGCCGCGACAAGACTGCCTTTGGCCCCGATGAGGTCATGGCCTGGGCGCGCGATCTGGGGACAGAGCTGTTTACCGGCTCGACCGGGCGGGTCTTTCCGGTCGGCATGAAGGCATCGCCCCTGCTGCGCGCCTGGCTGGCGCGGCTGGCCGGGCTGGGGGCCGATCTGCGCACGCGCTGGCGCTGGCAGGGCTGGCAGGGCGCCGGCGGGGATCAGGGCGATGGCGATGACAATAACGGCGCGCTGATATTCGCGACACCCGGCGGGCGGCAAATGCTGCGCGCCGGTGTGACCGTGTTGGCGCTTGGCGGGGCAAGCTGGCCACGGCTGGGATCGGATGGCGCATGGACCGGCTGGCTGGCCGCGCGCGGCGTCGCGATCGAGCCGTTCCGGCCAGCGAATATGGGATTGCGCGTGATCTGGTCAGCGGCGATGTCGCGCTACTTCGGCGCGCCGGTCAAGGGGGTCGCGATCCGCGCCGGGGGGCAGATCAGCCGTGGCGAATGGGTCATTACCCGCCACGGGATCGAGGGCGGCGGGATCTATGCCGTGGCCGCCGCGATCCGTGACGGGGCGGCGGCCTGTGTCGATCTGGCCCCCGATCTGGATGACGCGGCGCTGGCGGCGCGTTTCGCGCGCCCGCGCGGGCGGCTGTCGGTGGGAAACTGGCTGCGCCGGGTGCTGGGCGACGCGACACGGGTCGCGCTGATGCTGGAATGGGCGCCGCGCCCGCTGCCGCAGACGCCCCGGGGCTGGGCCGGGCTGGCACGCGCCCTGCCGCTGATCCACGCCGGCCCCGCGGGGCTGGAGCGCGCGATCTCGTCAGCAGGCGGCATCCGGCTGGATCAGCTGAGCGCGGGGCTGGAGCTGACGGCCATACCCGGCACCTTTGCCGCAGGGGAAATGCTGGACTGGGAGGCCCCTACCGGCGGCTATCTGCTGACCCATTGCCTGGGCACCGGACGTCATGCGGGCCGCGCGGCGGCGGCCTATCTGGCATCGGCGCGCATATAGGCCGGGCGCGCCCGCATCCGCTGGTGATAGGCGGTCAGGCGCGGGTCATTGATCGGGAAATGCGCGGCCCCGGCCCAGCCAAGGCAATCGGTCAGGATGATATCGGGCACGGTCATCGGCGCGCCCATCAGGAACGGACCCTCGCCCGAGCGCTGCTTCAGCACCTTCTGGCTGCGCGCGAACTCCCAACGCAGCGTGTCCTTGATCGCGCTGACGCGCAGGTCGGGCGGCAATACAAAGCTGTGGCGCGCGGCCATCCACAGCGGCGCATCGAATTCATCCAGCAGGAACTGTGTCATGCTGTCCTGCCGCGCCCGCTCGCGGGTGCCGGCGGGATGGGTCAGCATGCCATGACGATCCGCGAGATACTGGATGATCGCCGTTGAATCTGTGATCGGTCCCGAATCATCGACCAGAACTGGCACCTTGCCAGCGGGGTTGAGTGCGACAACGTTATCGGAATGCGGCCCGGCCGGATCATGCTCATAGGTCTGGCCCAGCTCCTCAAGCATCCACAGCACACGAAAGGCGCGGGTGGCGCGCGGTCCGATGACGCGATACATGACATGCCTCCTCAACAAACCCCGAAGCTAGGCCGGGTGCCAGACCGCCGCAAGTCATCTTGACGCACCCACCGGCCTGCGCCAATGCTGACATGTTGCGCGAGGCCAGACCATGTCCCAATCCACCAAGCTGATGACCCCCGTCCTGATCGGTGGGTGTCTTATCCTGCTGCTGAATTTCTCGTTGCGCGCAAGTTTCGGCGTCTTTCAGATCCCCATCGAACAGACCTTCGGCTGGCCGCGCGCCGAGTTTTCGCTGGCCATCGCCATCCAGAATCTTGCCTGGGGAATCGGTCAGCCGATTTTCGGCGCATTGGCGGAACGCTGGGGTGATCGCTGGGCGGTCATTCTGGGGGCGATCCTCTATGCGCTCGGGCTGGCGATGTCGGCCTTTGCTACCACGCCCGAGGCGATGCAGTTTTGGGAAATTGCCGTCGGCTTTGGCATCGCCGGCACGGGCTTTGGCGTCATTCTGGCCGTGGTCGGCCGGGCCGCCAGCGACGAGAACCGCAGCCTCGCCCTTGGCATCGCGACGGCCGCCGGATCGGCCGGGCAGGTCTTTGGCGCACCGCTGGCGGTGGGGTTGCTGGCGCTGATGCCATGGCAGAACGTCTTTTTGATATTCGCCGGCATCGCGCTTTGCACGGTGCTGTTCCTGCCGATGCTCGGCCCCGGCCGCCCGGCCAGCCCGGCGACGCTGGAGGAAAGCATGGGCCGCGTGCTTGGCCGTGCCTTTCGTGACCCGTCCTATCTGATGATCTTTGCCGGGTTCTTTTCCTGCGGTTATCAGCTTGCCTTCATCACCGCCCATTTTCCGGCAATGGTTGCCGAGATGTGCGGCCCGATAGATCCGGGCGGGATTCTGGCCAGTATCGGCATCAGCTCGACCACGACACTGGGTGCGGTTGCGATCTCGCTGATCGGTGCGGCGAATATCGCCGGGGCAATCTTTGCGGGCTGGCTGGGCAAGCGTTACACCAAGAAATATCTGCTGGCCGGGATCTATACGCTGCGCACCATCGCGGCGGCGGCGTTCATCCTGATGCCGATCACCCCGACAAGCGTTCTCGTCTTTTCGCTGGTGATGGGGGCGCTGTGGCTGGCGACGGTGCCGCTGACCTCGGGTCTGGTCGCCTATATCTACGGGCTGCGCTATATGGGGACGCTTTACGGCTTTGTCTTTCTGTCGCACCAGCTGGGGTCATTCCTGGGGGTCTGGCTGGGCGGCACGCTCTATGACCGCTTTCATGACTATACGCTGGTCTGGTGGGTGGGCGTCGGCATCGGCGCGTTCTCGGCGCTGATCCATCTGCCCATCCGCGAGGCCCCGGCCCGCCTGCCCGCCGCCGCCTGAGCGGGCCGGGCCTGTGCAGACGCCGCGCATTGCCGGTGCGCGGCGTTTTTCATATCCTGATGGAGCGCTATCTGACGGCCATCCGTGCCGGGGGTTATTCCGGGCTGCCGCATGTAAAGGACGCCCGCCCGGTGCCGGAAATGACGGTGAAATAGCCGTGGCCGACCCTCAGTCCGCCGCCACCCAGGCGCCGCTGGCGTCCTTTCTCAGCACGCTGACAAGGGTTTCGCCGCGGCCATTCAGGGCGATTTCCACGATGCAGGCAAAGCTGCCATCGTCATTCTTGCGACACAAGCCCTTGGGGGAAATGGTGGCCAGATCCGCCTCGGTCGTGGCGCCGGGGGGGCCGGCAAGCGAGGCGCGGGTGACCGCTACGATCTCGGATTTGGGCGGCCCGCCCAGCAGGATGCTGGGGCCGGGGATGAACCAGATATAGGCCAGTCCGGCCAGCAGGGCGATCATGAGAACGGTCAGAAACTTGCGCATGCGTTCAGCCCTTTCCAACCGGTGCGGGGTCTTGCCATTCCAGCGTCATCTGCGTCTGCGTGACCCGCGCCGCCAGCTTGCCATCGCCGCGTGTCACAGCGATATCCCAGATCTGCGTCATGCGGCCCAGATGAACCGGCGTCACCGTCGCGCGCGCGACATCGCCGATACGGATCGGGCGCAGGAAGTTCACCTTGCTTTCCAGCGTCACCGTATTCTCGCCCTCGGCCAGCCGCAAAGACGAGGCCGTTCCGCCCGCGTTATCCGTCAGCCCGAGTATCGCCCCCCCGTGCATCACCCCGTTGCGATTTGACAGCCCGACCGTGACCGGCAGGTCCATGACGACGCGGTCAGGCCCGGCCTCGATCAGCCTGATGCCAAGGGTGCGGGCAAAGACCGGCTGATGCTCGGCTATTTCGCGGATGCGGTCGGTGTCGGTCATCTGATATCTCCCTGATTTCCACGCGGGCGCGCGGGGTTGCCGGTAACGCATGCGCCGGGGGCGATGTCGCGGGTCACAACCGCCCCCGCACCGATGATCGCATCATCGCCGACCGTAACGCCGGGCAGGATCAGCGCGCCACCGCCGATCCAGACATTGCGCCCGATTTCGATCGCGCGCCCCGATTCAAGACCTGATGCGCGCAGGGCCGGATCGCGCGGATGATCGGCGGTCAGGATCTGCACGCCCGGACCGGCCAGCGTGCCATCCCCGATGGTGACCGGGGCCACGTCCAGCACCACGCAGTTAAAGTTCATGAACACGCGCGCGCCCAGCCGGATATGGGCGCCGTAATCACAATGAAACGGCGGGCGGATCACGCAGCCCTCGCCGGCGCCGGCCATGATCTCGCGCAGCATCTCCAGCCGCGCATCATCCGTCAGGGCAAGGCTGGCATTATAGCGCACCATCCAGGCCCCCGCGCGGGCACGCATCGCGGCCAGTTCAGGATCAGCGGCGTCATAAAGCGCGCCTGCCAGCATCTTTTCACGCTCGGAAATCATCGCGGTCCCTTGTTCGCGGGCGTGATATCACCCCTTATCAAGCGCGAAAAGCCGCGCTAACACCGGCGGATGATCTGGGACACAATTGGCAATATCCCGGCGGCGAGCCTGTGGCTGTTCATCAACAGCGGCCTGATGCTGAATCTGGCGCCGGGGCAGGATGTGATGTTTGCGACCGCCTGCGGGGTCAAGGGCGGACCGCGCGCCGGCGCGCTTGCCGGGATTGGCGTCGGCCTGGGCGTGATATGCCATGTCCTGCTGGCGACGGTCGGTCTGGGCGCGCTGATCGCGGCGCATCCGGGACTGCTGTCGGCGATCCGCTATGCGGGGGCCGCCTATCTTTTGCTGCTCGCCTGGCAAAGCTGGCGGGCACGGCCGCACAGCGCGGCGACGCCTGCGCCCGAACGCGCGCTGTCGGTGCTGCGGCGCGGCCTGCTGTCCAACCTTCTCAACCCCAAGCCGGTGCTGTTCCTGCTGGCCTTTCTGCCCCAGTTCGTGCGCAGCGATTACGGCCCGGTATGGCAGCAGATCCTCGGGCTGGGGCTGATATTCGCGCTGACGGGAACCGTGGTGACCATGGCTTACGGCATCGCGGCCGGCTGGGCCGGCGCGCGGCTGGGGCGCCATATGGGTATCATGAACCGCCTCGCGGCGGTGATCTTTGCCGGGCTGGCCATCCGCATGGTGGTAAAGTGAGCTTTGTCTATGCCCCCCCGGCCGATCCGCCGCATATCCTGTATCACGATCACGAAGTTCTGGTCGCCGACAAGCAGGCCGGGCTGCTGTCCGTGCCGGGCCGGGGCGAGGACCGGGCCGATTGCCTGATCGCGCGGCTGCGCGGGGCGTTTCCGACCGTGCTGCTGGTTCACCGGCTGGATCTGGACACATCGGGCGTGATGGTCTTTGCGCTGACCCCGCATGCGCAGCGCCACCTTTCACGCCAGTTCGAGGAACGCCACACCCACAAGGTCTATGTGGCCCGCGTCGCCGGGCGCGTCACGCAAAAGACCGGCACCGTCGATCTGCCGCTGATCGTCGACTGGCCCAACCGCCCGCGTCAAAAGGTCGACCACGAACAGGGCCGCCCCGCCCGCACCGACTGGCGCGTCATCCGCGCCGGCGATGACGAGACCCGCATCCGCCTGTTTCCGCTGACCGGGCGGTCGCATCAGCTGCGGGTTCATATGGCCGAGACGGGGCATCCGATCCTGGGCGATCCGCTGTATGCGACCGGGGCCGCCGCCGGCTATCCGCGCCTGATGCTGCATGCGCAATCGCTGCGCTTTCGCCATCCTGACAGCGGGGTGCAGATCAGCTTTTCGGCCCCCGTTCCGTTCTGAACATGACCGGGCGCTGACGGCCCGGGCAGCTTGACTTTCACCCGGCCCGGCACCATTCAGCCCCAAGGCTGCAAAGGATCGGACATGGCGCGCGCGGAAAAAAAGGAAGGTATCTGGGAAACCGTCAAGACGGTGTTCTGGGCTTTGGTGATCGCGGGGATCTTCCGCACCCTGTTCTTTCAGCCGTTCTGGATTCCCTCGGGCAGCATGAAGGACACGCTGCTGATCGGGGATTTCCTGTTCGTCAACAAGATGGCTTATGGCTATTCCGCCCACTCCTGCCCGTTTTCGGTCTGCCCCATCAACGGCCGCATCCTCGGCTCCGACCCCGAGCGCGGCGATGTCGCGGTGTTCCGTCACCCGACCCGTAATGTCGATTTCATCAAGCGTGTGATCGGCCTGCCCGGCGATACCGTGCAGATGGTCAACGGCCGCCTTGTCATCAATGGCGAAGAGCTGCGCTATGAACCCCGGCCCGATTTCATCGAACTCAAGGCGCGCCAGGGCAGCCAGCAGCTGATGCCGCGCTGCTATAACGATCCCGTCCCCGAGGGCGGCGAATGCATGAAACAGCGTTTCACCGAATATCTGCCGGGCGGCACCAGCCATGATGTGCTGAACATAACCGACAGCTGGGTCGCCGATACCACCCCGGTCTTTACCGTGCCCGAGGGTCATTACTTTTTCATGGGCGACAACCGCGACAATTCCGAGGATTCGCGCTTTCCTGCCGTGACCGGCGGGCTTGGTATGGTGCCGGCCGAGTTTCTGATCGGGCGTGCCGACCGGATCATGTTCTCGTCGGCGGGAACCTCGCTTTTGTATTTCTGGACATGGCGGGCCGACCGCTTCTTCAAGGCGATCCATTGAAGGTCTCGGCTGAACTGCGCGGGTTTATGGCCCGCCTCGGCCACGAATTCGCGCGGCCCGAGCTGCTGGTGCGCGCATTGACCCATGGTTCGGTCGCATCAAGCACGCGGCCGGACAATCAGCGGCTGGAGTTTCTGGGCGACCGCGTGCTGGGCCTGACCATGGCCGAGGCGCTGTTCGCCGCCGATCAGACGGCAACCGAAGGCCAGCTGGCACCACGCTATAACGCATTGGTGCGCGGCGAGACCTGTGCCGATATCGCGCGCGAAATCGGGCTGGGCGATGTGCTGAAACTCGGCCGCTCGGAAATGATCTCGGGCGGCCGGCGCAAGGACGCGCTGCTGGCCGACGCGCTGGAGGCGGTGCTGGCGGCGATCCATCTTGATGCCGGATTCGAGACCGCCCGCGCCGTCACCCTGACCCTGTGGGCCGGCCGGCTGGAAACCGTGGCCCAGGACGCCCGCGACGCCAAGACGGCCTTGCAGGAATGGGCGCAGGCCCATGGCATGACACCGCCCCGTTACGAGGTCACCGGCCGCAGCGGACCCGACCACGCACCAGAGTTCGAGATTACCGTGCGGCTTGATAACGGCCGCGACGCGGTCGCGCGCGGCACCGGCACCAAGCGCGGGATCGAACAGATGGCCGCCGCCGCCCTGTTGAAAGAGATCGGCGCGTGAGGCGCCGCGCAACATCACAGATGACGGCCCGCCGCGCGATCCGGCCGGCCGTGCAACCCGCGCGCGCGCGACAGGGCGGGGGCGAACAATTGCCCGGCGCCACCATGTCCCACAGCATGCAACCCGCCCGCGCGCGACGGGGCGCGGGATCATGCCCCGCAACTGTCTCGCAAGGCACGACCTGCAACCCGCCCGCGCGCGCGGCGGGGCGGGCCGCGCGGATCAGGCTTTTGACCGGATACAGACAGCCCCGGCGCCCGTGCAGGCCGCGCCGCGCCGCAGCCCATGCGCGCCCGATGCCCAAACCGCAGGAACAACATGACTGATGCCCCCCCCACCACCCGCGCCGGTTTTGTCGCCCTGATCGGCGAGCCGAATGCCGGCAAATCGACGCTGCTCAACCGCATGGTTGGCGCAAAGGTCTCGATCGTCACCCACAAGGTCCAGACCACCCGCGCCCGCATCCGCGGGATCGCCATGGCCGGTGACGCGCAGATCGTCTTTGTCGACACGCCCGGCATCTTTCGTCCGCGCCGCCGGCTGGACCGCTCAATGGTCGCGGCCGCATGGGGTGGTGTCGCGGATGCCGATGTCATCATCCTGCTGATCGAGGCCCATCGCGGGCTGACCGAGGGCGCGCGCGCGATCATCGAACAACTTCGTCAAAGCGCGGGCACCCGCCCCGTCGCACTCGCCATCAACAAGATCGACCGGGTGCGTGCCGAAACCCTGCTGGCCCTGTCGGCCGAGGCGAACGCGGCCTTTCCCTTTGCCCGCACCTTCATGATCTCGGCCGAAAAGGGTTACGGGACCGATGATCTGCGCGACTGGCTGGCCGCCGTGCTGCCCGTCGGGCCGTGGCTTTACCCCGAGGATCAGCTGGCCGATCTGCCGATGCGCATGATCGCCGCCGAGATCACCCGCGAAAAGCTGACCCTGCGCCTGCACGAGGAATTGCCCTATCAGCTGACGGTCGAGACCGAGGCGTGGGAGGACCGCAAGGACGGATCGGCCAAGATCGACCAGATCATCTATGTCGCCCGCGACGGCCATAAGGGCATCGTGCTGGGCCACAAGGGCGAGGCGATCCGCGCCGTCGGCAAGGCCGCGCGCGAAGAGCTGACCGAATTTCTTGGTCGTCCGGTGCATCTGTTCCTGACCGTCAAGACCCGCGAGAACTGGCTGGACGAGGCCGAGCGGTTTACCCAGATGGGTCTCGATTTCAACGATGGCTGAGGCGCGGCTGGCCGCCCATGTCTGGGTCGGCGCCTATCTGCGCCGTCTCGGTCTGGCGGGCATTCCCGCCTATGTCACGCGCCGCGGCGACGAAACCGCCGGCGCCATCATGGTCAAATGCGCCACATTGGACGGGCGCGCGACGCTATGGCGGCGCGAATGGGATTATCAGACCGACACCCGCCCATGGCACGAGATCGCCGCCGCCCCCGAACCCGAGATCGACGCCCTGATCCGGCGCGAGGCGGGCTTTGACCCCGACCTGTGGCTGATCGAGATCGAAAGCCGCGCGGGCATGACCCTGCTGGACGAGGACGGGCTGACCTGACCTTGCCTTGCTGACGGGGTGGTGCAGATGCCATTTGCTGACCGGCCGCGCCCGCCAACGCGGCGGGCTGGCGGGCTGGCGGGCTGGCAACCCGGACGGGCTGGCGGCGATCCCTGCCATCACCCGGCAGGACGTGACAACCACAGCCGATGATCCCGCCACGCAGCCGAGCCGGCCTATCCTCGCGCCCGCCATAGTTGCACTAATGCCACTTAACCGCGTCCGATCCGCCACAGGCGCAATTTCCATTGCCGCGAATCATCCTTCTGTGGCACCCGCGCCTTCCGTCCCAAGTGGACCGGACCCCAACGGTCAGGGTTTCATGCCCTGCCGGTGCGCGGCGGCACTGCCGCTGGCGTATGCCGGGGCCGGAAAGCCGGGCGGGAGGATGCGTAGCTCAGCGGTAGAGCGCCGGGTCAACCGGGTGTCGGGGGTTCGATTCCCTTCGCGTTCGCAAAGACATAACTCAATCGGTAGAGTAGCAGATTTCTCATCTGTGGGTTGCGGGTTCGAGTCCCGCTGTCAATGGCATGTAGAGCCATCCGCCTGAAAAAGCGGTAACGATCAATGGGTGTCCGGGGCCGGACCGCCAAGGGGCGGCGGCCTTGCCGCAAGGCAGGAAACCCGGCCCGAGGCACCGGCAGAGCGCCGGCCCGAGGATGACGTGACGACGCCCCCGGTTCCCCGGCGCAGCCTTTGGCGCGGCGGGTGCCAGGGGTCCCGGCACCGCTCGCCAAGGGTCCGCACTTCTGCCGGGAAAGGCCCGGTCCCGGCACTCTCACCGCCCCCGAAACGGGGCCATAACCCGGCCCGGATGGGCAGCACCCGAAAGGAACAGGCAGAGACGAAAGGAAAGATCATGCTTGAATTGTTGGAAAAATTTCTGGGCTATACGGTTCTGACCGTCACCGAATCCGAACGCGTTCTGGTTTTGCGCAACGGACGCTTTGACGCCATCCTCGGACCCGGCCGTCACAGCCTGCCCAAGCGGCAGGAGCTGACCTTTGAAACCCACAGCATGATCCATCCGCAATTCGCCTCGCAATACGAATCGGCGCTGTTGCGTGAACGCCCTGACCTTGCTGCCGCCCATCTGACCGAGGTCAGGACCGGCACCGATCAGGCGGCGATCATCCTGCGCGACGGCCAGCCTTATGCGACCCTGCAACCGGGGATGCGCATGGTTCTGTGGACGGCCGCCGGTCCGTGGACGGTCGAGCGGCTGGATCTGGACGCGGCGGCAACGGTCGCGCCGGAACTGGCGCGGCGCCTTGCACGGCACAGGCTGATGTCGGGGATCTATTCGGCCGAAGTGCCGGACGGCCATCTGGGGCTTTTGTCCGTGGATGGCGCCGCGCCGGTGCTGCTTGGCGCCGGGCTGCACCGGTTCTGGGAGGACGGGCGCAAGCGCGCGCTCCGTCTGGTCGATACCCGTTGGCGCACCCGCGACGTATCCGGGCAGGAAATCCTGACCAAGGACCGGGTGACGCTGCGGGTCAACCTGTCGGCGGATTACCGGGTGACGGATGCCCTGCGCGCCGTGACCGAGCTGAAGGATTTCGACGAGGCCCTGCACCGGGCGCTGCAACTTGCCTTTCGCCGCACCCTCGGGGCGGTGACGCTGGACGAGTTGCTGGCCGACAAGGTGTCTGTTGACGCCGAGGCGGCGGCGGCCGTCCGCAGCGAGATGGCCGCGGCCGGGGTCGAGGTCGGGCAGATCGCACTCAAGGACGTGGTCCTGCCGGGCGAGATGCGCGAGATCCTGAACCGCGTCGTCGCGGCGCAGAAAGAGGCCGAGGCCAATGTGATCCGCCGGCGCGACGAGGCCGATGCGACGCGTGCGCTGCTGAACGCGGCCAAGGTCATGACCGACAATCCGGTCATGCTGCGGCTGAAAGAGCTTGAGGCGCTTTTGCAGCTGGCCGGAAAGGTGGCGCGCCTGACGGTCCATAACGGAACCGAGGGGCTGCTGACCGATCTGGTCAGGCTGCGTGACTGAACCCGACCCGCCCGGCGCAATCCGGGCGGGTTTTCACATAAATTTCAGATGGATACCGGCCCTGCTGCAACCGGGGTGACGCAGGCAGGAAATCCGCGCGGCACGGCCCGGACCGGTGTTGCCGGCCCGTAAAATCTGCCCCCGGCGGGCATGACGGGCAGCGAGGCGACGATGCGGGATGCTCGGTGCGTCAACCCCACCCCCGCTTGACCCGGACCGGTGTTGCCGACCCGTAAAATCTGCCCCGGCCGGGCGGCGCGGGGGCGAATTCCCGGATACCTTCGGCAACTGCGAATATGGCACCCGCAGGACGCGCGGCTTTCAGGTGCCGCGGCGGTCACGGGGTCCCGGCCGCCGGATCGGCGCCGGCCTGCCTGACCAATGCGCTGATCTGGCCGCACAGCGCCGCCTCATCCAGATCCTGCCGCCGTGCGGCCTCGTTCAGCGGCATGGTCACGCCGGGACCGGCAACCACGCCCTTTCTGCCCTGCGCATGGGCGGCTTTGGCGTCAGCGGCGGTCGCGCGGTCAGGGGCCGGCATCTGCGCGATGATGCGGCGCTGAATGGCAGAGGCTTCGGCGTCGATATGCCCCTCACCCTCGCAATATTCCAGAACGCCAAGCTGATTCTGTGCGGTGATCACCATGATATCGCTGCCGGCCGCACCCTGCGCGGTGGCACTGCCTGCGGCCGTCAGCGCGGCCAGGATCATTGCTGCCAGCGGCCACATCCGGGGATAAGAAGTGAGTGCGAACATTCTTCATACTCCGTTCAGGGGCAGCAAGGCCGCCGCCCGCGCCCATTGGGCGCCGGCATATGGATGGGCGCAACAGCGCATTCCCGCATCGGTATAAAGCCGCCGAAACCCGGACCTGACCGGCGAAAATCCCCCCTGCCCTTTGAGCGCGCGCGCGGGTAGGGTCCGGCCCATGTCACGCCCCGCCCAGATCAGCGATTCGCCACTTGGCTATGCCTATGCGCTCTGCACCTATGTGATGTGGGGCATCATGCCGATCTATATGAAGGCGCTGGCGCATATCCCCCCCACCGAGGTCATCGCGCATCGCGTCATCTGGTCGCTGCCGATTGCCGGCGCGGTGCTGATCTGGAACCGCCGGACAGACGATCTGCGCGCCGCGCTGCGCCGCCCGCGCCTGCTGGCGATGGCCATGCTGACGGCGTCGCTGATCACGGTAAACTGGCTGATCTATGTCTGGGCGATCACCAATGACCACGCGATCGAGGCGGCGCTTGGCTATTACATCAACCCGCTGTTCTCGGTCGGGCTGGCGGCCTTGCTGCTGGGGGAAAGGCTGGGCCGGCTGCAACTGGCGGCCGTCGCGCTGGCGGCGCTGGCGGTGGTGGTGCTGACGGTTGAATCAGGCAGCCTGCCCCTTGTCAGCGTCGGCCTGACGCTGAGCTGGGGTTTTTATGCCTTTTTCAAGCGCAGCCTGCCGCTGGGACCAAATCAGGGCTTCACGCTGGAGGTGATGCTGCTGTTTCTGCCCGCGCTTGGCTATGTCATCTGGCTGCATATGCAGCAGGCCGGCCATTTCGGCACGAACTGGTCCGATACGCTGCTGCTGATCGGCTGCGGGCCGGTAACGGCGATTCCGCTGATGCTTTATGCCAATGCCGCCAAGCTGCTGCGGCTTTCGACCATCGGGATCTTGCAATACATCACGCCCACCATGGTCTTTATCGTCGCGGTCTGGCTGTTCGGCGAACCTTTTGGCGGCGCCAAGGTCATCGCCTTCCCGTTGATCTGGGCGGCGCTGATCCTCTATTCATGGGCGCTGATCCATTCGGCCCGGGCGAGACGGCGGGCAGCAGGGCCATAGGCGGGATGGGCCTGCCGGTCACCCCCGCCTTCTGGTCAGCAAACCGGCCGCCGGGCGCGCGGGGCATGGTAATGCGCACCCAGGCCGGCCCGCACGGGACCGTTCGCCGGCAGGACCACCGCGCGGGGACGGGGCCGGGATCGGCAGAGATCCGTCTTATCCGGCGACGGGAAACCTATCGCTCAGCAATCTGACTGCCGGCCGGCAGCGCCTCGATCACCACAAAAGCCTGTGCCCATGGGTGATCATCGGTCAGCGTGACATGGATCAGGGCGTGATGTCCGGGGGGCGTCATCGCCGCCAGCCGCGCCGCCGCCCAGCCTGTCAGCGCCATGACCGGCTGGCCGGTCGCCAGATTAGAGACCGCCATGTCGCGCCAGGCAATCCCCATGCGCAGCCCGGTGCCAAGCGCCTTGGAACAGGCCTCTTTCGCGGCCCATCGCTTGGCCAGCGTCGCGGCCTCATGCGGGCGGGCGCGGGCGCGCGACAGCTCGCGCTCGGTAAAGACGCGGTTGCGAAAGCGGTCGCCATGACGGTCCAGAACGGCGGCGATGCGGTCGATATTGCAAAGATCAGTGCCAATGCCGAGGATCATGGTTCAGACCTTGAACGATGACAGATAGCCGCCCGCCCATGCGGGTGGCACAGCCCTGTGCCAGTAACCATTCACAGCCCAATGAGGTTTGTCCACCTTCAGATAACCCCCTGTCACTGCTTCGTCCAAAAGACCATCATGCGGATAGATGAAAAATTCCTCTCCCTGCCGAAAGGCGATAAAAATCTCTTTCCCGATATATTTCCTGTCCAGGGTCAGGCGACTTTTCAGCTGGACACGCAGCACCGTCTTGCCGTCGATATGGCAGGCCAGAAAATCGGCACCCTGCCAGTCATCGCTAAGCCACAGGCAGTTAAAGCCATAATCTGCCAGCCGGGCGGCAATCTTTTGAAAATTATATATTTCCCGCTGGCGCGGGTTTAACGAATCATAAGGGACCGGAACAAAACTCATGCGATAACCTTTTGCGTCCGGCCCTCACCGCGATGCATTTCGCCCATTGCCCCACCCAGGCCCGAAGGTGCGGCGCCGGCGATCACGCGGCGGCCGGTCCCGGGCCTGGCCGTCATCGCCGGCATGACCATCATGACCACCGGCCGGATCAAAAACCGGGTAACCCTCATCCCGGCGCAAGCTCTGCCGAGATCGCACCGCTCTGCTGGTCAATCGTGACGGTCAAAGCGGCAGGGGCGCCGCCCCCGGTTTCGGGCACAAAGGTCTGTGCCGGGATCGTCACCACCAGCCCGCTGACGGGATCGTAATCCGCCACCCGCGCCGCGAAATCCATATCGAAAAAGCCGATGGGCCAGCCATCCGCCTGTGCCTCATTCAGCGAAACCACGCGGCACTGGCGGTCATTGGCCTCGTCATAGGGGGGTGACAGGATCAGCAGATGCACCGCCGCCGCCGCCGGCTCGGCGCTGTCCAGCACGGCCAGCCGCAGCGCGCCACTGGCATAGGTGGCAGAGAACTGTTCCCATGGCTCGGCCAGAGCCTCGGCGCGGGTCCAGTCGCCGCAGGGGCCGACGGACCGGGCGGCGGCAGGGGCGGCCAACGCCAGCAGGCACAGCGCCGCGCGGATCATGGGCGCGCCGCATCCATACGCCGGCGCATCTCGTGGATTGCCCCGGACAGGCCGGTAAAAACCGATTCCGCGATCAGGAAATGACCGATGTTCAGCTCGGCCAGCTGCGGGATGGCGGCAATCGGGCCGACGGTATCAAAGGTCAGCCCATGCCCGGCATGAACCTCCAGCCCCAGATCGGCGGCAAGCGCCGCCCCCTCGCGCAGCGCGGCCAGTTCGGCATCGCGTTCAGCGGTGTGGCCCTCGGTGTCAAAATCGCAATAGGCGCCGGTATGGAGTTCGACCACCGCCGCACCGATCCTTGCCGCCGCCCGGATCTGTTCGGGCTGGTGGCCGATAAACAGCGACACCCGGCTGCCGGCATCGCGCAAGGGCGCGATATAGCGCGCCAGCGCGGCCTCGTTGCCGGCGACGTCCAGACCGCCCTCGGTCGTGCGCTCTTCACGGCGTTCGGGGACGAGACAGACGGCATGGGGACGGTGGCGCAGCGCGATGGTCTGCATTTCCGCCGTCGCCGCCATTTCCAGATTCAGCGGCAGCCGCAGCCCGGCCATCAGCGCATCAATATCGCGGTCCGAGATGTGGCGGCGATCCTCGCGCAGATGGGCGGTAATGCCGTCGGCACCGGCGTCCTCGGCCAGTCTGGCCGCGCGCAGCGGGTCAGGCCAGGGGGTGCCACGGGCGTTTCTGATCGTCGCCACATGGTCGATATTGACGCCCAGTCTCAGCATGGTCAGACCTCTTTGGGGTGGGGAGCAAGGCCGGTCGCGGTGATCCACCAGCCTTCATATGCGGCCCCGATGCGATAGGCGGCAAGACCCGCCGCCGCCGCATCGGGGAAAATGCCGAAACAGGTCGCACCCGAACCCGACATGCGCGCGATCATCGCACCTTCGTCGCGCAGGGCGCGCAGCACCGTGGCAACCGCCGGACAAAGCGTGATCGCCGGCGCCTCGAGGTCATTGCGGCAGGCAGACAGATATCCGACCAGCCCCGCAAGATCGAAAGCATCCGGCAGTGGCGGCAGGCCGGGATTATCGCGCTGCGTCAGCGCGCCAAAGACATCGGGCGTGGACAGCGCAACACCGGGGTTGACCAGAACCAGTGACATCCGGGGCAGCGCCGGAACCGGCTCGATCAGCTCGCCCACCCCGCGCATCCGCGCCGGCCGCCCGGCCAGACAGACCGGCACATCGGCGCCCAGCACCTGCGGCGCGGCGGGCAGTTGCGCGCCCATCCGCCCAAGGCCGCGCAGAACCGCCGCCGCATCGGCCGAGCCGCCCCCGATCCCCGCCGCAACCGGCAGCGATTTGGTCAGGGTGATCCGGGCCTCCATCCCCGCCAGCCGGGCCGCGCGCAGACACAGGTTATCCGGCCCCGCATCAAGCCCGGACGCGAAAGGCCCGCGGATCTCCAGCGACAGCGGGCCGGGTTCCAAAGCGACCTCGTCCCCCACCGCAGCAAAGGCCACCAGTGAATCGATCAGGTGGTATCCGTCGCCGCGCCTGCCGGTCACATGCAGCGCAAGGTTCAGCTTGGCGGGCGCGGCTTCGGTCTGCGTCATTGCGCAGGCGCACCGCCATCATCGGCCGGTGCCGTTTCGGCATTTCCGCTGGCCGGCGCGGACAGCGGCTCGGGCGGCAGGGTGCCGCCATGCGCGGCCTCCTCGGCCAGAACCGCATCAAGGCCGCGGTCCAGCTTGGCGCGGATGCGGCGGGCCACCTCTTCGGTCTCGGGGCCAAAGCTCAGCGCGCGCTTCCACTGGATCTGTGCCTCGCGCTTGCGGCCGACCATCCAATAGATATCGCCCAGATGATCATTGACCAGTGAATCATCGCTCATCTGCGCGACGGCGCGTTCCTGGGGTGCCACGGCCTCGTCATAGCGGCCGAGACGGTAAAGCGCCCATGCCAGCGAATCGAGGATATAGCCATCATTCGGCGACAACTCGACCGCGCGCTCGATCAGATCAAGCGCCTCGTCCATCTTGATGCCGCGATCGACATAGGAATAGCCCAGATAATTCAGCATCTGCGCATTGTCGGGCCGGATCTCCAGCGCGGCCTTGAGATCCTCTTCAGCGCGGTCGAACTGGCCCGAGCGCTCCAGCGCGATGGCGCGGGCATAGCGCGCGAACCAGACCTCATCCGTATTTTCGATGCCGATCAGGTCAACCGCGCGGTCATAGGGCCCGACGGCCTCGGACCAGCGGCCCTGCTGGCGCATGATATCACCCAGTGCGATCCAGCCTTCGGGCAGATCAGGCCGCGCGGCGGTCAGCGCCTGCGCGGCACGCAGTGCATCCTCGGCCCGCTCGGCCCGCGCCAGCGCGTCTATGCGCAGCAGTTCGGCCGTCGGCCGCATTGCCCCGGCCTCGCGCAGGCGGTCGAACTCGGCCTCGGCCGCGTCAAACTGGCCCAAGGATTGCAGCATCTGCGCGACCATCAGCCGGGCATCGACCATCTCGGGCGCGATATAGCTGGCCAGCCGGGCATGGATCAGTGACAGCGGATTGGGATCGACGTCGCTGGCCAGCAGCGTGGCAAAGGTCAAAAACACCTGCGCGATGCCGTCGCGCGGATCGCGCACGGTGTCGAACTCGATCTCGGCGCCCGAACGCAGCTGTTCGATCAGATCCTCGACCACCCCGTCGATGCCGATACCTTCGATCTGCTCCAGATGGGCGATGGCCTCGTCGCGGCGGTCAAGCTGGGCGAGAACCTGCGCCTCGACAATGGTGGACATGATGTTCTGCTCGGGTACATCGCTGTGCAAAAGCTCGGCCGCCGTTTCGAAATCACCGACAAGCGCCTTTGCCAGCGCGGTGTGATAATCGACCAGTCCCGAAGTGCCGGGAATGTCCCGCATCCGGGCGAATGCGGCATCGGCCTCGGATGCCTTGCCCTCGCCCAAAAGCGCCCAGGCCCGCAGCATGCCGTCCAGCAGCCGGGCCGAACCATCGCCGTCATCGGCCGCAGTCTGGTCGAGTTGCGCAATCAGCGCCTCCCAGTCCTGAGTATGGGCCGCACGCGCCCGCGCCACCAGATCAATCAGCCGCGAGGACGCGCCCGGCCCGCGAAAGATGGTCTCATCCCCGGCCAGATCCACCGCACGATCAATCTGCCCGGCCGCCAGCAACGAGACGACCACGCTGTCATTGAGATAGGGCGAGGTCGGATCCTGACGCAATGCGCGCAGGAAATAATCGGCAGCGGCCTCGAAATCATTCTCGATCGCGGCGGTGCGCGCCGCCAGATAAGGCCCCGCAAGGTCATGTGTCAGCGGCACGGGCACGGGTGCAGGCACGTCGCCGCCCCCTGCCGTCCGTTCGGGGCGCGGCGGGGGGGGCGCATCGTTCTGCGCAAGGGCCGGGCCGGTGGCCGGCAGGGTCAAAAGGCAGGCAACAGCCAGCGAATGCAGAAACTTCATCAGCGCAGTCCGATCAACGGTTTGCGCATGACCCTAACGGCCCGGCGCGTAACAAGCAACGCCACCCCCCGCATCCGGGGGCCACAGCCCGGATCACATATTCGGGTAGTTCGGCCCGTCGCCGCCCTGCGGCGTCGTCCAGATGATATTCTGGCTGGGATCCTTGATATCGCAGGTCTTGCAATGGACGCAGTTCTGAAAGTTGATCTGGAACTTTGTCTCGCCACCCTGTTCGATAAATTCATAGACCCCAGCCGGGCAGTAACGCGCCGACGGCCCGCCATAGACCGGCAGATTGACCGCCACCGGCACGGCAGGGTCTTTCAGCTTGAGGTGGCAGGGCTGTGATTCCTCGTGGTTGGTGAATGAAAACGCCACATTGGTCAGCCGGTCAAAGCTGAGCCTGCCGTCGGGGCGCGGGTATTCGATCGGCTTGAAATCCCCGGCCTTGCCGGTCGCCTCGGCATCGGTCTTGCCATGTTTCCACGTCCCCAGCGGGTTCCAGCCGGTCAGGTTCGCCACCCACATGTCAAAGCCGCCCAGCACGAGCGACGGCCACAGCCCCAGCCTTGACCATAGCGGCTTGACGTTGCGCACGGGGCGCAGATCCTTTGCCACCGGGCCAGAGCGCAGGTCATCCTCATAGCTGGTCAGCTCGTCGCCCGCGCGGCCCTGTGCGATGGCGCTCGCCGCGGCCTCGGCGGCGGCAATGCCGGAATGGATGGCATTATGGTTGCCCTTGATGCGCGGCACGTTGACCAGACCGGCCGAACAGCCCAGCAGGGCACCGCCGGGAAAGGTCAGCTTCGGGATCGACTGCCAGCCGCCTTCAGAAATGGCGCGCGCGCCATAGGCCACGCGCTTGCCGCCCTCCAGCAGCTCGGCGATCATCGGATGATGCTTGAAACGCTGAAATTCCATATAGGGAAACAGCCATGGGTTTTCATAGTTCAGGTGAACGACAAAACCCACCAGAACCTGATTGTTTTCCATGTGATAGACGAATGACCCGCCGCCGGCATTGCGGCCCAGCGGCCAGCCCATCGTATGGGTCACCGTGCCGGGGCGGAACTTGGCCGGGTCGATTTCCCAGATCTCTTTCATGCCCAGACCGTATTTCTGCGGCTCATGCCCGTCCGACAGGCGGTAATGCTCGATCACCTGTTTCGACAGCGACCCGCGCACGCCCTCGGCCAGCAGGACATATTTGCCGCGCAGCTCCATTCCCGGCTCGTATTGCGGGCCGGGCGTGCCATCTGCCTCCAGCCCCATCTCGCCGGCGATAACGCCGGCCACGCGCTCGCCCTCCTTGACCAGGGCGGAACAGGCCATGCCCGGAAAAATTTCGACGCCGGCCGCCTCGGCCTGTTCGGCCATCCAGCGGGTGACGTTGCCCATGCTGACGATATATTTCCCGTGGTTCGACATCAGCGGCGGCATCGGCCAGTTGGGGACACGGATCTGACCGGCCTCGCCCAGAATATAAAAATCGTCGGCCGTCACCTCTTGCGTGACCGGCGCGCCCTTTTCGCGCCAGTCCGGGATCAGCCGGTCCAGCCCCGAGGTATCCAGAACCGCGCCCGACAGGATATGCGCCCCGATCTCGGACCCTTTTTCCAGCACGACCACCGACAGTTCAGGGTCGATCTGTTTCAGCCGGATCGCCGCCGACAGGCCCGAAGGACCGCCGCCGACGATCACCACGTCGAAATCCATCGACTCGCGTTCGATGACGTTTTCCTGATCGGTCATGCTTGCCTCCCGCTGGCTGATTTCCGCGCCATTGGTAGCGGCTGGCGGCGGCCGGGGCAATTGTAACGCGGCGATGCCCGCATTTCCGCCCCCGCCGCGATCAGCAAACGCCCGCGCATTATGCAGCGCGATGCTTGCATTGCCCACGCGTAATTGTCACCTTGCGGATAACGGAATCGCGCACGCCCCTGCCATTGACTTGGCGGGGGCGTTCGACCACGCATAAGCGCCCCCGCGCACCCCATGAGACAGGAAGTGACATGGAAAAGATCCCGATGACCCGCGCCGGTTATGACCAGCTTGACGCCGAACTGCGCGATCTGAAATCGAACGACCGCCCCGCGATCATCGCCGCCATTGCCGAGGCCCGCGCCCATGGCGACCTGTCCGAGAATGCCGAATACCATTCGGCCCGCGAAAAGCAGAGCTTTATCGAGGGCCGCATCAAAGAGCTGGAGATGATCCTGTCGCGCGCCGAGGTCATCGACCCGGCACGGCTGTCGGGCGGGATCAAATTCGGCGCAACCGTCGCCCTTGTCGACGAAGAGACCGAGGAAGAGCGCAGCTATCAGATCGTCGGCGAGCATGAGGCCAATCTGGAACGCGGGCTTTTGAACATGCGCGCGCCGCTGGCCCGCGCGCTGATCGGCAAGGAAGAGGGTGACAGCGTCGAGGTCCAGACCCCGCGCGGCATGCGCAGCTATGAAATCATCTCGGTGCGGTTCGAGTGATGGCTGACTGGCGGGGCATGGCCAATGCCTCGGGCCGCGCGATGATCATCGGTGCGGCGCTGACGGCGCTGTGGCTGGTGATGCTGCTGATCCTGTGGCTGGGTTCGGGCGGCACGGCCAGCGGACCGGGCCGCTGGGTCTCGGTCGTGGCGGCGCTGATGCCGCTTGCGCTGATCTGGATGGCCGTCGGGCTGGCCCGCGCCATCGACACCCTGCGCGCCGAGGCCGAGGCCCTGCGCGCAATGCTGGACGATACCGCCCCGGGTGACATGCCCCGGCGCGATCCCGCCCCGCCGCCGGCGATACCCGCAAGCCCCGCGCGGACCGCCCCCGCCATGCGACCGGCCGGGGCCGTGACGGGTCGCGCACGTCCCGCCCCGCCTGCCCCCACCGCCGCCACCGCCACCGCCGACCCGCGCCAGCACCGGCTGGGCCTTGATGCGCCCGAGCCGGTCGAACTGCCCGCCGAGGTTGTCATCCGGGCGCTGAACTTTCCCGACGGTCCCGCAGACCACGAGGCCATCGCCGCCATGCGCGAGGCGCTGCGCGATGCAGATCACGCCCGCCTGATCCGTTCTGCGCAGGATGTCGTCACCCTGCTGGCCGAGCGCGGGATCTATACCGACGATCTCGTGCCCGGCCCCGCCGATCCTGCTGCCTGGCACCGCTTTGCCGAGGGTCAGCGCGGCCGGGCCGTCGCCGCGGTCGGCGCGGTGCGCGATCCCGCGATGCTGGAAACCGCCTCCTCGGCCATGCGCAATGACGAGGTGTTTCGCGATGCAATGCACCATTTCCTGCGGCTTTTCGATCGCGGCGTCACGGCCGTCATGCCGCGCCTGAACGATGACCAGATCACCCGGCTGGCCGATACCCGTTCGGCACGCGCCTTCATGCTGCTGGCACGTGCCGCCGGCCTGTTCGGGCAAGACAGCGGCGACTGAGCCGCGCCCTGTCCGGCCGGGGCGGGAACCAGACACGTAAACGCGCGATGCCCATCCTTGCCGATGGCTTGAACCCGGCCGCGGCGGCGTTAGAGTGGCTTTTCCTGCGCCGCGACGGCGCGTCTTGATCCGGGTTCAGATGACGGCTCCCTCACCGCCGCCCCTGTCGCGCAAGGCACAGGCATTCGAGGCGGCGCGCGCCCGCGCCAGAGCCTGATCCACGGCATGGTTCAGTCCATCCCCTTTCTGCTGGTGATCGCGCCTTTCGGGTTGTTGTTCGGGGTCGTGGCGGCGGCGGCCGGGCTGGATCTGGCGAAGGTCATGGGGTTCAGCATCGTCGTGCTGGCCGGGGCATCGCAGTTCACGGTGGTGCAACTGCTCAGCGATCATGCGCCGGTCTGGCTGGTGATCGTCTCGGGGATCGCGGTCAATCTGCGCATGGCGATGTATTCGGCCTCGATCGTGCCATGGCTGGGGATGGCATCACAGCCGACGCGGCTGGCGGTGGCCTATGCGCTGATTGACCAGACCTATGTGCTGTCGATCACGCAATTTCAGGACGCCCCACAGCTCAGCCTCGCGCAGAGGCTGGGCTATTTCACCGGCACGGCGATCGTGCTTTGCGGCGCCTGGGTCGGATTCAGCCTGATCGGGGCCACGGCCGGGCGGGCGATCCCGGCATCGGTCCCGCTGGATTTCGCCGTCCCGATCACCTTTATCGCCATGATCGCCCCGGCGCTGCGCAGTCCCGCCCATATCGCGGCTGCCAGCGTGGCGGCAATCGGGGGGCTGGCGCTTGCGGGGCTGCCGGCCGGGGTTGGCACAATGATCGCGGCGCTGCTGGCCATGCTGGCCGGCGCCGGGGTCGAGATCGCCACCACCCGCCACAAGCCGGAGCCACGGCAATGAGCTATAGCGACAGCGATATCTGGCTGATCATCTGCACCGTCGGTCTGGGAACATTCCTGCTGCGCTACAGCTTTCTGGGCGCGCTTGGCCGGCGCTCGATGCCGGATTGGGTGCTGCGGCTGCTGCGCTATACGACCGTCGCGGTTCTGCCTGCGCTGACCGCGCCGGTCGTGCTGTGGCCCGCCGCGACCGGCGGACAGACCGACCCGGCCCGGCTGATCGCCGCGATGGCGACATTGCTGGCCGGTTGCCTGACCCGCAATGTGCTGGCCGCCGTCACGACCGGCGTGGTCACGCTGGCGGCCGGCATTTACCTGTTATAGGCGTGCAGCGATCCGTCCTTCATCCGCAACAGATCGCCATGCCGCAGCGAAGGGTCGCCGTCGCGATATTCGCGCGACTGCACGCCGGGCATGGTCAGGAACCACTCGCGCAGCCGGATCGGGCTGAATCCGCCGGGCGCGCCCTGAAATCCGGGCACGTTGCGCAGCACATTCGCGGTTCCGACGGCACAGAATGCCTTGTTCACCGGCCCGTTCGCCTGCGCCGAGCGGATCGCCATATCCGCGACCTCACGTGTCACGGGCACGGTATCGACGATCACGTAATAACGCTCGCCCGCCACATCACGGGCATGATAGTCGATATAGACGTTCCGCATCTCTGGCGTGATTCCATAAAGCACGTCATGGCGTTCAGGCGCGCGCGGATGCTGAAAACTGCCGGCCGGATCAAAGATCACCTGCTCGGAGCCGTTGATCAGCAGGGCGGAATGCCCGCCCTCGCCCCGCGGAATACCGACCACCGTCAGCAACGAGATCGACGGCCGTTCGTTCGAGGCATAGCGGACATTGCGCACCGCCTCGTCGCTGGCCCATTGGTTGTCGGCGCCACAGGCGGCCAGAAACAGCGGCAGCGCCAGCGCGATCAGGATACGGCGCAGCATATCAGGCGTTCGCCAGTGCCATGAAGATCAGCACGACACCGGCCAGAGCGCAGGCCCATGCGGAAAAGCGCAGAAAGCCGACGAAAGTGCGCTGCTGTTCGCGGATATCCATCGAGCCGTGCTTGTGTTCGATCTGGTCGTTTTGTGCCATGGCCGGTCCCTCAAAGCCGATGATTTGCCATCTCCATAGCTGATCGGGACGGCCCTGTCACCCGGCCGCGCGCCACAGAACGCCACCGTGATCGTCCACGCCCGCCGGCACGGCGCGGCCTTCGCGGTTCAGGCGGTTGATATGGGCGACGGCCTCGGCAAGGGCCAGCCCATACTCGCCCATCCCGATCTCGCGGCGAAACAGCGCCGGAAAGGTTCCGATGGCGGTCAGCGGACGCATGCTCAGCGCCTGATGCACGCGATCAAGCGCGCCCAGATGGTTGTCGCGCATCTGTGACAGCCGCAGCGGCAGGCCCCTGAAGGGCAGCTTATGGCCCGGCAGGACCAGCTGGCGCGGCGTCGCCAGCAGGGCCAGCCGCGCGCAGCTGTCCAGCCATTCGCCGACCGGATCGGCCTGCGGCTCGGTCGGATAGACGCCCAGATTGGGCGAAATGCCGGGCAACAGCTGATCGCCCCCGATGACCAGATCGCCATCGCCGGACCACAGCACCGCATGCTCGGGCGCATGACCATGCCCGGCGGTGACATCCCAGTCGCGCCCGCCGATGCGCAGCCGCCCGCCCGCCGCAATTCGCGTATAGCCCGGCGGCAGCGGATGGACACAATCGGCAAAGTTGAACGGACGCTCTGCCGCACGCGCGGCCAGCAGATCGGGCGACATGCCGGCCGCGCGCCAGAAATCCAGCGTTCCGGCGGGCGGGCTGGGCTGAACATCCAGGCACAGCATCCTTGCCATCAGCCAGGCCGTGCGCGTCATGATCAGCTCGGCCCCGCGTGCCATGAACCAGCCGGCCAGCCCGACATGGTCGGGATGGTGATGCGTGACCAGCACCCGCCGCACCGCGCGCCCGGCCAGCGGCCCATCCACAAGCGCCTGCCACAGCGCCCGGCTGCGCGCGCTGTCAAAGCCGGTATCAACCAGCGTCCAGCCGTCATCATCGTCAAGCGCATAGACATTGACGTGATCAAGCTTCATCGGCAGCGGCAGGCGCATCCACAGGATGCCGGCGGCGATCTCGACCGCCTTGCCGGGGCCGGGCGGGGTCGCAAACGGGTGGTGGATGCCCGCGGCGGCAGCGGGTGCGCCCGCCGGACCCGCAGACATGCCGTCGGCGCGCCCCAACCCGGCGGAGACAGGCCCGGCACCCCCGGAATGGTCCGCGCCATTGCCTGCGGCCGGGGCGGGGGGCGGGGCCGGGGCGGGAACATCATCCGTCGCGATGCCGGTGGTGCAGGTGCCCGCCGCCACCGTCGCAACCCCCGCCGGCACATCGGGCAGCGGCGCGGTCACGGCGCCGGCCTGTTTGTCCGGGGCGGGCGGCATCCCGGCGGCACCACTGCCCGGCGCGCCGGCAGGCCCTGACGCCGCAGAAAGGCGCTCGCCGCTCAAACCCCGAGCGCCGCGTCGCTGATCGCCATCAGATCCGCCGCACCCGCGCCCGCAGCCACCAGATCCGCCCGATAGGCCGGCAGCACGCGGTCGACATGGATGCGCATCAGCGCCAGCTCATCCGCGCCGCCGGCAATGGCCGCGCGCAAATGGTAATGCGCGCCCAGCACCCGGGCAAATGCCGCAAGATAGGGCACCGCACCGGCATTGCGGTCAGCGGCCGGCATTTCGATCAGAGAGGCGGTGAATTCCGAAAGCGTCTGCGCGGCGGTCCATATCTCCTCGACGCGGCGCGGGCAGATATGGCTGCTGGCGCGGGTATTATCCATGATCTCGTCCAGCAGGGACTGGGCTGCGGTGCCACCATCGGCCATCTTGCGCCCGACCAGATCCATCGCCTGAATGCCGTTCGTGCCCTCATAGATCGGCGTGATGCGGACATCGCGCAGAAACTGCGCAGCGCCGGTTTCCTCGATATAGCCCATGCCGCCATGGACCTGAACCGCCGCATCCGCCGCGCGACAGCCGGCATCGGTGCCATAAGCCTTGGCGATCGGGGTCAGCAGGGCGGCCCGCGCCTGCCAGTCAGCATCCCCTGTCGCGCGCGCCATATCAAGCGCGGTCGCACAGGCCAGCCCGATGGCGCGCGCGGCAAAGATCTCGGCCCGCCCCTCGGCCAGCATCCGGCGCACATCGGGATGGCGGATGATCGGGCCGAACTGCTGGCGCTCGGCCGCATAGGCGGCAGCCTGTTGCAGCGCCGCCTCGCCCACGCCAACGCCCTGCATGCCCACGGCAAGGCGCGCATTGTTCATCATCGTGAACATCGCCGCCATACCGCCGTTTTCCTGTCCGATCAGCCAGCCGGTCGCGCCCTCATAGCTCATCACACAGGTCGGGCTGCCATGGATGCCCATCTTGTGTTCCAGACTGACGACGCGCAGGCTGTTGGCGCGGCCCGGCCGGCCATCCGCATCGGGGATGAGTTTCGGCACCATGAACAGGCTGATCCCGCGCGTCCCGGCCGCCGCGCCCGGCAACCGCGCCAGCACCGCATGACAGGTATTCCCGGTCACATCGCTGTCGCCCCAGGTGATGAATATCTTTTGCCCGGTGATCGCATAAGTGCCGTCGCCATTGGGTTCGGCCCGCGTCGTCAGCGCGCCGACATCAGAACCGGCCTGCGGCTCGGTCAGGTTCATCGTGCCGTTCCACTCACCCGAGATCAGGCGCGGCAGATAGAGCGCCTGCATCTGAGCATCGGCATGATGCTCCAGCGCCTCGATCTGGCCCTGGGTCAGCAGCGGGTTCAGTTGCAGCGCCAGACAGGCGCCGGCCATCATCTCGCCCACGGCGACATTCAGCGTCTGCGGCAGGCCCGCGCCCCCATGTTCCGGCGTGGCCGCCAGCCCGATCCAGCCGCCATCCGCAATCGCACGGAACCCGGCGTCAAAACCGGGCGAGGACCGCAGCACGCCATTTTCCAGCCGCGCCGGCGTCAGATCGCCGGCCCGGTTCAGCGGTGCCAGCACCTCGGATGCGACGCGCCCGGCCTCGGTCAGGATCGCCGCCACGGTGTCGGGCGTGGCCTCGGCAAAGGTTTCTGTCGCGGCGACCTCGCCAAAAGGCACGACGTGATCGAGGATGAAGCGGATCTGATCGACGGGGGCACTGTAGGGCATCGTTGCTCCGAACTATCGCTGGCTTGCTCGCACGGACGGCGGCGGCTATGCAGGTTTTGTCCGCACAGCATTGCAAGGCGCGGGCCGCCCGGCAAGCCACCGGATGCTGCGACCCTGCGTAACTGCGCCCGATAGACGATCCCGGATGACCCCAGTTCAGACCCGCCTTCTTACCGTCGATGATGTCGAGCATATCACCTATGCCGCGATGATGCTGGCGCGTGGCAGGCTGGTGGCGATGCCGACTGAAACGGTTTATGGGCTGGCAGGCGATGCGCGCAATCCCGCCGCCGTCGCGGCAATCTATGCCGCCAAGGGCCGGCCGTCCTTTAATCCGCTGATCGTCCATGCCCCGGATATCGAGACCGCCCGCACAATCGGCCGGCTCGGTGATCAGGCCGAGACGCTTGCCCGCGCGCTGTGGCCCGGCGCGCTGACGCTTGTGGTGCCGCTGCGGTCGGATGCGGGCATCGCCTCGCTGGTGACGGCGGGGCTGGATACGGTGGCGATCCGGGTGCCGGCCCATCCGGCGGCACAGGCCCTGCTGTCGGCTTTTGGCGGCGTGGTCGCGGCGCCTTCGGCCAACCCTTCGGGGCGGATCAGCGCGACGACGGCCGAACATGTCATGGCCGGGCTGGACGGGCGGATCGCGGCGGTGCTGGATGCCGGCCCCTGCGCGGTCGGCGTCGAATCGACCATCATCGGCTGGCAGGACGGCGCGCCGCTGTTGTTGCGCCCCGGCGGCATCCCGGCCGAGCGGATCGCCGATCTGCTGGGCCGTGCCCCCGCGCGCCCGGCCCATCCGGCCGGGGACCGCCCCGCCGCGCCGGGCATGCTGAGCAGCCATTACGCGCCACGCGCACCGGTCCGGCTGAACGTGACCCGCGCGCAGGAGGGAGAGTTCCTGATCGGCTTTGGCGCCATCGCGGGCCATGCGAACCTGTCGGCGGATGGCGATCTGACCGAGGCCGCCGCACGGCTGTTCGACCTGCTTCATCTGGCCGACGCAAGCGGCCGGCCCATCGCCGTCGCCCCGGTGCCCGCGCATGGGCTGGGCGCGGCCATCAACGACCGGCTGGCCCGCGCGGCCGCCCCGCGGTCGTGATGCCCAGGCACCGCTCCCCTGCAACAAGCGCTGTCGCCAGATGATCGCGGCGACTGTCACGGCGCGCCGGGCGGATCAGCGGCAGGCAGATCGCGCTCAGGCCCGCCCGGCCGCACCCGACAGCGTCAGCGGATCGACACCAAGCGCCGCCAGCGCCCGGCGCCAGACGTCATCAGGCGGGCCGAATGCATATTCGGGGTTCATATCGCCGATCAGCCAGCCATTTGCGCGGATCTCTCCATCCAGCTGATCCGGCCCCCAGCCGGCATAGCCAAGCGCGAGAACCGCCCGCTCTGGCCCGTTGCCCTCGGCGATCTCGATCAGGATGTCGCGCGTCGTCGTCAGCTCCAGCCCGGAACCGACATGCATCGCGTCCTCCTGTGGCACCGGGCGGGCGGAATGCAGCACGAAACCGCGCCCCGGCTCGACCGGGCCGCCCTGCCGCAGGGGCAGGCCCGGCACCGGCCCGGCAGGCGCAATCCCCAGCATCTCCAGCAGGCCGCCAAAGCTCAGCTCATGCAGAGGATGGTTCAGCACGATGCCCATCGCACCCTCATCCGAATGGGCACAGATCAGCACGACCGAGCGGGCAAAGCGCGGATCACCCATGTCGGGCATGGCGATCAGGATCTTGCCGGTCAGTTCATTGTCGGGGTTCATCTGCATGCGCTCGTCCCATCATCTTCTGTCATTCAAGATCGGCACAGACCGCGCCTTGCGCAAGCCCGTGTCGAAAAGGTGACTTCACCGGCCTTTGCCGCTGCGCTAGACAGGCAGGCATGAAAACCGCCCTGATCCTGCCCCTGCTCGCCGCCCTTTTTGCCCCGCCCGCCGGGGCCGGACCCGTGGATCTGCCGCCGGGGCTGCGCTCGGCGGCCCTGCTGCCGGGCTGGACGGATGACGCGGGAAATCGTGTCAGCGCGCTGGAGCTGGTGCTGGAACCGGGCTGGAAAACCTATTGGCGCAGCCCCGGCGATGCCGGCCTGCCGCCGGAATTCGACTGGCAGGGGTCCAATATCGGCGCGGTTGATATGCACTGGCCCGCGCCCGAGGTGATCGAATCGGACGGCCTGCGCACATTGGGTTATCACGACAGGCTGATCCTGCCCTTTACCGTGCGCGCGCAGACCGCCGGCCAGCCGGTCGGGATTTCCGCCTATGTCACTTTCGGGCTGTGCGAAAATGTCTGTATCCCTGCCGCGCTGACGCTGGCCGCGCCCGGCCCCGGGACCGCGCGCGATCCCCGGATCGAGGCCGCGCTGGCGCAGGTGCCCCGCGCCGGCCCCCGGCCCCCGGCCTGCCGGATCACCGAGGCCGCCGATGGCATGACCGTGACCCTGTCGCTGCCCGACCCCGGTGCCGAGACCGCGATCGAACATGGCGCGGACCCGCGCATCTGGGTTTCGTCACCCGAGCATTCGGCCGACGGGTATCAGGTCAGCGCCGATTTCGTGGCCCCGGCGGGCAAGCCCTTTCCCCTTGATCCGGCCGAAATCGTGCTGACCGTGCTGGGCGACGGGGGGGCCACGGAATATCACGGCTGCGAACCGGGCTGACCGGCCGCGTATCGCGACGACCCCAAGCCCGGCCCGCCAGCGACACCAACCCGCGCCATCCCTGACGCGCGCCGGGCGCAGCGGCCCTGACGGGCGGGCACGGGCGAGGCGCGGCGGACCGGTCCGCGCGGCGGCACGCCCCGCAAGGTCCGCAGCGCGCACCGGCTTTTGCCGCAGGGCACATCACCTGCCGCCGGCACCATCCCATCAGGCAGCAACACGTCGGCGGCGGTTCCGGCGGGCCGGCAGGCGCCGGCAGGCCGGATACGGCCGGCCCTTAGACGCCCAGACAATAGCGCATGATCGCCTTTTGCGCATGCAGGCGGTTCTCGGCCTCGTCAAAGATGACGGAATGGGGACCATCCATGACCGCGCTCGTCGCCTCGTCGTTGCGGTGTGCCGGCAGGCAATGCATGAACAATGCATCGGGCCTCGCCCGCGCCATCAGCTCTTCGTTCACCTGATAGCCGCGCAGCTGGTTATGGCGGCGCTCCTTGGCCGATTCGGGATCATGCATGCTGACCCAGGTATCGGTGACGACCAGATCGGCGCCCTCGACGGCCTTGTGGGGGTCGCGCTCGATCCCGGCGCGCACACCGCGCGCACGGGCGAATTCGATCCATTCCGCTTCGGGGTCGAGGGGTTGGGGGCCGGTAAAGGTGAAATCAAATCCGAACTGTCCGGCCGCATGCAGGAATGATGCGCAGACATTGTTGCCGTCACCCGACCACACCACCTTGCGCCCGGCAATCGGGCCGCGATGTTCCTCATAGGTCAGCACATCGGCCATGATCTGACAGGGATGGGTGCGGTTCGTCAGCCCGTTGATGACCGGCACCGACGCATATTCGGCCATCTCGTGCAGGGTCGCCTCTTCAAAGGTGCGGATCATGATCAGATCGACATAGCGCGACAGAACGCGGGCCGTGTCGGCGATCGTCTCGCCGTGCCCAAGCTGCATTTCCTTGCCCGACAGCACCATCGTCTGGCCGCCCATCTGGCGCACACCGACATCAAAGCTGACGCGCGTCCGTGTCGACGGCTTTTCAAAGATCAGCGCGACCATGCGCCCGGCCAGCGGCTGTTCATCATCGGGGCTGCCCTTGGGGCGGCCGGCTCGGGCGCGCTTCATCGCAAGCGCGCTGTCGATGATCTGGCGCAGATCGTCCTGCGCGGTGGTGTGAATATCGAGAAAATGCTTCATCATCTTGTCTTTCGGCTGATCGCGCCAGCAAGCCCGCTTGTGCGCGCGGGGTCAAGGGGGCGCGCGCAGACAGCGCCCGCCTGACCCCGCCGTCACCGTCCCGTCACCGCCCTATGATCCCTGCCCGACACCCCGCGCGCCATGGCCGTCACGCGCACCCCAGACAGCCGTTTCCAGCGGTAACACCCATGTATTGGACCGCAGCGGATGCACCCGCACCGCCGTCAGATCGGCATCGGGGTCGGTAAACTGCTGATAGGGCCGGCCATTCAGGGATTTGCGGATATCGGCGCGGACCTCGACATCGTCATGCCCCGCCTCGATCCAGCGGCGCTCCAGCTCGATCGCGAAAGCATGGATCAGATCGGGGCGGGTCAGCATCTTGCCGGCCTGTCTGCGGCTGAGATAGTCGGTCGGCTCGACCACCCAGATCGCGGCAGGATCGCCGGGGATACTGACAAAGAACACCCCTTCGGCATCGCGGTCATAGATGCGCATCCGCCAGCTGAAGCGGTGCCCCTCGCCGGACCAGCGGATTTCACTGTCGGCAAATATGATCCCGCGCATCGGCAACCACAGCTGCACCCCGATCCACACCGCCATCGCCACCAGCAGCGCACCGGGCAGGGCGCGCGCGGCCGGCAAGGGCGCGGTGATCAGCGGCCCGGCCGGCTGGAACCGCGCCAGACACCAATGCGCCAGCCGCTGCGGCCAGTCGGGCGCGAAAAAGATCGTCGATGCGGCAATCGTCATCCATGGAAAGATGCCGATGTTGAAATAAAACGCGTTCGAGACGTGAAACGCGCAATAGATCAGGAATACCGCCAGCCGCGTGCGGTGCCACAACAGCAGCGGCGCGCCCAGCACATGCAGCGCAATCGTGCCCCAGCTGGCCGCCACGAAAAACCAGTCATATTGGAACAGGAACCCGAACGGGCCGGGGTCAGCGGCCTCGCGCAGCCAGATCTCCAGCGGCTGACCGGCCAGCCAGTCCGGCGTCAGTTTGACCAGCCCGGCAAAGATCAGCATGATCTCCATCTGCGCCTTCAGCATGAAGGGCGCGGCAAAGGCGACCGTCTCGCGCCGCCAATGCGGCCAGATCAGCGCATCCAGCGACCACGCCCGGCTGGCGGGCATGAACATCAAAAGGATGCCGAACAGGATCACCAGATAGAAATGGTTAAGGTATTCGGCCCGGTCGAGCAGAAAGAAATAGCTGAACACCGCCACCAGCACGATGATGGCCACCCGGTAAAACAGCCCCAGCATGACCATACCCGCCGCCGCCCCCATCGCCAGCCAGAGCCAGTGGATATAAGGCTCTGGCAAAGGGCGCAGCCAGTCAAAGCCGGGATAGGGAAACAGGATCTCGGGCTGAACCCAATAGCGGGTGATGCGGTCATGGCGGATGAAACGCCAGCAATCCCAGACCAGAAGCGCCCCGAACATGATGCGGAACGCGGCAAGGGACTGGTTCGAAACGGGTTGCGATAACAGGTTCATGGCATCCTCATCAGCGAATATCATGGGAATAACGGCCCGCGCAGCACGTTATTCCCGCGCACCGGCAATTCAGCCCGGCCAGTCAGAGGACATTGCGATGATCGAGATCGTTTATGACGGAGAATGCCCGTTCTGTGCCGATTTCACGCGGATGGTGGCGCTGCGCCGCGCGGGCGAGGTCGTGCTGATCGACGCGCGTGGCGACGATCCTCGTGTCGCCGAGATCGGCGCGGGGCTGGATCTGGATCGCGGCATGGCCGTGCGCCATCAGGGCCATATCAGCCACGGCGCCGACGCGATGGCCCTGTTGCTGGCGCTGTCGCGGCCCGGCGGGATATGGGGTGCGGTGCGGTGGATGTTCGCCACACCCGCCCGCGCCGGGCTGGCCTATCCGGTGCTGCGGGCCGGGCGCGGGGCAGCGCTGCGCCTGCTCGGGCGCGGACCGATCGGAAAAAAATCCGGTCGCGTGGAATAAGTTCCGGTGCTGCGGCGTAAGCCTGCCACATGACAGGCTGAAACCAAAGGAGGACGTCATGTTTCGTACCATCGCAATCGCCGCAGTCTTTGCGCTTGCCGCTGGCGGCGCCATGGCCCAGTCGGCCGAGCGCCAGATCCGCGACCAGCTTCGTGCGCAGGGATTTACCAATATCCAGATCGAGCGCGACGACGGCAAGATCGAGGTCGAGGCCCGGCGCGGCAACCAGAAGATCGAACTGAAATACGATGCCCGCACCGGCCGGGTCATCAGCCGCAGCTCGGAACGGGTGACGCGCGGCACGCCGAACCGGGGGTCACGCCACGGCGTGACACGGTCATGGAGCAATGATGACGATGATGACCGCGGCTCGCGCGGCGGCCGCTCGGGCGGCGGGTCGCGCAATGACGACGATGATGATGACGGCGGCTCGCGCGGTGGCGGCGGCGGCGGCGGCGG
>JAUNTL010000022.1 GCA_030538705.1 Paracoccus sp. (in: a-proteobacteria) | reverse complement strand
CGGAGGAGGGATTTGAACCCCCGACACAAGGATTATGATTCCTCTGCTCTAACCAGCTGAGCTACTCCGCCCCAAGCGCCACATGGGTGCAGGCGATGTATGTGAGAGGGCCGGGGCCGTCAAGCGGTTTCTGGCGAAAATCCCGCGCCGCCGGGCGGTCCGCACGGCTGGCCGTGGCCGCGCCGCAGAATGTGATCTGCACCGGGCGACGCGGATGCTGCGCGGGTCAGGAAATGTGCTAGGTTCCCGCCGGTTCCCATGGTGGAGATATCAATGTGGCGCTGGCTTAAACGGACAGCAATCCTTGTTGCGGCGGCTGTGGTGGTGGCGATGGGCTGGTTCGGCTGGCTGCATGCCAGCGGAAATTTTCACGAGATCAGCCCCGGTTCGGCCTATCGCGCGGCCCAGATGGATGGCCAGGCTCTGGTCCGGTGGCAGCGCGAGCATGGCATTGCCACCGTGCTGAACCTGCGCGGCGCAAACCCCGGCAGCGACTGGTATGAGACCGAGCGCGCCGTCACCGACCGCCTCGGCATCACCCATATCGACTTTCGCATGTCCGCAGCACGTGAGTTGGACAGCCCCGAGGCGCTGCGCCTGATCGAGATCATGCGAGACGCGCCAAAGCCCTTGCTGATTCACTGCATGGGCGGGGCAGACCGGACAGGTCTGGCCGCCGCGCTTTATGTCGCGGGGATTGATGGCGGCAGCGAGGCACAGGCCGAATGGCATCTCTCGCCGGCCTTCGGCCATGTCGGCATCCCCTGGCTCAGCCGGGCCTGGGCGATGGACCGGACATGGGAACGGATGGAACCGGAACTGGGCTTTTACGACAGCTGATCCCGATACCGCAGGCAACGGATCATGGCCGGTCGCACGGCACATGCACGGGCGGCCCCGGTCCCGGCCGGTGCGCGCGGGCTGCTGGCCGGGTCCGGGTTCGGGTTCAGCCGCGCGGGCGGGCGCCGGGGGCGGTCTGCAACAGCGGCATCACATCGGCCATTTCCGGCCCATGCGCCTGCCCGGTCAGCGCCTTGCGCAGCGGCATGAACAGCGCCTTGCCCTTGCGGCCGGTGGCCTCTTTGACGGCGGTGGTCCATTCGCTCCAGGTGGCATCCGTATAGGGCAAGGGCGGCAGCAGGGTCAGGGCCTGCGCGATGAAATCGGCATCCTCGGGCGCGATCTCGGGCGTCGCGCCCTGGCTGAAGATCTGCCACCAGCCGGCCAGATCATCCAGTTTCGTGATGTTCTGGCTGGCCACATGCCAGAACCGTTCCGCCAGATCGTCCGGCACACCAAGCGCCGCGATGCGATCGGCCACCGCCGAAAATGGCAGGGCCTGATTGCGCGCGCGGGTCAGCGGCCACAGGTCCTGGGCATCGAATTTCGTCGGTGATGCCCCGAAATGCGACAGATCAAAGCTCGCGATGATCTCATCCATCGACAAAAATTCGACCGGCTGTGACGACCCCAGCCGCGACATCATCGAAACCAGTGCCTCGGGCGCCACGCCGGCCTCGCGCAGGTCACGGATCGCCAGCGAGCCAAGGCGCTTTGACAACTCCTCGCCCTGCGCGCCGGTCAGCAGGCTGTGATGGGCAAAGCGCGGCACGACGCCGCCAATCGCCTGAATGATCTGGATCTGGGTTGCGGTATTGGTCACATGATCCGCGCCGCGCACGATATCGGTGACACCCATATCGGTATCATCCACGGACGAAGCAAAGGTATACAGCACCTGCCCGTCGGCGCGGATCAGCACCGGATCACTGACCGAGGCCGCGTCAATCGAGATCGGGCCAAGGATCCCGTCGTGCCATTCGATGCGGTTCTGATCCAGCTGGAAACGCCAGTAACCATCGCGCCCCTCGGCACGCAGCCGGGCGCGGTCGTCATCGCTCAGCGCCAGACCGGCGCGGTCGTAAACCGGCGGGCGGCCCATGTTCAGCTGCTTTTTACGCTTCAGATCCAGCTCGGCCGGCGTCTCGAACACCTCGTAAAGGCGGCCCGCGCCGCGCAGATCCGCCGCCACCGCCTCGTAACGGTCAAGCCGTTTTGACTGCTGTTCGGTCCGGTCCCAGTCCAGCCCCAGCCATTCCAGATCGCGGCGGATGCCATCCATATATTCCTGCTTTGACCGCTCGCGGTCGGTATCATCGAACCGCAGGATGAATGTGCCGCCGGCCTTGCGCGCAATAAGCCAGTTGAACAGCGCCGCGCGCAGGTTGCCGACATGGATATGCCCCGTGGGCGAGGGGGCAAAGCGGGTGATGGTCATGGCTGTTATCCTCTGAACCCGCTTGCTCTTTCACATGGGGTCGATTTTGTCCATATCAGGGACAAAGCCGGAGAAGCACGATGACCGACTGGACCGACCGCAATGCCCCCACCAGCGACGAGATCGAGGCGATCGCCCGCCACGTCATCGCCACATTACCCGATGCCTTCGCGCCCCATGCGCGCGAGGTCATGCTGCGGGTCGAGGATTTCGCCGGCGACGACATGCTTGATGAGCTGGAGATCGACGACCCGCTGGATCTGACCGGGCTTTACGACGGGATCCCGATGACCGAGAAATCGGCCTCGGTGCCGCAGCAGTTCCCTGATACGATCTGGCTGTTCCGCCGCGCCATCCTTGACGAATGGGCCGAGCGCGGCGATGTCACCCTGCCCGATCTTGTGGCCCATGTCACAGTCCACGAACTGGCCCATCATTTCGGCTGGTCGGATGACGATATCGCAAAGATCGACCGGTGGTGGGAATGAAACAGACGCCGATCCTGACGGTGACCCTGAATCCGGCGCTGGATATCTCGACCGGCGTCGATGAGGTCGCGGCCGAAATCAAGCTGCGCTGCGACGCGCCGCAGGTCGATCCGGGCGGCGGCGGCATCAATGTCAGCCGTGCCATCGACATCATGGGCGGTGATTCGACCGCGCTTGTCGCGCTTGGCGGGACGACCGGGATGCGGATGTCCGACATGCTGGGCAAGGCCGAGCTTCGGCTTTTGCGGATGTCGGCGCCCGGCGAGACGCGCCAGTCGCTGGCCGTCACCGACCGCGCATCGGGGCAGCAATACCGCTTTGTCATGCCGGGGCCGCAATGGCGCCCCCATAATGTCGAAGAGGCGCTGAGCATGATCGCCGATGCCGCGCGCGCCGGCGGGCTGGTCGTTCTGTCGGGGTCGAACCCGCCCGGCGTGCCGCCAGAATTCGCCGCCATGCTGGCCGCCCGCGTCGCACGCGAAGGCGCGGGTCTGATCGTCGACACCTCTGGCGCCGCCCTGCATGCGGTGGCGGGTGGCGGGCATCAGGTCGCGCTGCTGCGCATGGATGATACCGAGGCCGAGGATCTTGCCGGCCGCCCCCTGCCCGGACGCGCCGACACCGCAGCCTTTGCCGCCTCGCTGCTCAAAGCCGGGGCGGCGCGTGCCGCCATTGTCGCACGCGGCGCGGATGGCAATATCATCGCCTCGCCGGACGGCTGCTGGCATGCCGAGGCCGCCCCGGTCGAGGTCATCAGCAAGGTCGGCGCCGGTGACAGCTTTGTCGCCGGCTTTACCCTTGGCATGGCGCGGGGGCTGGACATGCCCGATGCGCTTGGCCTTGGTGCGGCCATGGCCTCGGCCGCCTGCATGACACCGGCGACCGAGCTGTGCCGGCGCGGGGATGTCGAACGCCTTTATGCCGAACGCGTCGTCACGCGGCTGTAACCGGGGGCGAGGATGTTCGAATTTCATTTCGACGATCTGCCACCGGTGACGCTGGACATCGCGCGTGCCCGGATCACGCTGTTTGCCCATGTGCCCCCCTATGAGGACCGGATCGACCTCAATATTGCCATTGACGCGGTTGCGCGCGACGTAACGGCACCGGGCGAGGATGGAGAGACCCATCTGATCGCGCCTCAGCTTTATACGGATTACCTGTCCATTCCGCTGACCGCGCTGAGGTCCGGTGACGCCGGGTTACTGGACGGCTGGCGCATGAGCTATGATCCCGGCGATGACGCGTCTCAGGATCAGGCACCGGGCGCGATCTATCAATACATGCACGATCCATTCCTGCGCGCCACGATGGAACTGACAAGCCTCGGCGGCGCGGATTACCGCCTCCGCGCCGAGGGAGAGACCATATCTGGCTGGCGGTTTCGCATCGACACCCCGGCCCGGCTGACCTCGGTCGAGGCGAAAAGCGGGCAGCTGGACGGCGATCTTGCCCCCTCGCCCGAGGTTGAAGACTGGTATCGCCGGCATTTCGAACCGGCGGTCTTTGCGCCCGGCTGGCAGCGCCGGGGCAATCCGGCGACCGGCTGGTATGTGCTGGCGGCAGAGCCAAAGGCGCCCCATCCCGGTGCCGCGCCATGATCCGCGCGCGCCCCATAATCGCGGCCGGAACTGCCACCCCTGCCGTTCATGACAGGCATATCCGATGCGCGCATTGATCCAGAGAGTCAGCGCCGCCGCCGTGACCGTTGATGGCGAATGCGTCGGCCGGACCGGTCCCGGCCTTGTGATCCTTATCTGTGCCATGCAGGGCGATAGCGAAGCCTCGGCCGACAAGATGGCCGCCAGGATCGCGCGGCTACGCATCTTTCATGACGAGGCCGGCAAGATGAACCGTTCGGTCATTGACGTTGGCGGCGGATGTCTGGTCGTCAGCCAGTTCACCCTTGCCGCCGATACCCGGTCGGGCAACCGCCCCGGATTTTCCGCCGCCGCCCCGCCCGATCTGGCCGAGACGCTGTATCTGCGCCTGGCCGAGGCGCTGCGCGGATTTGGCCTGCATGTCGAAACCGGCCGCTTTCGTGCGGCAATGCAGGTCAGCCTGACCAATGACGGCCCGGTCACGATCTGGCTTGACGACGATACGGGCGGCAGGCCCGGCCATCGGGGCATTGCGGAAAACGGCGCGGCCTGACGGGGCATGAAAACACCCCCGCCGGGCAGGCCGGGCGGGGGTGCCAAGGATTGCTGATTACATGACCAGCGGCTTGCGGTTCTGACTGTGACGCACCGCCAGCTTGCGGCCCATACGGCCCGAGGCCAGCATGCGGGCCGGTTCAGGCGTATAGTCGCGATCACGCAGTTCGGGGAAAATCTCAAGAATTTCCTCGCGTGCCGCAGCGCCGACACCCGCCAGCGCCATCGGACCGGTAAAGAGCGATTCGGTCTCCGCGCCATTCGCCAGCACGATCTCGTGCTGATCGAACAGGATATGGAAATACTCGACCTCGGTCAGATCGGTGGCGATGTCGATCCCGTCGATCTGGCAAAGCTGTTTCGCGGCGACCAGCACTTCGGGCGCGCTGAACATCTTTTGCGCGATATTCGAGCGGACAAGAACCCGGTGCTGCGGGCTGACCAGCAGATCGGCGGTCGGTATGCCATTGCCAAGCGCGCCGGCCGCAATGCGGATCGGGGCGAGATGCGAGGCGCTGTCAAGAAAACGAATGGCCGAACCACCGATCCAGCGGATCGGCTGCATCCCGTTGTCGCGGGTCGCGACCAGATCGCCCACGCGCAGATCCTCGACAGCAACCTCGCCCCGGTCGGTCATGATCAGCGTGCCGCGGGCAAAGCAGACGTCATTCGGGTTAAAGGTCATCGGGCCGATAAAGACCGACTGCTGACCAACAGAACCGGCGTAACCGGGGGCTGCCTCTTGCGAATAAAATATCTCGATACGTGCCACGTTACCCTTGACCGTGATCGTGGCCGTCCCCCTCGGGTCGGTATTGGTATACCCATACCCACCCTTGGATGAGAACGACACCCCGTCGCGTGTGTCGTATTTTCCATCATAGGTCTTGTAGCCGTTGCTCTGGAGATAGTTCGTACCGTTATCGCTGCGCTGAACGTTCGAACCCAGAGACGACTCGATCTTGTTATCGGGTATTATGTTGCCATCCGGGTCATAGGCGACGATCCGGATGACCGGCCGGTTCGGCGAATCGTGTGCGCTGCCGCTGGCAATGTTAGCAATCGTGAAGCTGACGCCCGTCACCGGGTCTGGCTGACCTGCAAGGTTCTGGAAATCATAGGTAACCTTGGCCACACCGCCTTTGCCCTGTGTTCCGCCGCCGGCCGATGCCAGATTGAGTCTGTCACCAAAGGACCCGGCGATATTTCCGTATGGCCGCCCCACGCCGGCGTCATTGGCCTGCCTCATATCGTAATCGCCGGTCGTGACCTTGACCTGCTGCGTGCCCGCGCCGCCCCCTGCTGTGGTGGTGCGAAAGGTGAAACCGCTGCTGCCGTTCTGGACCACACCGGGGTTCGTCCGCAAATGGGTAAACGTTTCATTAGCCACGTATCTTGCTCCTGTCAGACGGGCCGCAGCCACATCGTTGCAATATATCCGGCATCCGCTGCGCAAGAGCGCAAAGACCGCCTGCCCTGCGCAAACACAGGGGACCGCCAATCACGCAAAAGCGCAGGCAATCGGTTCCACGGCTAGTCTAATTTTCAGCCTTAAGCAATACTGACCGCAGGGCCACATCTTCGTCGGCCCTGTATGCGGGCGCCAGACGTAGAATTATCTTGTTATTTTTCAATAAATTAAAATGGCCCTCAAGGAACCCGGACCTCGGCCACAGATGCCGATCCAACTGCCCGCTCTTGCGCAAAAGGGCGCCCTGATCACAGGGGCGCCCGGAATATCCGCAAGAATCACCGCCTGATCGCAAAACGGCGCACCATGCCAGATACCTGCGGCCCCACCCACGCGCGGCACTTGACTTTGTCGCGCGCCTCGCCCATCTGAGCCTCTGACCGACAGGCGTGCTGCCGCGTGAGCAGCCATCCGCCCCCGGTCTTGTCCGGTTCCCACCGTCACGCAGGGGCACCAGGGCCGCCCTCGATATACGGCCCCTCCCTTGCCTGCGCGGCGCTCTGCCGCGTTTCGCCGCGCCCGTTCGGGGGATGCGCGGCATGTGATTGGAATGAACTGTGAATACTCAGATGAACCGCCACCCCCGCCGGGGGCAGAAACCGCGTCCGCGCCCTGAACAGACACCGCGTGCCGGCCATGTCGCCGCACGCCGTGCGCCCGCGCGCGAACCGCTGGAAACCGGCCCCTTTGCCGATATGGGCATTGATGCGCGCATCAATGCCAACCTGCCGCCGCTGGGCCTGATCGAGCCGACGCCGATTCAAAGCCGCGCGATCCCCCATATTGTCGGCGGCGCCGATCTGCTGGGCCTTGCCCAGACCGGCACCGGCAAGACGGCGGCGTTCTCGCTGCCCATGCTGACCCGGCTGCTGGCCCATGGCCGCAAACCCGACCCGCGGACCTGCCGCGCGCTGATCCTTGCGCCGACGCGCGAACTGGCGACCCAGATCGCCGCCTCGGTCGAAAGCTATGCCGAGGGCACCCCGGTCCGCGCCTTCCGCGTCGTCGGCGGGGCCTCGATCAATGTGCAGATCCAGCGGCTGGAGCGCGGCGTTGACGTGCTGATCGCAACGCCGGGCCGGCTGATCGACCTGATGGACCAGCGTGCCGTCGATCTGTCCAGCACCGAATATCTGGTGCTGGATGAGGCCGACCAGATGCTGGACATCGGCTTTATCCATGCGCTGCGCCGGATCGCGCGCAGCCTGCCGGAACGGCGCCAGACGCTGCTGTTTTCCGCCACCATGCCCAAGCTGATGGAGGAACTGGCCAGCACCTATCTGAACGATCCCGTCCGGGTCGAGGCCAACCCCCCCGGCCGGCCTGCGGACAAGATTGATCAGGGTGTCCATTTCGTCAATCAGGGCGACAAGGCCGCCTTGCTGGCGGAATATATGTCGAAACATCCCGGCGAGCTGGCGATCGTTTTCGGCCGCACCAAATACGGCAGCGAAAAGCTGGCCAAACTGCTGGATAAATGGGGCTTTTCGGTCGATGCCATCCACGGCAACAAAAGCCAGGGCCAACGCGAGCGCGCATTGGCGGCCTTCCGCGCCGGCAAGACGCATGTGCTGGTTGCGACCGATGTGGCGGCACGCGGTCTCGATATCCCCGAGGTCGCGCATGTCTATAACTTTGACCTGCCCAACGTGCCGGAAAACTATGTCCACCGCATCGGGCGGACCGCCCGCGCCGGCCGCGACGGCCGCGCCGTGGCATTCTGCGCGCCCAGCGAGATCGCGGACCTGCGCGCCATCGAAAAGGCGATGAAGGCCCGCATTCCGGTCATCGGCGGCGAAGCCCCGCCCGAAGCCACCCCCGCGCCGCGCAACCGTGGCCGCGGGCGCGGCCCGCAGCAGGGCGCGAAACCGACGGCGGGTGGTCATAGCGCGCCGCAAAAGCGGCCCGCGCGGCGCCCCTCGCGTCAGCCGAAATCCCGGCAGGCACAGAACTGATCCACGCCCGGTCCGCACCGGCCCGCCGCCCTTGGCCAAGGCGCGCGCGGGCCGGTGCGGACCGGTGCGCTCAGGGGCGGGCGCCGCTGCGTTGCCTTGACCGGCGGGTCGGGGTATCGGGCGCCATGGCCAAGCTTTATTTCCACTACTCAACCATGAATGCCGGCAAAAGCACGCTGCTTTTACAGGCATCCTATAACTATCGCGAGCGCGGGATGGAGACGCTGCTGCTGATCGCCGCGCTGGATGAGCGTGCCGGCGCCGGGCGCATCGGCTCGCGCATCGGGATCAGCGAGGACGCGACGGCCTTCGGACCCCGGACCGACCTTTTCGCCCTGATCGCCGCCGAGCCACGCGCGCTTTCATGTGTCTTTGTCGACGAGGCACAGTTCCTGTCGCGTGATCAGGTCTGGCAACTGGCCCGCGTGGCCGACGATCTGGGCGTCCCGGTCATGGCCTATGGCCTGCGCGTCGATTTCCGCGGCGAGCTTTTTCCCGGCTCGGCCGCGCTTCTGGCGCTGGCGGATGATCTGCGCGAGGTCCGCACGATCTGCCATTGCGGCCGCAAGGCGACCATGGTGATCCGGCGCGGCGCGGACGGGCAGGCGGTGACCGACGGTGCGCAGGTGCAGGTCGGCGGGAATGAGACCTATGTGGCACTTTGCCGCCGCCACTGGCGCGCGGCCGTGGGCGCGGGTTAAGCGATCGTGAACCATGATCGCCCGCGATCGTTGCGACAGGTGGCCTTATCGGGTAATCCTGACCCAAAACCGGCCCAAGCGCCCATATACAGGCAGATCCCATGCGTGCAGCCCTGACCGCCCTTCTTATCCTTGTCCTGCCATTGCAGGCGCTTGGCTTTGAGACCAACGCGCGTTCGGCCTGGGTCTATGACGTCGGCACCGGGACGGTGCTGCTGGCCAAGGATGCCGAGCGTCCGCTGCCGCCTGCGTCGATGTCCAAGCTGATGACGCTTTATATGCTGTTCGAGGCGGTGCGCGATGGGCGCATGGACATGGACACCCGCCTGCCCGTATCCGGCAAGGCCCGGCAGATGGGTGGCTCGACCATGTTCCTCAACGAGCAGGATCGTCCCACGGTCGAAGAGCTGATCAAGGGTATCATCGTGCTGTCCGGGAACGATGCCTGCGTTGTCGTGGCCGAAGGGCTGGCCGGCACCGAAGAGGCGTTCGCCCGCCAGATGAACGACCGCGCAGCGGCGCTTGGCATGAACGAATCGCATTTCATCAACTCTTCGGGCTGGCCGCATCCCGATCACAAGATGTCGATGCATGATCTGGGCATTGTCGCCGAACGGCTGATCGAGGACTTTCCCGAGCTTTATAAATATTTCGCGCTGACAGAGTTTCCGTATGACAATCGCGCGCCCGCCAACCGCTTTAACCGCAACCCGCTGCTCAAGCTGGGGATCGGGGCTGACGGGCTGAAAACCGGGCACACGCAAGAGGCCGGATACGGGCTGGTGGGTTCGGCCGTGCAGGGCGGACGACGGGTGATCTTTGTCATCAGCGGGCTGGACAGCGAACGTCAGCGCGCCGAAGAGGCCGAGCGGATCACCGCCTGGGCATTCCGCGATTTTACCATGAAAGAGGTCGTCCCCCAGGGCGAAACGGTCGTGACCGTGCCGGTCTGGCTGGGGTCGAAATCGAATGTCGCGCTGACCACCTCGGCGGGGCTGAATGTGCTGGTGCCCGTCGGGGCCGAGGCCGGCGTGACCGCCGAGGCCGTCTTTACCGGCCCGATCGAGGCACCGGTTGCACGTGGCGACCGGCTGGGCACGCTTCAGATCCAGATCCCGGGCGTCGGACCCGCCAACGTCCCCCTCGTCGCGGCCGAGGATATCGAGGCGGCGGGCTTTGTCGGCCGGCTGCGGGGCGCGGCGATGCGCCTTGGCGGCGATGCAATCAGCATGATCCGGCAATAGCGCGCACGCCCCATGTTCATCAGCTTCGAAGGCATCGACGGCAGCGGCAAGACGACCCAGGCACGAATGCTGGCCGAAGCCATGCGGGCCGGTGGGCAAGAGGTCGTCCTGACGCGCGAGCCGGGCGGATCGGACGGGGCCGAGGCGATTCGCCGCCTGCTGGTCGAGGGTGGCGCCGAACGCTGGTCGCCCGAAACCGAAATCCTGCTGTTCAATGCTGCGCGGCGCGACCATCTGGAGCGCACGATCCGCCCGGCGCTGGATCGGGGGGCGGTGGTCATCACCGACCGCTTTGCCGATTCGACCCGCGTCTATCAGGGCGTTACGCGCGGCGATCTGTCCGCCATGGTTGAAACGCTCCACCAGATGATGATCGGAATCGAACCGGCGCGCACCTTTGTGATCGACATCGACCCGGCCGAAGGTCTGGCGCGCTCGCTCGCGCGGCAATCGGCCATGCAGGCGGCACAGGTTCTGACCGCGCCAGGTCTGCGCCCGGCCGCGGCCGCCATGCCGGTCACGGCCGAGGACCGGTTCGAATCCATGGGTGCCGGATTTCAGGCGCAGCTGCGGGCGGGTTTCGCGGCACTGGCCGCCGCCGCACCCGAACGGGTGCGCCTGATCGACGGCAACGGCCCGGCCGATGAGGTCGCCGCGCGCGTCCGGGCCGCGTTATGAGCGATGGCGCCGATCCGCCCGAATCCGACCGCGTCCCCGGTGCGCCGCATCCGCGCCATACCGCCGCACCACTTGGCCATGACGCGGCCATTGCCGATTTCCTTGGCGCCGCACAGGCGCACCGGCTGCATCACGCCTGGCTGATCTCGGGCCCGCGCGGGGTCGGCAAGGCGACGCTGGCATGGGCGATCGCGCGCTGGCTGCTGGCCGAGGGGACGGCCGGGGACGGGCTGGCCATCGCGCCCGATCACCCTGTCGCGCGCCGCACCGCCGCCCTGTCCGAACCGCGGCTGCATCTGGTCCGGCGGGGGTTCGATGACAAGACCGGCCGGATGCGCGCCGAAATCTCGGTCGACGACATCCGCGCCCTGCTGTCGTTCTTTCACATGAGCGCGGCCGAGGGCGGGCGGCGCGTGGCGATCATCGACGCCGCGGACGAGCTGAACAACGCCGCCGCCAATGCCTTGCTGAAAATGCTGGAAGAGCCGCCGAAGGGCGGGGTTATCCTGATGATCGCGCATCAGCCGGCGCGGCTTTTGCCGACCATCCGCTCGCGCTGCCGCGAATTGCGCCTGTCGCCCCTGCCGCCCGCGGTCATGGCAGATATCCTGACCGGTCTGGGGGTCGAGGCCGATGCGCAGGCGCTGTCAGCGCTGTCGGGCGGATCAGCGGGCGAGGCGTTGCGGCTGGCGGGACAGGACGGGCTGGCGGTCTATGCCCGTATCATCGAGCTGTTCGCGACGCTGCCGCGTTTCGACCGCGTCAAGGCACGCGTGCTGGCCGACGCGGCCGGCGGGCGGGCCACGGCGGATGGCGATCCTTTTGATCTGGCGGTCACGCTGCTTGACCGCTTTCTCAGCCGGCTGGCGCGTGCCGGGCTGATGGGCGCCCCTGTCCCCGAGGCGGCAAGGGGCGAGGCCGAACTGATGGCGCGGCTGTGCCCCGATGCCGGTGCCGCGCGCATCTGGGCCGGTGCGCAGGCCGATCTGTCGGCGCGCGCGCGCGCCGGGCGGGCAGTCAATCTTGACCCTGCGGCGCTTGTGATGGATATGCTGATTCAACTGGCCGGGCTGGCCCCGGCGCACGCGAAAGCCTGATCCATGCCCCTGCCCGATGCCGGCCCGGCCGTCCCTGTGGTGGACAGCCATTGCCATCTGGATTTCCCCGATTTCAACGGCGAGCTTGACGCGGTGGTCGCGCGCGCCCATGCCGCCGGGGTCATGCGCATGGTCACGATCTGCACGCGGCTGCGTCAGGAACCGCAGGTCCGCGCCATTGCCGAGGCCCATGAGGGTGTCTTTTACGCCGCCGGCACCCATCCGATGAGCGTGGCCGAGGAACCGATGGTCACGGTTGCGGAACTGGTGGCGCTGGCAGCGCATCCGAAATTCGTCGGCATCGGGGAAACCGGGCTGGATTACCATTACACCGCCGAAAGCGCGGCGGCACAGCAGCAATCCCTGCGTATCCATATCGAGGCCGCGCGCCAGACCGGCCTGCCGCTGATCATCCACGCCCGCGACGCCGACGAGGACATGGCCCGCATCCTGACCGAGGAACACCGCGCCGGCGCTTATGATTGCGTGATGCATTGTTTCACCTCGGGGCCGGGGCTGGCGCGGGCGGCACTGGATCTGGGGTTCTATCTGTCGATGTCGGGGATCGCCGCATTCCCGCGCTCGACCGAGCTGCGCGAGATCTTTGCCGCCGCTCCGCCTGATCGCATCCTGATCGAGACGGATGCCCCCTATCTGGCCCCGCCGCCCCACCGTGGCCGGCGCAATGAACCTGCCTTCGTTACCCGCACCGCTGCCGTCGGGGCAGAGATCTATGGCATGGATTACGCCGGTTTTGCCGCGCAGAGTTCGGCAAACTTTGACCGCCTGTTCTCAAAGGCGGCGCGATGATCCGCGTCACCATCCTGGGTTGCGGATCGTCCGGGGGCGTGCCGCGCATCGGCGGGAACTGGGGCGCCTGCGACCCGGCCGAGCCGAAAAACCGCCGCCGCCGCTGCGCGATCCTGATCGACCGCATCGGACCGGACGGGGTGACGCGGGTGCTGGTCGATACCGGTCCCGATCTGGTGCCGCAGATGCTGGATGCCGGTGTCGTCACGCTGGACGCGGTGATCTGGACCCATGCCCATGCCGATCATGTCCATGGTATCGACGATCTGCGCCAGCTTGCCTATAACGCCCGCGCCCGCGTCCCCGGCTATGCCGACGCGGCGACGCGCCGCGCGCTGCTGGGGCGTTTTGGCTATATCTTCGCGACGCCGCCCGGCTCGGGCTATCCGCCGATCTGTGACCTGCACCCGCTGGACGGCCCGCTCTGTATCGACGGCGCGGGCGGGCCGGTCCGCATCACACCGTTCAGCGTCCCGCATGGCGAGATCAGCGCGCTTGGGCTGAAGATCGGCACATCGGGCGGGGGGATTATCTATCTGCCCGATGTGCAGGATATTCCCGGCCCGGCATGGGATATCATCGGCCGGCCCGAGATATTTATCTGCGACGCGCTGCGTCACGCCCCCCATCCCAGCCACGCCCATCTCGACCTCGCGCTGGAATGGATCGGACATTCGGGCGCGCGGCAGGGTGTGCTGACGAATATGCACATCGACATTGATTACCGGGAAACGGATGCGGCCACGCCCGCCCATATCACCCCCGCCCATGACGGGCTGGTGCTGGAGGCGCGGCCGTGACGGCGCTTTTCGATGTCGTTCTGCCGGTCTTTCTGGTCATCGGTTTCGGCTATGTCGTCGCCTGGCGCGGGCTGTTGTCCGAAACTGCCGTCGAAGGCGTGATGCGTTTCGCGCAAAGCTTTGCCCTGCCGGTGCTGCTGTTTCAGTCCATTGCCCGGCTGGATCTGTCGGCCGATTTCAATATCCCGATGCTGCTGGCCTTTTATACCGGGGCCTTTGCATCCTTTGGCATTGGCGTCGCGGGCGCGCGCTGGCTGGGCCGGCCGCCCGAGGATGCGGTGGCAATCGGCTTTGCCTGCCTGTTTTCCAATTCGGTCCTGCTGGGTATTCCGATCACCGAGCGCGCTTATGGACCCGAGGCCCTCGCCGCGAACTGGATGATCATCGCGGTCCATTCGCCGCTGCTTTATACCTTTGGCATCACGGTGATGGAGTTCACGCGCGCCCGCGGCCAGAACCTGTCAGTCGGCCGTGTTGCCCTGCGCGCGCTGACAGGTGTGCTGCGCACGCCGCTGGTGATCGGCATCATTGCCGGGCTGGTGATGAACATATTGCTGAGCGCCGGGCTGATCCTGCCGGGCGGTTTCTGGGAGGCGGTGCGCATGCTGGCCACGGCCGCCCTGCCGGCGGCACTGTTCGCGCTTGGCGGTATCCTGTTTCGCTATCGCCCCGAGGGCGACAGCCGGGCCATCGCATTATGCTGCGCGGCATCCCTGATCCTGCATCCGGTCGTGACCTATGGCCTTGGCCGCACCTTCGGGCTGGAGGTGCCGGCGCTGCGCTCGGCCGTGCTGACTGCGGCGATGGCGCCGGGGGTGAACGCCTATCTCTTTGCCTCGATCTACGGGGTGGCCAAGCGGGTCGCGGCCTCGACCGTGCTGGTCGCGACCGCCGTTTCGATCCTGACGATCTCGGTCTGGCTGGAGATCCTGCCCTAGCCGGGCGAGACGCCCCTGATGCGTTCGGACCGGCGGCGCAGCAACTCGACCGTGGCCAGCAGCGCAATGGAAAAACCGACCAGCAGCGTCGCCACGGCAAGGATCGCCGGGCTGATCTGTTCGCGGATGCCGATCCACATCTGGCGCGGGATGGTCTGCTGTTCCGGCCCGGCAATGAACAGCACCACCACCACCTCATCGAACGAGGTCACGAATGCAAACAGCGCGCCCGAAATGATGCCGGGCAGGATCAGCGGCATGGTCACGCGGAAAAACACCCGCCGCGGGCTGGCGCCAAGGCTGGCCGCCGCGCGGTTCAGCGACTGATCGAACCCGATCAGCGTTGCGGTGACGGTGATGATGACAAAGGGAATGCCCAGCGTCGCATGGGCAAGGATGACGCCAAGGCGGGTATTGGCCAGACAGCCCTCTTTCGACAGCACCGCGCCAAAGATCTGATGCAGCCATGATCCCGGCGGCACGCAGGCCGAGGAATAGAAAAAGAACAGACCCGTCGCGGTAATGATCAAGGGCACGATCATGGGCGAGATCAGCATCGCCATGATCAGCCGCCGGAACGGCATTTCCGGCCGGGCCAGCCCAAGCGCGGCCAGCGTCCCCAGCACGGTCGCGACCAGTGTCGCGGCAATGCCGATCACCACCGAGTTCTTTGCCGCCTGCACCCAGCGGGCATTCGCCCACATGTCCGACAGCCATGCCCAGCCACGCGGCGCGTCAGGCTGACTCATCCCGAAGGTGGCCAGCGTGTCATACCACCGCAGCGAATAACCGTCCGGGTTCAGCGCCAGCATGTCACGGGTGAATGTGAAATAAGGCTCGGCGTTAAAGCTCAGCGGGATGATGACAAGGATCGGCGCGATCAGGAACAGAAAGATCAGCGTGCAGATCGCCAGATAGGTCCAGTGCCAGACCCGTTCCAGCCGCGAGGCATATGGAGGAAGCGCCATGTCCTATCCCAGCTTGAGGTTGTCGATACCGACAAGGCGGTCATAGACCCAGTAAAGCAGCAAAACACCGCCCAGCAGGATCGTCGCAAGGGCCGCCGCCATCGACCAGTTGAGCGTGCGTGACATATGCTCGGCGATCATGTTCGAGATGAGCTGTCCCGAAGCCCCGCCGACAAGCGCCGGGGTGATATAATACCCAACCGCCAGAATAAAGACGAGCAGCGCCCCCGCCCCCAGTCCCGGCAGGGTCTGCGGGAAATAGATGCGCCGGAATGCGGTCCAGCTGGTCGCGCCCAGGCTGCGCGCGGCGCGGACATAGGCGGGGTTGATCGTCCGCATCACCGAATACAGCGGCAGGATCATGAAGGGCAGCAGAATATGGGTCATCGCGACGACCGTGCCGACGGGGTTATGCATCATCACCAGCCGCCCGCCATCGTCGATCACGCCCAGCCAGACAAGCAGCCCGTTCAGCACGCCCTGCTGTTGCAGCAGCACGACCCAGCTTGTCGTGCGCACCAGAAGCGAGGTCCAGAACGGCAGCAGCACAAGGATCATCAGCAGGTTGGATTGCCGCAGCGGCAGCCGCGCCAGCAGATGCGCGACCGGAAAGCCCAGAACAAAGGTCAGGGCGGTTATCAGCGCGGACAGCCACAGCGTGCGCATGAACAGCATGACATAGACGCGGCGCTGCTCGGCCACCCGAACGATATCACCATCAGAATTCCGGGTCAGATCGACAGAGGCCAGATAAAAACCGGCCGTATAGGCGGTCGAGGCACCACGCATGACCTGCCAGAGCTGCGGATCGGACCATTTCGCGTCGATCCCGGTCAATGCCTCGCGGTAAGGCGGCTCGACTCCGCCGCGCAGGGCGCGCCCGGTCGAGGTGAAAAGCGAGCGCGTCCCCGCCATGTCATAATTGATCCGCGTGCCGGCCAGCCCGATGGTGCGGTCACGTGCCGCGTCGCCCAGATCCAGCGCCAGCGCCTCCCATGCAGCATTATCAGGCGGGGTGCCGGCAGGGTTTTCGGCGAACCAGCCCGAGATGCGGGGCATATTTGCGGAAAACCCGTCATTATAGGCCGAGCGGTGCAGCATCTGCGCGATCGGCGTGAGAAAGGTCACAAGGATGAACAGCAAAAGCGGCGCGACCAGCAGGAACGCCCGCCACCGCGCCTTTCGCGACGAACGTGCCAGCGCACGGCCCAGCGGTTCACCGGCGGCCGTGCGCAAGGTGCCGTCGCCGCTGCCGCCGGCCTCGGTCACGATCGCGGCATGAGGATCGAGCGGTGTCGCCATTCCTGTTCCCCCGGATGCGGCCGCGCCCGCCCTATGACGGGCGCGGCCTGTCAGATCAGCCGGCAAGCCAGGCGTTGAAACGCTCGTTCAGCTCCGAATCGTGATCGACCCAGAATTCGAGGTTCGAGCCAAGGGCATTGCCCATATTCGCCTCAAAGGTGGGCAGATGCGGACCCATCGCCATGTCGGTTCCTTCCATATTTCCGACAAGCGCCGCGGCCGAGCGGCGCGGCGGGCCATAGCTGATGAACTCGGCCGCGCGGGCCTGCGGCGCGGGCGAGGTCGACCATGCGATGAAATCCAGCGCCTGTTCCATATTGGGCGCGCCTTTCGGGATCACCCAGCCCTCCATCTCATAGATCTGGCCATCCCAGACGATGATAAAGGGCTTGTTATCCTGCACGGCGGCATTGAAGATCCGGCCGTTAAAGGCATAGGCCAGCGTCACCTCGCCATCGGCCAGCAGCTGCGGCGGCTGCGCGCCGGCCTCCCACCAGATCACGTCTGATTTGATCGTATCCAGCTTGGCGAATGCGCGGTCGACACCTTCGGGCGTGGCCAGCACGTCATAAACCTCGGCTGCGGGAACACCGTCGGCCATCAGCGCGAATTCCAGGTTGAATTTCGCGCCTTTGCGCATGGTGCGCTTGCCGGGGAAGGATTCGAGGTTAAAGAAATCGGCCGGCGTCGCGGGCTTGGCGTCGGCGAATTTGCTGTCGTCATAGGTCATGACCATCGAATAGACATCCGTGGCCACGAAACATTCGGTGACGCCGCCTTCGATAAAGTCATCCGAGGCCGCCGTTCCATCCTCGGCCGCGACCAGAATCGACAGGTCGATTTCCTCGACCAGCCCTTCGTCACACAACCGCACCGCATCGGCATATTCGACCGAAGCGATATCGGCGGTCACATTGCCGGCCTCGACCATGGCCTTGATCGGCGTGGCGGGATTGTCGGCATCGGCGATATTCACCTTGATGCCGGTCTCGGCCTCGAAGGGCTTGGCATAGGCTTCAAGGTGAGAGTTGCCATAGGCACCGCCCCAGGACAGCAGATTGACCTCCTGCGCCGAGGCGCCGAGGGCCAGCCCGCACAGCGCGGTGGTCAGGATCAGGGTCTTTTTCATCGCAATCTCCTGTTGCATGGGTCCGGCACATTGGCCGTTATCGTTGGACGCAGGATCGCGTCAGACCGGGTCAAGCGCACGGGCATCCTGCGGATGCCAGCCGACGCGGATATGTTCGCCGGGCGTCAGCCGTGTCTGGCCCAGCGTATTGCGGAATTTCATCACAAAATCGTCCTGTCCGGCAACACGCAGCCGCGCGCGCAGGATGTCCCCCATATAAATCGTCTCAAGCACCTCGGCGTCGATCATATGGGCACCCTCGGGCATCAGGCCGGGCTTGAACTCGACCCGCTCGGGGCGGATCGACACGGTCGTCGGCTGGCCGACCGCGGCGCCGGCCGGGGCGGTGGCGTCGATGACCTCGCCGCTGGTCAGACGCACGGTGGCCGTCGCGCCGGAGAGGCTGGCGATGACGCCGTCAAGCGCGTTGTTTTCCCCGATGAACGCCGCGACAAAGCTGTTTTCGGGCCGCTCATACAGATCGGCGGGGCGGGCAAGCTGCTGGATGCGGCCGTCATTAAAAACGGCAATGCGGTCCGACATGGTCAGCGCCTCGCCCTGATCATGGGTGACATAAACCACCGTGATCCCCAGCCGGTCATGCAGCGCCTTGATCTCGAATTGCATATGTTCGCGCAGCTGCTTGTCCAGCGCGCCCAGCGGCTCGTCCATCAGCACCAGCTTGGGGTCGAACACAAGCGCGCGCGCCAGCGCGATACGCTGCTGCTGCCCGCCCGACAGCTGCGCCGGACGGCGGCTGGCGAAACCACCCATCTGCACCATATCCAGCGCCCGCGCGATGCGCGCGGTCCGCTCGTGGCGCGACAGGCCGCGCACCTCCAGCGGAAAGGACAGGTTCTCGCCCACGGTCATATGCGGAAACAGGGCATAGTTCTGAAACACCATACCGATGCCGCGCCGGTGCGGGGGGACATGGTTGATGTTGCGCCCCTCCAGCCGGATCTCGCCATGGGTCGCGGTCTCGAACCCGGCCAGCATCATCAGGCAGGTGGTCTTGCCTGAACCCGACGGGCCGAGCATGGTCAGAAACTCGCCCTTGCCGATGGACAGATTCAGGTCTTTGACGACAAGCGTCTGGCCATCATAGCTTTTCTGAACGTGATCAAAGACGACGAAGTCACTGTCGCTGCTTGCGGTCGTCAAGTTCCGGCCCCCTCGTGACGGTTGTGATCACCATTGTCATTTGCAGGCAGGTTAAGCGGGTGCGCGGCCGGATTGCAACAACATGCATGTGGCCACATGACAGGATGCGGACCGCATGCCAAAATCGCGGGCAGGAAAGACGAATCCCCCTTTTCAAGCCGGGGCGAAGCGGTTATCTGCACCCAGTCGCGAAGCGGTCGTGGCGGAATTGGTAGACGCGCAGCGTTGAGGTCGCTGTTCCTTAACCGGAGTGGAAGTTCGAGTCTTCTCGACCGCACCAGACACAGATTTCGGGCCGGCACTGCCGCCCGTCGCAAACCCGGCCGGCCCCGTGCCGCCAGCGGCCCGCACAGCGGGCCTTTTCTTTTTGCGCCGCGCTGATTACCTCGGTTCCGACACAGCCCCGCCCGGACCCGAGCCAGCCATATGATCCACAATGCCCGCCACGATCTGCCGATGCCTGAATGGGTGGTCTCGGACGGGCTGACCGATTACGCACAGGCAGTTGCCGCGATGGAGGATCATGTCGCCCGCATGAACCGGGGCGAGGCCCGCGAACGTATCTGGCTGGTCGAGCATCCGCCGCTTTATACCGCCGGCACCTCGGCCCGGCCGGCAGATCTTCTGGATGCACGTTTTCCGGTTCACGCGGCCGGGCGTGGCGGACAGTTCACCTATCACGGGCCGGGGCAGCGCGTCATCTATACGATGCTGGACCTGAACCGGCGCGGGCGCGATGTGCGCGCATTCGTCACCATGCTTGAGGGCTGGGTGATCGACACGCTGGCGGGGTTCGGCATCTCGGGTCAGATCCGTCAGGGGCGCGTCGGCGTCTGGGTGGCCCGGCCCGAGCTGCCCCCCCTGCCCGATGGCACCATGCATGAGGACAAGATCGCCGCCATCGGCATCAAACTGCGGCGCTGGATCAGTTTTCACGGCATCTCGATCAATGTTGAGCCGGATCTGTCGCATTATTCCGGCATCGTGCCTTGTGGAATCACCGGCCATGGCGTCACCAGTCTTGTTGATCTGGGCCTGCCAGTCGGCATGGCGGATCTTGATCATGCGTTGTATCACAGTTTCGCGGGAACCTTCGGCGCAGCGACATGATTTGACCGAAGTCATACCCTAACACCGGAATCAACATTACTTTTCGGTCCCAAGCGCCGCTCGCTGCGGCACAAGAAAGGAAAACACGATGAAGACCAGCCTGATCGCCACGCTTACCGTGCTTGCCCTCTCGGCCCCTACGCTTGCCCAGGACGTGGCCGGCGACGCCGCCAAGGGTGAGAAAGAGTTCAACAAATGCAAAGCCTGCCACATGATTCAGGATGCCGATGGCAATGACATCATCAAGGGCGGCAAGACCGGTCCGAACCTGTGGAACATCGTCGGCTCGAAATTTGGTGCCGAAGAGGGTTTCAAATATGGTGATGGCCTTCTCAAGCTGGCCGAGGCCTATCCGGATGCGGTCTGGGATGTCTACTCGCTCAAGGCTTATGTGACCGATCCGACCGGCTATCTGGACGAATATTCGGGCGATCCCAAGGCCAAGTCGAAGATGACCTTCAAGCTGACCCGCAATCAGGATGATCTGGTTGCCTATCTGCTGTCGGTCTCGCCCGACGCCCCGGCCCAGCCGGCCGAGAGCGACGGCGCACCGACGGCGCCGGCCGAATAAGCCCGGATCACGCCAGATCCACACCACCTGATGAGACCCCCGTGACCAGTTCACGGGGGTTTTGTCATATTCGTGAAAATCTGTTATCTTCCGTGCATATTCGGTGCCGAGCCGGATTGCCGCATCCGATCCATGGCGATAAGGTGCGGCAATCTGCCGGCCCAGCCGGCTGCCTCAGGTTAACCCAGGGAGATCGCGCAATGGCCGATGCAGCCGTTCACGAATCCGGCGGACATCACGACACTCGCGGGTTCTTCACCCGCTGGTTCATGTCCACCAATCACAAGGACATCGGTGTCCTTTATCTGTTTACCGCAGGCATTGTCGGCCTGATTTCGGTCTGCTTCACCGTCTATATGCGGATGGAGCTGCAACATCCCGGCGTGCAGTATATGTGTCTGGAGGGCGCACGTCTGTTCGCCGATGCCAGCCGCGAATGCACGCCGAACGGGCATCTGTGGAACGTGCTGATTACCTATCACGGCGTTCTGATGATGTTCTTTGTCGTGATTCCCGCGCTGTTCGGCGGTTTCGGCAACTATTTCATGCCGCTGCATATCGGTGCGCCGGATATGGCCTTTCCGCGTCTGAACAATCTCAGCTACTGGCTGTTTGTGGCCGGTGTCGCGCTTGGCGTTGCCTCGCTGCTGGCGCCGGGCGGCAACCAGCAGGCCGGTTCCGGCGTGGGCTGGGTGCTTTATCCGCCGTTGTCGACCAATGAAGACGGCTATTCGATGGATCTGGCGATCTTTGCCGTCCACGTCTCGGGTGCGTCGTCGATTCTGGGTGCGATCAACATCATCACCACATTCCTGAACATGCGCGCGCCTGGGATGACGCTGTTCAAGGTGCCGCTGTTCGCCTGGTCGGTGTTCATCACCGCATGGCTGATCCTGCTGAGCCTGCCGGTTCTGGCCGGCGCCATCACCATGCTGCTGATGGACCGCAATTTCGGGACCAACTTCTTTAACCCGGCCGGCGGTGGCGACCCGATCCTGTATCAGCATATCCTTTGGTTCTTCGGCCACCCCGAGGTCTATATCATCATCCTGCCCGGCTTTGGCATCATCAGCCATGTCATCGCCACCTTCGCGCGCAAGCCGATCTTCGGCTATCTGCCGATGGTGCTGGCCATGGCCGCGATTGGTGTTCTGGGTTTTGTCGTCTGGGCGCATCACATGTATACGGTCGGCATGTCGCTGACCCAGCAGGCCTATTTCATGCTGGCCACCATGACCATCGCGGTGCCCACCGGCATCAAGGTGTTCTCGTGGATCGCGACGATGTGGGGCGGCTCGATCGAGTTCAAGACGCCGATGCTCTGGGCGTTCGGCTTCCTGTTCCTGTTCACCGTGGGCGGCGTGACCGGCGTGGTTCTGTCGCAGGCGCCACTGGATCGTGTTTACCATGACACCTATTACGTCGTGGCGCATTTCCACTATGTGATGTCGCTTGGCGCGGTGTTTGCGATCTTCGCCGGTGTCTATTTCTGGATCGGCAAGATGTCGGGCCGGCAATATCCCGAATGGGCCGGCAAGCTGCATTTCTGGATGATGTTCATCGGCTCGAACCTGATCTTTTTCCCGCAGCACTTCCTGGGCCGTCAGGGCATGCCGCGCCGCTATATCGACTATCCCGAAGCCTATGCGTTCTGGAACAATATCAGCTCGATCGGCGCCTATCTGTCGTTTGCCTCTTTCATCCTGTTCATCGGCATCGTGTTCTATACGCTGTTCGCCGGTCGCCGCGTGACCGAGAACAATTACTGGAACGAATACGCCGATACGCTGGAATGGACCCTGCCGACGCCGCCGCCCGAACATACGTTCGAGCAGCTGCCCAAGCGCGAAGACTGGGATCACGGCCACTCTCATTAAGGCCAGCCGCACAGCAAACGGCCCCGGATATCCGGGGCCGTTTTTCGTTCAGCCCCGGCACGGGCAGGCCGTGCCAGTCCCGGAGGGCCGTATCATGCCCTATCAATGGTATGACGGGGACGGGGAAAGCACCCTGCAAGCCTGGCCGCACAGGTCTTTGCCCCGGCGTGGCTTCGTCTGGTTCATTGCCATCACCGCCCTGCTGGCGTCTGCGCCGCTTGTCGCCGTGCTGGGGCGGGCGGTTCTGTGGGGGCTTTTGCCCTTCATGCTGGCAATGGTGGCCGGGCTGTGGTGGGCGATTGAACGCAGCTATCGCAGCGGCCACAGTCATGAGGTTCTGAGGCTGACGCCCGAGGGCCTTACCCTCACACGTCACGACCCCGGCCGCCCGGACCGCTGCTGGCAGGCCAATCCCTATTGGGTCCGCCCCGCGCTGCGCAAAGGCCCGGTTGACGATTACCTGACCCTGACCGACGGTCAGCGCGAGCTGGAGCTGGGCGCCTTCCTGACCCCCGAAGAGCGGCGCAGCCTGCACCAGCAGATCACGCAGCGTCTGGCCGATCTGCGCAGCCATCGCGGCAGATAGGCCGGCGCGTCAGGACATCCCTGTCATGACGGCCGCATCGCCACGTCGCGCCGCGGCGCCCCTGCCCTTTGCGGTGACAGGTGCGCGCCGCAATCGCGGTTGCCCGACCAAGGCTAATCGTCGCCCGAATGCTCTGGCAGATCGTCATGCGATGTCGAGGCCAGCCTTTCCAGCGCGGCCTCGGTCATGCTGTCATACATATCACGCGCGGCGCCTTGCAGGTCGCCCACCCTGGCCTCGCCTCGCTTTGCCGCCAATGCGGCGCCGGCGGCGCGTTGCTGGGCTTTGGATTTCGCAGCCATGGAAGCTCTCCGTCCGAACCGATCAACCGGCGTGAGCATAGCACAAGGCCGGCCCGGCCATGGCATGGCTGCGGCCGGTGGCCGTCGTCGGGCACGGGACCGGCAGAAGCCGGCCCCGCCCAAGGGCTGCACCCGGATCAGGGATCGCAGTCCTGCCCTACAGCAGCTTTTCCTTGACGATCTGGCCCACCGCGCCGAAATCCATCTGCCCGCCGTAGCGTGCCTTCAGCTCGCCCATGACCCGGCCCATGTCGCGCACCGAACTGGCGCCAAGCTCGGCCAGCACGGCATCGACGGCGGCGCGGCTTTCCTCGGGCGTCAACCGGCGGGGCAGGAACTCTTCGATGATGGCGATCTCGGTGTTTTCCTTTTCCGCCAGTTCCAGCCGCCCGCCCTCTTCATAGCTGCGGGCCGATTCCTGGCGCTGCTTGACCATCCGGGCAAGGATCGCGACCAGATCGGCATCGGTCAGCCCGTCCCCGCCATCGCCGCGCGCAGCGATCTCGCGGTCCTTGATCGCGGCCGAGATCAGCCGCAGCGTCGACAAGCGCAGACTGTCGCGGGCCTTCATCGCATCCTTGGTCTCGGTCTGGATTCTTGTCTTCAGATCCACGGTAGCCCCCATCTATGGCCTAAGCGCAGTCAGATAGGCCGGCTTGACGCACTGTTCAAGCCTGCGCTCGCTTGACCAAGGCCGGGGGCTTGACTAGGTTCCGCCCGATTACCGATGTCAGGAGCCAGCCATGACCGCGCATGACGCGAAACCGACCGCCTGCCTTGCCCTTGCGGACGGGACGATCTTTACCGGCCGGGGTTTCGGTGCCACCGGCGATGTCGTGGCCGAGCTGGTGTTCAACACCGCCATGACCGGTTATCAGGAGATCATGACGGATCCCAGCTATGCCAGCCAGATCGTCACCTTTACCTTTCCCCATATCGGCAATACCGGCATCACCGCACAGGATGACGAAGCGCCCGATCCCGTCGCCTCGGGCATCGTGGTCAAATGGGACCCGACCGAGCCGTCGAACTGGCGCGCCACCGCCGATCTGCAAGACTGGATGGAAAAGCGTGGCCGCATCGGTATCGGCGGGATCGACACCCGCCGCCTGACCCGTGCAATCCGTCAGCAGGGCAGCCCGCATGTCGTGCTGGCGCATGACCCCTCGGGCGAGTTCGATATCGCGGCGATGGTCGCGCGCGCGCGCGCCTGGCGGGGGCTGGTCGGGCTGGATCTGGCGCGCGAGGTTTCGACCCGGCAAAGCTATCGCTGGGAAGAAGGTCTTTGGGATTGGCCCGGCGTTTTCGGCGGCCCGGCCAGCGACCGGCCCTTTCGTGTGGTCGCGCTGGATTACGGCGCCAAGCGCAACATCCTGCGCTCGCTGGTGGCCTCGGGTGCGGATGTGACCGTTCTGCCGGCGACGGCGACGGCCGAGGAGGTGCTGGCCCATGATCCCGAGGGGGTGTTCCTGTCGAATGGCCCCGGTGATCCTGCGGCGACCGGCGAATATGCGGTGCCGATGATCCGCGCGCTGCTGGAACGTGACCTGCCGATCTTTGGCATATGCCTTGGTCATCAGATGCTGGCGCTGGCGCTTGGCGCCCGGACGGTCAAGATGGGCCACGGCCATCACGGCGCCAACCACCCGGTGCGCGACATCGACAGCGGCAAGGTCGAAATCACGTCGATGAACCATGGTTTTGCGGTCGATGCCCAGACCCTGCCCGAGGGCGTGCGCGAAACTCATGTCAGCCTGTTTGACGGCTCGAACTGTGGCCTTGCGGTCGAGGGGCGGCCGGTGTTTTCGGTGCAATATCACCCCGAGGCCAGCCCCGGCCCGCAGGATTCGGCCTATCTGTTCACCCGTTTTGCCGAGGCAATGCAGGCCCGCCGCGCCGCCGCAGGCTGAGCGCGGCATTCAGGCGCACGGCTTAACGGAAATTTAAGGGCTTGCATGTCAGGCATGGCGAAACCGACAGGGATTCGCCATGTCCAGCCAAGCTGCTGCCTACCAGTTACGCCCCCCGGCGCCGCCCGAGACCGCGCCCGCTGCTGGCAAGGGCGCGCCGCCATCCGGTGCCGCGACCCTCGCGCCGCGCGATCTGCGCCCGCTGGGCCGGATCCTGCTGGAAGATGGCGCCATCACCGAAAGCCAGCTTTTCCGCGCAACCGTCATCCGCCGGCGCGAGAATGTGCCGCTGGGTCAGATCCTGCTCGCCCATGACTGGGTCAGCGAAGAGGCGCTGATCCATGCCCTGACGCGGCAATGGCGGACCTCTGCCGTTGATCCGGTCGCCCTCCCCCCTGATTCGCGGCTGATTGACCGGGTCGGCGCGGGGCTGTGCCTCAAGCACGGCTTTCTGCCATGGCGACGTGTCGGCGGTGTCACCTTTATCGCCTGCGCACGACCCGAATCATTCGGCCGGCTGCGCAAGATCCTGCCCGCCGATTTCGGACCACTGCGGATGCTGCTGGCCCGCGAGAGCCATATCCACGAAGCGGTGATGGCGCGGCGTTCAACCGCGCTGACGCGCGCGGCCGAAGCCAGCGTCGCCCCCGCAGAAAGCTGCCGCACCCGCAGCGAGACCCGGATCGCCCGCATTGCGGGCGCGCTGATCGCGGCTGTTCTTGTCGGGCTGGTCCTTGCGCCGGCGGTGTTGGTGGGGATGCTGACGGCATGGGCCGCGCTGACGCTGCTGGCCTGCGCCGGTTTGCGGATCATGGCCTTTGCCGCCGCATTGCGCGCCCGGACCGAGGCACAGGCCGAGGCCCGGCTGATCGCCGCCGGGCTGCGATCACCACCCCAGCACAAGGGACCGCTGCCGCTCATCTCGGTCATGGTGCCGCTGCTGCGCGAAAGCGACATCGCCGGCAGGCTGGTCGCGCGGCTTGAGCGGCTGGATTACCCGCGCGAGCTGACCGATATCCTGCTGGTGGCCGAGGCGGGCGATACCGTCACGCTTGAGGCGCTGCGCGATCTCACCCTGCCCCGCTGGATCCGCACCGTCATCGTGCCGCCCGGCCGGGTTCAGACCAAGCCGCGCGCGCTGAACTATGCGCTGAACTTCTGCCGGGGCGAAATCGTCGGGATCTGGGATGCCGAGGACCGGCCCGATCCTGACCAGTTGCACCGGGTCGCGCGCGGATTTGCGGCGGCCGCATCTGATGTCGCCTGCCTGCAAGGGCAGCTTGACTATTTCAACCCGCGCAGCAACTGGCTGGCGCGCTGTTTTACCATCGAATACGCGTCCTGGTTCCGCGCCATGCTGCCCGGTGTCGCGCGTCTGGGTCTGGTCGTGCCTCTGGGGGGGACGACGCTGTTCTTTCGCCGGGAGATACTGGAGGATCTGGGCGGCTGGGATGCCTGGAACGTGACCGAGGATGCCGATCTCGGCGTCCGGCTGGCGCGGCGCGGCTGGCGCACAGAGGTGATCGCAACAACCACCGACGAAGAGGCAAACTGCCGCGTTCTGCCCTGGGTGCGGCAACGTTCGCGCTGGCTCAAGGGCTATGCGATGACCTGGGGGGTCCATATGCGTGATCCGCTGGCGCTGTGGCGCGATCTGGGCGCGCGACGTTTCATCGCCTTTCAGGTGCAGTTCGTCGGCACGATCTCGCAATATCTGCTGGCCCCGCTGTTATGGAGCTTTTGGCTGCTGGCGCTTGGCCTGCCCCATATCCTGCACCATCCGCTCAGCCAGAACTGGGGCGGCGTGGCGATCCCGGCATTGTTCACACTGTTCATTGTCTCGGAACTGATCGGCATGGTGATCGGGCTGTGGGCCGTGCGCGACGCCAAACACCGTCACCTGCGGCCCTGGGTGCCGTTGATGCATTTCTATTTCCCGCTTGGCTGCCTTGCAGGGTGGAAGGCCGTCTATGAAATTCTGCGCAACCCGTTTTATTGGGACAAGACCAGCCATGGCCTTTTCGATGAAAGCGAGACGGAGGGCGGCGAAGACGGGCCGGCCGCCCCCGGCGACGCCGGGAACATAATGCCCGCAGGCGGTTGCCCCGTGATCCGGCCGGCGGTGGCGCGGCCGCCTGTCAGTGCTGCCGGATAAGCCGATGCACGATCACGCAATGCAACATGGCCACGGGGGGCCGCACCGATCGGGCCGGGCGGCGCGATGACATGCCGCTCAGCCGTCCGCGGCGCGGTCCCCGGGCATATCCCCCTCCACCACGACATCGCCCTCCGCCGCGCGGCCCCCCTCGGCCACGGCCAGCCCGTCATCAACGATCCGCCCGGCCGAGGCGATCATCCCGGCCAGAGATGTGCCAAGCGCGTCCAGACTGTCACAGCCGGTCTCGCGCAGCAGAAAATCCTGCCCGCCGGCGCCCAGATTATCCATGCTCAGGGGTTTTTCGCTGATCAGCCGTCCTGCCGCCTGCAAACGCCACAAGAACCGCTGCGCCGCCATCAGCGCCTCGGCCTCAGCGCGCGGCAGCAGGCCATGACGCGCACCGCTGCGCAACTGCGCCTCGGGCGTGCGGGCGGGATCGGCGGCGCGCAGCGCAAAGCTCTGGCCAAGCAGTTCGATATCCTGCAACCGTCCGCGACCGATCTTGGCCTCCAATGCCCCGTCAGACGGTTTCGCGGCAAAGATCCGGGCGCGCATATCGGCCAGATCCGGCATCACCCGCGCGTCGCCGCCCCGCGTGGCCAGAACCTCGACCCGCAGCGCCTCGATCTCGTCGGGCAGAATTGCCGCATCCGCCCCGCAGGCGGCAATCACACGGGCACGCGTCAGGGCCAGATGCTCCCATGTCCAGGCCTCGGTCAGCTGATAGTCGCGAAACGACTGGACCGACGTCGCGACCGGCCCCTGCCGCCCCGAGGGGCGCAGCCGCATGTCGACCTCGTAAAGCCGCCCCGCCGAGGTCTGGGCCGACAGCGCGGTTATCAACGCCTGCGTCAGCCGCGCATACCATGCACGCGGCGCCAATGGCTTGCGGCCCTGCGATTCCTCGACCCCCGCCGCATCATAGATCACGATCAGATCAAGGTCCGAGGCCGCGTTCAGCCGCCGCGCGCCCAGCGAACCCATACCCATCACCACCGCCCCGCGACCGGGCGGTGGCCCGTGGCGAACGGCCAGCTCATCGACCACCAGCGGCAACAGGGCGGCAATCGCGCTATCCGCGATATCGGCATATTCGCGCCCGACCTGTGCCGCATCGGACAGCCCGCGCAGATGATGCACCCCGACGCGGAACTGCCATTCATGCGCCCATCTGCGCGCCTCGTCCAGGGCGCGCTCATAGCCGCCGTCACGCGCCTGCATGCGCGCATCCAGCCGCGCGGTCAGATCCTGCTTCAGCCCTGCCTCTCCCGGCCATGGGGCAAAGAACGTCCCGCCGACCACCGCATCCAGCACTTCGGGATGGCGGCCGAGATAGGCGGCAAGACCCGGTGCGGTCGCGCAGATATCGACGATGAGGTCGATCAGCGAGGGGTTGGCCTCGAACAGGGAAAAGATCTGAACGCCTGCCGGCAGGCGCTGAAGGAAGCCGTCAAAGCGTGTCAGCGCCTCGACCGGATGGGCGGCGCGGGTCATCCGCGCCAGCAGGTCCGGCTGGATGCGCCGGAAGATCTGGCGCGCGCGCGCCGAACGCAGCGCCGCATAGCCGTCCCAGCGGGCGATGATGGCACGGGCCTCATCGGACAACTCAGGCAAAGGGGCGTCATCCGCGGGCGCGAAGAACGCATCGGTCAGCGCCTCGACCCGCTCCAGCCGGGCGCGCAGCCGCGCGGTCCAGCCGTCCAGATCATCGCAGCCCTCCATCCGCGCGATGTTCAGCAACCCCTCGGGATCGCGCGGCAGGTCATGGGTCTGGGCGTCGTTGACCATCTGGATACGATGTTCGATCTCGCGGTGCCGGCGATAGTGATCGCTCAGTTCATCGGCGATGGCCTGCGGCACCCAGCCCTTTTTCGCCAATGCCGCAAGGGCCGGCACGGTGCCGCGCTCGCGCAGCGCCTCGTCGCGCCCCCCGGCGATAAGCTGGCGGGTCTGGGTAAAGAACTCGATCTCGCGGATGCCGCCCTGTCCCAGTTTCATATTATGGCCGGCGATCTCCAGCCGGCCGTGCAGGCCCTTGTGATCACGGATGCGCAGCCGCATGTCATGGGCATCCTGAATCGCCGCGAAATCCAGATGGCGGCGCCACACAAACGGGCGCAGATCGGCCAGAAAGCGCTGCCCCGCCGCCAGATTTCCCGCGCAGGGCCGCGCCTTGATATAGGCGGCGCGTTCCCATGTCCGGCCCTCGGCCTCGTAATAGGCAAGCGCCACCGAGGCCGAGATGCAGACCGGCGTCACCGCCGCATCGGGGCGCAGCCGCAGATCGGTGCGAAAGACATATCCATGCTCGGTATTATCCGACAGCGTCGCCGCCATCTTGCGCGTCACGCGGATCAGGCCCGCGCGGGCCTCGTGCTGATCGGCGGGATCATAGGCGCCATCATCATAAAGAACGATCAGGTCGATATCCGAGCTGTAGTTCAGCTCTCCCGCGCCCATCTTGCCCATGGCCATGACAAAGATCCCGCCGGCATCGGCATCGCTTGCCGGCAGTTTGCCGCGCGCGGTCTCGGTGCGCAGATGGGCGCGCAGGGCCAGATCAGTGGCGCGATCGGCCAGATCGCTGAGCGCGCCGGTCACCTGTTCCAGCCGCCAGACGCCGCCCAGATCAGCCAGCCCGGCCAGCAGGGCCACACGGCGCTTGACCTGCCGGAGCGCGGGGCCAAGGGCATCACCGTCAAGCGCGTCGAACCCCGCCGTCTCGCGCGCGATCAGCCCGTCATCGGCGGTCGCGAATGCGTCGACCAGCCACTCGGCCTCTTTCTGCATCAGCGACCACAGATAGGGGCTGCAACCGGCGGTCGCGGCGATCAGATCGGCGACAGGCGCATCTGTGCCGGCGAACAGGGCGCGGGCCTCGCTGGCGCGGGCCGTGTCATGGGCGATCGGGGTGCGGGTGATACGGGCAGCGAAATCCATGGGCCGAGTTAGGCCCCAAGGCCCCGCCGCGTCAATCACCGCAGCACAGGCGGCAGCCCGGACAGGTGGAATAACCTGCTTGGACTTGGGCTTTTCTGTTGCTACCGTTCCGATGAGGAAGCAGGGCGCGGATACTCATGACGGCTGGCATCGGTGAAACTCTTGGCCTTGCTGCCCTGTGCGGGCCGGATGGACGGGCAAGATGATGCGCCATAACCTGACGCAGGCGCCACAGTTCTACGTCACCGCGCCGCAGCCATGCCCCTATCTGCACGGCCGGGCAGAACGCAAGCTGTTCACCGCGCTGCATGCCGCAAACGCGCAGGATCTTAACAACGCGCTGTCACGACAGGGCTTTCGCCGCTCGCAGAATGTGCTTTACCGGCCCAGTTGCGAAAGCTGTGTTGCCTGCATGTCGGCACGTATCCGGGTAGCGGATTTCACGCCCTCGCGGACACAGCGCCGGATCGGGCGGCGCAACAGCGGTCTGCGCCGGCTGGCGACAAGCGCATGGGCGACCGAAGAACAGTTCGAGCTGTTTCGCCGCTATCTCGACCGCCGCCACGCGGATGGCGGCATGGCCGACATGGATATCTTTGAATTCGCCGCCATGATCGAGGAAACCGCCGTGCGCACCCGCGTCATCGAATACCGTGGCCGCGACCTGTTCGATCCGCCCGATCCCGGTGCCGATCCGGTCGCGAATGCGCCCGATCTGGCGGCCGTCTGCCTGACCGATGTTCTTGATGACGGGCTGTCGCTGGTTTACAGCTTTTTCGACCCGCGACTGACCGAGCAAAGTCTGGGGACGCATATCATCCTTGATCATATCGCATTGGCGCGTGAAAGCGGGCTGCCATATGTCTATCTGGGCTATTGGGTGCCCGGCAGCCGCAAGATGGACTATAAATCCCGCTTTGCCGCGCTGGAGATCTATAAGGGCGGGGTCTGGCAGGATATCGGCAATCCCGCCGATCACTGTGACGAGGCCCATCCCCTTGCCGTGGACCCGATTGTCGAGCAGGTCGCCCGCATCACCCTGCCCTGATCGCGCAATATTATTGCTTCAAAAGTGAATTTTACGCCATTTTCGCGAAAATTGACCATTGACGCGATCAGGCGTCACCCATAATTTGCGGCGGCGCGGCATGGCGGGCTTCGGGAGGTTTCCCAAGCTGAGAACATGCGCAATCACTGTGAGAGGGTGGGTCAGATGTCCCGAAAAATGACGGGTGCGAAAATGGTTGTCCAGGCCTTGAAGGATCAGGGCGTAGACACGGTATTCGGCTATCCGGGCGGGGCGGTGCTGCCGATCTATGACGAGATTTTCCAGCAAAACGACATCCAGCACATTCTGGTGCGCCATGAACAGGGCGCGGTTCACATGGCCGAAGGCTATGCCCGCTCGACCGGCAAGCCGGGCGTCGTTCTGGTGACATCCGGTCCCGGCGCGACCAATGCCGTCACCGGGCTGACCGATGCGTTGCTCGATTCGATCCCGCTGGTGGTGCTGTCGGGCCAGGTTCCGACATTCCTCGTCGGCACCGATGGCTTTCAGGAGGCCGATACCGTCGGCATCACGCGCCCCTGCACCAAGCACAACTGGCTGGTCAAGGATACCGCCGACCTTTCGGCGACCATTCACCGCGCCTTTCACGTCGCGACCTCGGGCCGGCCAGGGCCGGTGCTGGTCGACATCCCCAAGGACGTCCAGTTCGCCGAGGCCGCTTATATCGCCCCCGACGAGGTCAAGGCCGGCCACTACCAGCCCAACCGCAGCGGAGACACGGCCGCGATCACCCGCCTTGTCGAGCTGATGGAACAGGCCGAGCGGCCCGTCTTTTACACCGGCGGCGGCGTCATCAACGCGGGCACGCAGGCCAGCGACGTGCTGCGCGAACTGGTTGACGGCACGGGTTTTCCCGTCACCTCGACCCTGATGGGGCTGGGCGCCTATCCCGGATCGGGCCGGAACTGGCTGGGGATGCTGGGCATGCACGGCCTTTATGAGGCAAATCTGGCCATGCATGGCTGCGATCTGATGATCGCGCTCGGCGCGCGCTTTGACGACCGCATCACCGGCCGCGTGGCGGATTTCAGCCCCGGCTCGGTCAAGGCGCAGGTCGATATTGACCCGTCCAGCATCAACAAGATCGTCCGCGTCGACATCCCGATTCAGGGCGATGTCGGGCAGGTCATGCAGGAAATGCTGGCGATCTGGAAATCCCGCGGCAGCCGCACCAACTCTGACGCGATCCGCAAATGGTGGGCACAGATCGAACAATGGAAGACGACGAACTGTCTGGCCTATATCCCCTCGGACAAGGTCATCAAGCCGCAATACGCGCTGGAGCGCCTGCAAGCGCTGACCGAGGGGCGCGACCGCTATATCGCGACCGAGGTCGGTCAACATCAGATGTGGGCGGCGCAATATCTGCGCTTTGACGACCCGAACCGCTGGATGACCTCGGGCGGGCTGGGGACGATGGGATATGGTCTGCCGGCCTCGATCGGGGTGCAGGTCGCCCATCCCGAGGCGCTGGTGATCAACGTCGCCGGTGATGCCAGCTGGCTGATGAACATGCAGGAAATGGGCACCGCAATCCAGTTCCGCGCACCGGTCAAGCAGTTCATCCTGAACAATGAGCGCCTTGGTATGGTCCGCCAGTGGCAGCAGTTGCTGCATGGCGAGCGTTACAGCCAGTCGTGGTCCGAAAGCCTGCCCGATTTCGTCAAGCTGGCCGAGGCATTCGGTTGCCGGGGCCGTCAGGTCAGCGACCCGGCGGAACTGGACGACGCAATTCAGGAAATGATCGACTATGACGGCCCGTTCATTCTGGATGTGCTGATCGAAAAGCACGAAAATTGCTTCCCGATGATCCCCTCGGGCAAGCCACATAACGAGATGCTGCTCTCGCCCGAGGCTTCGGCCTTTTCGGGCGGCGCGGCCCTTGTGTAAGGAGACGGGATCATGTCACTGAATATCCGGCAGGGCGCGTCCAGCCATTCCGCCTATGATCTGCGCGACCCGAATTCACCGATCGAAGAGCGTCACACCCTCGCCGTTCTGGTCGAGAACGAGCCGGGCGTGCTGGCCCGCGTGATCGGGCTTTTTTCGGGGCGCGGCTATAATATCGACAGCCTGACCGTGGCCGAAACGGACCACGAGGGCCACCGCTCGCGCATTAATGTCGTGACCCGCGGCACGCCCGCGGTGATCGAGCAGATCAAGGCGCAGCTCGGCCGTATCGTCCCGGTCCACGAGGTCCATGACCTGACCGCCGAAGGCCCCAGCGTGGAACGCGAACTGGGCCTGTTCAAGGTCGCAGGCACCGGCGAACGCCGTGTCGAGGCCCTGCGCATCGCCGAGATCTTTCGCGCCAGTGTGGTCGATTCGACGCTGGAAAGCTTTGTCTTTGAAATCACCGGAACGCCGGAAAAGCTGGACGCATTTGCCGATCTCATGCGCCCGCTGGGCCTGTTCGACATGGCACGCACGGGGGTTGCGGCGCTGGCACGCGGCGGACGCTGAGAGCGGGCGGGTCACCTGAACGGCCGGGCGCGGGCATTCCTGCGTCCGGCCTTTTCATGCGGCCATCGCTCAGCGGCCGGCGGCCTTGGCGCATGGCTCTGTCATCTCGCCCTGCGAAAGTGATGTGCATTCCGGCGCCGAACTGGTGACGACTTGCAGATGCGAGGCCGGGCGGTTGGTCTGACCCAAAAGCGCATCAGGCAATTGCGGGCAGACCTTTGGCGCAATCAGGCTGACAGAGCGGGCAAGGCGCAGATTGCCGACCGTTTCGCATTGCAGCCGCAGCAGATCCCCCGGCACCGGCCATTCCTGCTGATCAGGCATTTCAAGCAGACCGTCGCAATCGCGCAAATAGGCTAATGGTCCCTGATCCTCGCACCAGATAACGGCATTGCGAGTTTCCTCGCTGCTCCAGATCACGACGCCGATCATGCCGTCTCCTGTACAATCAAGTTGCCTGCATCATCTTTCTTGCAAGTTGATTTAGCATTAACCTGAAAATGATCGCGCACAACCAATTTTGACGTATGATGTCTTTGGTTCCGTAAAAAAACACGTCGCGTCATGAAAATTTCATGATCGGCACAGCGATATTGATGATCAGCCGGCCGGGCCATCAGCGCATCCAGTCGCCGAAAAGCTTAGCGCGTGCGGCCCGCGCGCACATCCTCGACCGCGCGGCGCACCTGCCCCATCCGCGCCGAAGTCGACGGATGCGAGCCAAGGATGCGGTCGCCCGGATCAGGCAGGCGACGGAAGAACTCGGCGCCATTGACAGGATCATAACCGGCATTCAGCGTAATGATCGCGCCAAGGTAATCCGCCTGCAATTCCCAGTCGCGGGAATAAACGCGCGAGCCGACATTGGCGCCGACCCGCTGGATCGTGCCGACCGTTCCGGCATCGGCACCGGCCGCCGCCGCGATCCCGCCCAGAATAATCGCCCCCGCCGTAGCCGAGCCGGATTTATGGCTGAGATGGTTCAGGATGTGGTGGCTTGCCTCGTGCCCGACGACAAAGGCCAGCTCATCGGCATTGCGCGCCGCCGCAATCAGCGAAACGGTAAAGCCGATGACCGGACGGCCAGCATTGTCCAGCGTCTGAAAGGCGTTCGGCTCCATATCCAGGCGGTCATCGACGACGAACTGAAAATCGCAATTGATATTCGTCGTGCGTCGCGCCACGCATTCCCGTTCAATCGCCGGTTCCATGCGGTTGATGACGGCAAGAAAGTTCCGTGCCGCCTCGCGCGGGCTGTGCGGGGTGGTGCCGACGGCCGGACGCATCACCGTCGTTTCCGCCGTCGGCTGGCGCGGCGCGGGCAGGGTCGGCGTGTCCGACACCACAACCGGCGTACAGGCAGCGAGCAGCGCCGCCAGAGTTGCAAAAAGGGCGGTCAAACGAAGGGTGCTGGCGGACATGACGACTCTCGGCTGGAATGGCCCGGCCAGAATAGACAAGCCCCCCTTGCGAGGCAAACCACTTCCGGTCACGCTGACGCCAGAAACCGCGAAAGGTCCACCATGTTCACCATCGAGCACGATTTCGACGCCACGGTCATCACCCTGATCGACGAACCGGCCGGGGCGCCCCTGTTGGGCGATATCATCATCACCGCCTTTGACGACCGCGTGGTTCTGCGTCAGGACGATCCCGACAGCGACAGCTATAGCGAAATCACCCTGAGCGCGCATCAGCTGGACGAATTGCGCGCCGCGCTGAACATGCCTGAGGGTGTCTATCGGATGACCCGCCAGCGCCCACCGCGTGGCGGCTGAAGGCGCAGGCAGAACGGCCTCGCC
>JAUNTL010000154.1 GCA_030538705.1 Paracoccus sp. (in: a-proteobacteria) | reverse complement strand
CGGTGCGCGACAGCGCAAAGATCGGCGTGAACATCGAGGTCGGGAAGCCCATCGCCTCGAGGATGATGCCCGAATAGAAATCGACGTTGGGATACAGCTTCTTGCTGACGAAATATTCGTCCTCAAGCGCGATGCGTTCCAGTTCCTTGGCGACTTGCAGCGTCGGGTTGTTGTGAATGCCCAGCAGACCCAGAACCTCGTCGGCGGATTCCTTCATCACCTTGGCGCGCGGGTCAAAGTTTTTGTAAACCCGGTGGCCAAAGCCCATGAGGCGGAACGGATCGTCCTTGTCCTTGGCCTTGGCGATATATTCCGGGATACGGTCCACGGTGCCTATTTCGCGCAGCATCTCCAGACATGCCTGGTTGGCGCCGCCATGCGCCGGACCCCACAGGCAGGCGATGCCCGCCGCGATACAGGCGAACGGGTTGGCGCCGGACGATCCCGCCAGCCGCACGGTCGAGGTCGAGGCATTCTGTTCGTGATCAGCATGCAGCGTGAAGATGAGGTCCATCGCACGCGCCAGTGCCGGGTCGACGTGATAGGGCTCGGCCGGCACGCTAAAGCACATGTGCAGGAAATTGCTGGCATAATCCAGATCGTTGCGCGGATACACAAAGGGCTGTCCGACGTGATATTTATAGGCCATCGACGCGATCGTCGGCAGTTTGGCGATCAGCCGGATTGACGCGACCTCGCGCTGAAAGGGGTCGTTGATGTCAACCGAATCGTGGTAAAAGGCCGACATCGCACCGACCACGCCTACCATGGTCGCCATCGGATGCGCGTCGCGGCGGAAGCCGGTGAAGAACTTGTGCATCTGCTCGTGAACCATCGTGTGACGGGTCACACGGGTTTCAAAGTCGATCATCTGCGCCTCGGTCGGCAATTCGCCGTAAAGCAGCAGATAGCAGACCTCCAGATAATGCGATTTATCGGCAAGCTGTTCAATGGGATAGCCGCGATACCACAGCTCTCCCTTGTCGCCGTCGATATAGGTGATCTCGGATTCACAGCTGGCGGTCGAGGTAAAGCCGGGGTCATAGGTAAAGACGTCGCCCTGGCTGTAAAGTTTTCGGATATCGAGGCAGTCCGGCCCTGCTGTCGGCGTCAGAACCGGCAGCGCGATCTCCTGGCCGTGGACGGTGAGGATAGCGTTTTTCTTGTCAGCCATTCCTGTTTCCTTCGCTTTGACCGGCGCTTTGGAAGTGCCGGGCGTGTGGGGGGCGGCGCTTCAGCCCGCCTGATCTTGCAGCCGCGCCAGGGCCTCGTCGCGGCCAAGCGCAAGCATCATATCGAACACGCTGGGGGTCGAGGTCTTGCCGGCCAAAGCCGCGCGCACAGGTGCGGCGATCTTGCCAAGGCCAACCCCGTTTTCTTCGGCCGCGGCCTTGGCCGCATGCTCCAGCTCGTCTCGGGTCCAGCTAGCATTCTGCAACGCGGCAGTCAATTGAGACAGCATACCACGGGATACCGGATCGAAGGTGGCGAGCGCTTTTTCTTCGGGGCGCACAGGGCGCGTGATCAGTGCGAAATGGCCCTGATCCAGCAGGCCGGGCAGGGTGCGGGCCTTTTCCTTCAGCACCGGCAGGATCGGGCGAAGCCGTGCGATCTGCGTCTCGGTCAGCGCCGGCTGGCCGGCGGCATTCAGAAAACGGCCGATCTCGGTCAGCAGCCGGTCATCATCCATCTGGCCGATATGCCAGCCCGAGACATGTTCAAGTTTCTTGAAATCCAGCCGGGCGGGCGCACGGCCGATCCCGGGCAGATCGAACCATTCGCGGGCTTGCTCATCGCTGAACAGCTCGTCATCGCCATGGCTCCAGCCCAGCCGCGCAAGATAGTTACGCATCGCCTCTGCCGGATAACCCAGGGCGGCATATTCATGCAGACCCACCGCACCGTGACGCTTGGACAGCTTTTTGCCATCCTCGCCATGGATCAGCGGAATATGGGCAAATACCGGCCGCGCCCAGCCCATCGCGTCATAGATCTGGGCCTGCCGCGCGGCATTGGTCAGGTGGTCGTCCCCACGGATGACATGGGTGACGCCCATGTCATGATCATCGACGACGACGGCATGCATATAGGTCGGTGTCCCGTCCGAACGCAAAAGCACCATGTCGTCAAGCTGATCATTGCGGAAGGTGACATCGCCCTGCACCGCATCGGCAATCACCGTCTGGCCCTCGCGCGGGGCGCGTATGCGGATCGCAAAGGGCCGGTCTCCGGGGTGATCGCTACGGTCGCGCCATGGCGACTGAAAGGGTTGATTCGGATGCGCCTCGCGCCATGCGGCGATCTCTTCGGGGGTGGAATAGCAGCGATAGGCATAGCCATTGGCCAGCATGTCGCGGGCGATCTCGGCATGGCGGTTGGCACGGGCGAACTGGCTGATCGGCGCGCCGTCCCAGTCCAGCCCGAGCCAGCGCAACCCCTCCAGAATCGCCTCGGTTGCCTCGGGGGTCGAGCGGCTGCGGTCGGTATCCTCGATCCGCAGCAGGAACTTGCCGCCCCGGCCACGCGCAAAAAGCCAGTTAAACAATGCGGTGCGCGCGCCGCCAATATGCAGATAGCCGGTTGGCGAAGGTGCAAATCGGGTGACGACAGGGGCAGCGGTGGGTTCGGGCATGTTGGCCTTTGGATATATTTTGGTCAAAAACTGTCCGCGTTAACCGGTTGGTAAGAACCGGTGCGCCAAGCTTGGCAAAGTGATAGTCAAGCACCGGGCAAAGAACAAGGATGATACCCGCAGGCCGCACCACCGGCGCCGGATCAAAAGTGACGGGGCAAAAGCCGCAGGGGCCAGCCGTGTCGGGTCATGCGGGGACGGCGCCATCGACGTGGCGCCCGGCATCCGCGGCCCAGCGGCCGCGCCCGGCGGCGACGTTGCGCGCCGGTCTGTTTTTGTGGCTGCCGGTGCTGATGTCGGCGGGCATCGGCCTGTGGTTCATGCGCCCGCTGCTGCTTGGCCCGGCACAATGGGCGGCGGTCATGCTGGCGTTTTGCGCCACCGCCGGTCCGGGTATCGCCGCGCCGCTCTGGGCCGGGCGTATCGGCTGGTCTGCCGCCGGGATGCTGCGTCTGGTGGCTGCGGCGCTGGCGGTGGTCATCGCGGGATATGCGCTGATCGGCCTGCGGGCCGCGATGGTCGATGCGGCGGTGATGCAATGGCGCTATTACGGCCCGGTCGAGGGCCGTGTCATTGACATCGACCGCTCGGCCCGCGACCGCAAACGCCTGACGCTGGATCAGGTGATTTTGCGCGACCATCCGCCCGGACGCACGCCCGAGCGTGTGCGGCTGTCGCTGATGGACCATGACGCGGCCGGTCTGCCCGCGCTTGGCCAGCGGATCATGCTGACCGGCCATCTCGGCCCGCCGCCCGGGCCGGCATCGCCGGGCAGTTTCGACTTTCGCAAACATGCGTGGTTCATGCGGCTGGGTGCTGTCGGCTATAGCCGGACGCCGGTCATGACGGTGGCACCGCCCGAGGGCGGGATCTGGTGGATGCACCGCGCGCGGATGTCGATCAGCACCGCCATGCAGGACCGCATCGGCGGGCAGGAGGGGGCGGTTGCCGCAGCCCTGATGACCGGCGACCGGTCGGGCATTTCCGAGGCGACGAATGAGGTCATGCGGGCCTCTAATCTCTATCACATCATCTCGATCTCGGGCCTGCATATGAGCATGTTGGCCGGCTTTGTCTATACCGCGCTGCGGCTGGTGCTGGCGGGCGCGCAGGCGGCGGGGCTCATGGCGGCGGACCGCGCGCTGCACAAGCCGGCCGCGGCGGGCGCCCTTGTGGCATCAGCGGCCTATCTGTGGCTGTCAGGGGGCGGGGTGGCGACGGAGCGGTCCTTTATCATGGTTGCCGTGATGCTGGCCGCGATTTTGGTCAACCGGCGCGCGATCTCGTTGCGGACGCTGGCGGTGGCGGCGGTGGTGGTGCTGATCTACAGCCCCGAGGGGGTGACGACGCCCGGCTTTCAGATGAGCTTTGCCGCGACGGCCGCGCTGATCCTGTCGGCCGGACCCTGGGCGAGGATCGGGCCGCATCTGCCGGTATGGGTGCGACCGGTGGCGATGCTGTTGCTGTCATCCTTTGTCGCCGGCATGGCGACGGCGCCGATTGCGGCGGCGCATTTCTCGCGCATGCCGCAATACGGGCTGCTGGCCAATATGCTTGCGGTGCCGGTCATGGGCACGCTGGTCATGCCGGCGGGGGTCATCGGCGCATTGCTTGCCCCTTTCGGGATGGAGGCGGCGGCGCTGTGGGTCATGGGGATCGGCACCCGCTGGATGCTGTGGGTGGCCGAGTTTGTCGCGGGTCTGGGCGGTGCTGTCACGGCGCTGCCGGCGCCACCGGCCGCCGTCCTGCCGCTGATGCTGTTTGGCGCCGCGCTGATGGTGCTGTGCTGGCGCCCGGCGATGCGTGCTGTCTCTTTCCCGGGGGCGGGGATGGCCGGCGGGGCGGTGATGCTGGCGCTTGCGGCGGGGCTGTGGCTGACCATGGCCCGCCCGCTGCTGCTGATCGCGCCCGAGGGCGAGGCGGTCGGGCTGATGACAGCCGGGGGCAGGGTGGTGTCCAAACCATCGGGCGGCGGATTCGTCATCTCGACCTGGCTGATCGAGGATGGCGACCGTGCCGATCAGGCGCGCTCGGCCGCGCGCCCGGGGTGGAGCGGTGATGCCCGGGATCGTCGCGCGGCCTTGCCGCATGGATGGGAGATCCGCCATTTTACCGGCAAGGGTTCGGGCGCGCGGGCCGCCCCGGACTGTGCGCCCCGCCGTATCCTTGTCGCGACCGAGCCGGTGGCGCTGCCGCCGCATAGCGCGCGCTGTATCATCATCGACCCGCCGCGCCTGCGCGACAGCGGCGCGCTTGCGGTCGAAATCATGCCTGACGGCCCGGTAATGCGCAGCGTCACAGAGACCCAGCCAATGCCGGCACGCATTACCGCGCCGGGGCCGGCGCGGTAACTTTCCGCAAGATCCAGCCCGCGCCCGCATGACGGCGGTGCCGACTGGGCCTTTCCCGGGGGGCTAAAACTATGCGTTGTTGTGATTGAAATAGGCCGTCTCCGCGCCAGCGCGGAGGGGCGATTGCCATGCAACCCGTCTCGTGTGAAACGCCTTTCCCGCGCCGGCACGGGGAAGAGGGCGAGACCGGCATGCCGATC
>JAUNTL010000153.1 GCA_030538705.1 Paracoccus sp. (in: a-proteobacteria) | reverse complement strand
CCTTCCGCCGGTCCTGCCGCGAGGGGATCTGCGGCTCCTGCGCGATGAATATCGATGGCGGCAATCATCTGGCCTGCATCTATGGCATGGATGAGATCAAGGGCGATGTGAACATCTATCCTTTGCCGCATATGCATGTGGTCAAGGACCTGATCCCGGATCTGACGCATTTCTATGCGCAGCATGCCTCGATCAACCCTTATCTGATCACGAAATCGCCCATGCCCGGCAAGGAATGGCGCCAGTCGATCGAGGACCGGCGCAAGCTTGACGGGCTTTATGAATGTATCATGTGCGCCTCGTGCTCGACGTCCTGCCCCAGCTATTGGTGGAATGGCGACAAATATCTTGGCCCGGCGACGCTGCTGGCGGCTTACCGCTGGATCATCGACAGCCGGGACGAGGCCACGCCGGAACGGCTGGATCAGCTTGAGGACCCGTTCAAGCTTTATCGCTGCCACACCATCATGAACTGCACCAATACCTGCCCGAAGGGGCTTAACCCCGCGAAAGCCATTGCGGAAATCAAGCATATGCTGGTGGACCGCATCGTCTGATCTGCACCGGGTGCACAGGTGTTACGCCGCGTCGCAGCTTGAAATCGCTGCGGCGCGGCGTTACCTTTGGGGTCGGGAGGAACCACGCAACCCGAGGTTCGACCAATGCAACCTGAACGGAAAACCGCCGCGCCTGCTGCGAAAAAGCAGATTGCGCAAGACGTGCTTCGCCAGATGTTCGCCTATTACGATTACGAAGCCCCGCCCCGGCCCGAAATCCTGCCGCTGGCGGCCTGAGCCTGATTGACGGAAACGGCGCGGGGTGTCCTCGCGCCGTTTTACGGCTTATTGCGGCGCGTCCGCCAGTTCCGGCATGAACCCGCTTGAGATCGCAAGTTCGATCATCGCGCGATAGATCTCGCCGTCGTCGATATCATAGGTCAGATCATCCAAGGCGGCATCGCTGTCCTCATCGAAGCCGTCCATGATCCCGCGCCGCGCCTCGGTCGCGCGGGGGTAGGGGGCGGGGAAGCTGGCGATGCCCTGCCGGATCGCCCCGGCGTGGTCGGGCAGCGAAAGCGTATCGAGAATGTCCGCGATATCGGGGGCCAATGCCCCGCTGCTGTTGAAGAAGAACTGATGCACCCCGCCGTTCATCACCTCGTTCATGAACAGATGCAGCCGCGCAAGATCGCGCTGCGGCTCGGGCAGGGCGGCCAGTGGTGGCGTTCCCGCATCTGCCTCGGCATACCAATTGCCCGCGCAACCCAGCACCTGGTCCACTGCCCAAACCAGCCGCATAAGCGCGTCCGCCTGCATGTGCTTGTCGCGGATTTCGGCCTGCATGCCGGGATCGGCGCGCACAAGTGCCACGGCGCGGCTTAACACCTGCGGTTGCAACGGGGCCAGCCGCGCCTCAAGCGCGAGGATCTGGCCGTCGATGACCGGGTTGATCGCCCCGCCCGCATTCACCCACAGGTCATAGCGCCGCGCGGGGTCGGTTTCAGGGCCGAAAACCGTCAGCGCCTGACGGATCAGCGCCGCGATCTCATCCAGCCCTTGCCGGTCGAGCGCGTCGAGATAGGCGTCAAGAAACCCGGCATTGGTCAGCGTCACGGTCGAGATCAGCGGGCGTGATCCGTGAAAGAGGCGATCCAGCCCGGTCAGCAACAGGATATCGCGCCGGGGCTGTTCGGTCTGCGCCAGAAAGGCGCGGCGGCGGCTGTCCTTGTCGCGCCTTTCCTCGGCCATATTCGCAAGTATTGCGGCGATCTCGTCGGGATTGGCATCGCTGTCCGCGAAGTCATCGGCCGAGAGATGGAAATCCGCGCCGACCAGCAACATGCTGCTGAAGCCCAGGTCGGCGACGGCCTCGTCAAACGGGTATTCCATCACCGCGCCGGGCGCGCAGGCATCGGATGCAAGGGCGGGCAGGGGCAGGGCGGCAAATGCCCACAGGGCTGCGGCGAAGCGGTTCATGGCAAATCCTCGGGTGGCAGATCAAGCGTATCGGACAGGAAGCGTTCGAATGCGTCAAGATCGACCGGTTTTGAGCCAACCGGGCCTGTGACTGCGCGATATCGCTGTGGATCATCATATCCGGCTTGTGCGGGGCGCGGGCAGGGCGAAAGCGGGGATGATGCGAACGTGCCGGCTGGAGAGGGCAAAGCGTATCGCAGATGATGGCAGGTGCCGGTTCGCCGCCCCGGATCACCGGGGGATCGCAACCGGCAAGGACGGCACGCGCGACAGGATCAGAGGAGGATGACATGCGACTATTGTTCCTGCTGACCCCGGTGGCGCTGCTGTCGGCCTGTATCGAGTTTCCACCCTCAATCGTGGGGTAATGGCGTGGGGCTTTGCCCCGCTATCCGGCCCGCCAGCCTATGGCGGCGCGTCCGCCAGTTCCGGCATGAACCCGCTTGAGATCGCAAGTTCGATCATCGCGCGCTCGACCGCGCCATCCTTGAAAACCTCGGAAAGTTCGGCCAGCCGGGCCATCCGGGCGTCGTCGAACGCATCCATGGCCTGACTTCGCGCCGAGACCCCCTGCCAATGAGTGCCTGAAAACAGCGCCGTATCATCGGGGAAAAGGGCCATCGCCTGATCAAGTGCCGCCGCGTGCTCGTCCAGACCGAGATATTCCAGAAGATCGGTAATCTCCCATATCACGCCGCCAGCCGGGTCCCTGAACAGCAGTTCAAGGTTGCCGCCCGGCATCGCCACCTTTTGCAAGACCTGATCGAGCCAGGCAAGATCATGCTGGACCCAGCCGTTTTCGCCATATTCCGGCTGATCCCATCTCAGCTTGCCGTCCCAGTCGGTGATGCAGGGCCGGATTTCCTTCACCGCCCAGTCCAGACGGGTGCGGGCATCGGCCTCATGATGCTTCGTCTCGATCTCGGCACGCAGGGCGGGGTCGGTCATGAACAGCGCCTCGGCGCGCTCAGCAATAAGGTGGCGCTGCGGTGCCAACTGCTGTTCAAGCAGGGCAAACGCCCGCTTCGCCAGCGGATTGATCAGGAAGCCGTCACCCTCCAGCAGCGACAGATGGCGCGCAACATGGTCAGGCTGATCGCCGAACATGCCCATGGCCCGGCGGGTCAGATCGGCGATCCCGGCCAGCCCCTGACGATCCAGCGCTTCCTGATAGGCGGTGACAAGATCGGGATGAACGCGGGTGGTGAAATAAAGCAGCGGCGATATGTCATCCGCCAGCCCCTGATCAAGCGCGCTCAGCAGCATTGCATCGCGCCTCGGCTGTGGTTCATCGGCAAGAAAGGCGCGCCGCGCATCCTTTTTGTCATAGACCTCGTTGAAGTCAGCGCGGATGTCCGCGATCTCCTGATCACTGCCGCCATAGCGGATCGCGTTTGCGACCATCGTGGCCTCGAACCCGGCCAGGTCGAAATCAAGGACCGCCCGCCCCTCGGCCGCGATCACGGCAGAGATCGGATATTCCAGCACCATGCCCTCGGCGCAGATATTGGCGGACAGGGGCAGGGGCAGGGCGGCAAATGCCCACAGGGCTGCGGCGAAGCGGTTCATGGCAAATCCTCGGGCGGCAGATCAAGCGTATCGGACAGGAAGCGTTCGAATGCGTCAAGATCGACCGGCTCGAACTGCCCGAAACCCTGCATCCAGATCTGGGCGCGGCGCAGCCCCTCGGGCTGGATCTGGCACCAGGTGATGCGCCCGCGCCTTTCCTGCCGGATCAGCCCCGCGCCCGCCAGCACCACCAGATGTTTCGAGATCGCGGCCAGACTGACCGCGAAAGGGGCGGCCACGTCGCTGACGGCCATGTCATCTTCCAGCAGCATCGCCAGAATGCGCCGCCGGGTCGGGTCGGCAAGCGCGGAAAAGATCAGGTCGAGATGCCGTTCGGGGTCGGTCATGGGGCTTTCCGGGGTTTCGGGATGCGCCGATACTCAACCCGGCGGTTGATTATGGGGCAAGGGCGCGGGCGGCGCAACCGTCCGCGCGCGCTTGCGGGACGCAATCGGAACCATGATATTTCAATGGGTTGCATGAACCGGCCTTTTGCTTGACACAGGCGGGCCGGCCCCCTATCACCGCCCCCGAGATGACAGGGGTGTGAGACGTGCCCGATCCTGACAGCGACCTGCCCGATCCCGAAAGGCTTCGGCGGCTGGAAGAGCGGCTGGCGAAGGCTCAGGCCCCGAAGGCGCCCTCTGGCGCGGCGGTCAACTTTCGTCATGCCGATATGGCCTGGCGCATGGTGATCGAGCTGGTGTCGGGTCTGGGGATCGGGTTCGTCATCGGCTATGGGCTGGACAGGCTGCTTGGCACGATGCCGGGCTTTCTGATCCTGTTCATGCTGGCGGGGCTGGTGGCGGGCATCAAGGTGATGCTGCGCACCGCAGAAGAGTTGCAGCGAAAAGCTGCGCAGACAGGGCAGGGCGACTTGCCGCAGACGAGGGATGACACACGTGGCGACGGAAGCTGAGACCGGCCTTTCCTTTCACCCGATGGATCAGTTCATGGTCACGCCGCTGTTCGGCAGCGGGCCGGTAAGCTGGTATACCCCGACCAATGCCACGCTGTGGTATGCGCTGACGCTGCTGGCGGTGACGGCGCTTCTGGTCTTCGGCACCCGCGCGCGCAGCGTCGTGCCGGGCCGCGCACAATCCATCGCCGAGATGACCTACGGCATGGTCCACAAGATGCTTGAGGACATCACCGGCAAGGAGGGGCTGAAATATTTCCCCTATGTCATGACGCTGTTCTGCTTCATCATCTTCGCCAATTACCTTGCGCTGATCCCGAAAAGCTTCTCGACCACCTCGCATATCGCGGTGACGGCGGTGCTGGCCGTGGCGGTGTTCGTCAGCGTGACCGTGCTGGGTTTCGTCAAGAACGGCACGCATTTCCTTGGCCTTTTCTGGGTCAGTTCGGCACCACTGCCGCTGCGCCCGGTGCTGGCCGTCATCGAGGTGATTTCCTATTTCGTGCGCCCCGTCAGCCACTCCATCCGTCTGGCCGGCAACGTCATGGCCGGTCACGCGGTGATCAAGGTTTTCGCGGCCTTCGCGGCGGTTCTGTGGATCGCACCGCTGGCCATTCTGGGCATCGTCGGCGTCTACGCGCTGGAAGTGCTGGTCTGCATCATCCAGGCCTATGTCTTTACCATCCTGACCTGCGTCTATCTGAAGGACGCGCTGCATCCGTCGCACTGACGGGCAGCCCCGGGTCACATCAATCGTCAATTCCATAAGCCTCAAGGAGCAAGAACATGGAACAATTGGGTCAGTATCTCGGCGCGGGTCTCGCTTGCATCGGTATGGCGGGCGCCGCCAT
>JAUNTL010000152.1 GCA_030538705.1 Paracoccus sp. (in: a-proteobacteria) | reverse complement strand
ATGAAGCCGAATTTCAGCTTCTCGCCATCCTGCGCGAATGCAGGCAGCGCGCCAAGCGCGGCAAGCGTCGCGGTGGTAAACAGGAATTTTCTGCGTTTCATTAGTTTCTCCTTTTATATCAGCTTGTTGCATGGAATATTTGACCAAGAGAGCCGGGCGCGGCATGGCCACGCCTGCGCGCCGAGATCAGCACGAGCGCCAGAATGGTCACCAGATAGGGGGCCATGGCCAGAAGCTGGACCGGGAAGCGGATACCGGCGGCCTGCAGGCGGAATTGCAGCACGGTGACGCCACCGAACAGCCAGGCCCCGGCCAGAACGCCAAGCGCGCGCCAGCCTGAAAAGACCACAAGCGCCAGCGCGATCCAGCCGGCACCGGCGGTCATGCCCTCGGTCCATTGCAGCACGGTGGCGATAGAGATATAGGCCCCGCCGATCCCCGCCATCGCGCCCCCGAAGCCGATGGCCGCCAGCCGCACGGCGCGGACCTTGTGGCCAAGCGCATGCGCGGCGTGATGGTTCTCGCCCACGCCGCGCAGGATCAGCCCGGCGCGGGCGCGGTTCAGAAACCACCAGATCACCGGCACCATGACCAGCCCCAGCCAGATGATCCAGTTCAGCCCGAAAGGCCCCGCCATCATGGAAGGGGCCTTGACCCCTTCATAGGGTTTGCCGAAAAGCGCGGTCAGCCCCAGCCCGAACAGCGTCAGCGCCAGCCCGGTAGCGACCTGATTGGTCAGCAGAAACTGTGTGAGCACCCCGAAGATCATCGAAATCGCCGCCCCCGCCAGCGCCGCCGCCAGAAAGCCGATGGCCGGGCTGCCGCTGGCATGGGCTGCGGCAAAGCCCACAAGCGCGCCGGTGATCATCATCCCCTCGACCCCCAGGTTCAGCACGCCCGCGCGTTCCACCACCAATTCGCCAAGCGCCGCGAAAAGGATCGGCGTGGCCGCCGAAAGAAGCATCAGAAACAGCGTGGTCGGGTCGATCATGGGGTTTCCCTGGTCAAAGGCCGTCTCGGATGGCAAGCAGGATCATCAGCGCCATGCCGCACAGAAAGCCGGCGATCAGGACCCAGTGGAAACGTGGCGGCGCAGGCGCAGGCGGGGGCGCGGGCGGCGGCTGATAGCCGCGCACCTTTCGCCAAAGCCAGCGGGCCGCATGGAAAGGCGCGAAAACCAGCAGCCAGCCGAAGAAATGGTAAAGAGCCGCGATCACCACCAGAATGGCGGCGATGTAAAGCGCATCGGTCAGTCCCAGATGCAGCGCCAATGTGATGAAAGCGGCCGGCAGAAGGCCAAGAAACATGCCGTAAAGAACCGCGCCGATGGAAGCCCGGGGGCGAGGGCGGGACAGGCGGTTTCGCGGTCTCGGTCGCGGGCAGGGGCGGCGGTTCGGTCATGGCAGGCGCGCGCCCCGAAGATACCATTGCCCGACCACCCCCGCCAGCCCGGCCAGAAAAGCCAGCGTGAAGCCTGCGCGGCAGGCCGGGGGCAGGGGCTGGCCCGGACTGGCCCCGGCAAGGTGATGCCCGGTGCGGGTGATGCTGCGCCAGGCAGGGCGGATCAGCGCCTCGGCCAGATCATCGGCGAAGGGCAGCCCGCCCCAGAGAGCCGCGACCAGCAGGGCCCCGATCACCAGAAAGCCGATCCCCAGCCATGTGTTCAGCGCCAGCCAGCCGACCCCCGCGCCAAAGGCCAGCCCGGTCAGCGCGAAACGCAGCACCGGGGTCCATTCGTGACGGCAAGGCCCGCTCATGCTGCCACCCTGCGGCGGATGCGGTAGCGTGTCAGCAGATCGAAGCCGAGCAGATAGAACAGCAAAAGCCCCTGGAACACCTGCACGGTCGCGGCGGGCATGCTCAGCATCATCTGCGCGATATCGCCCCCGATATAGGTCAGCGCCATCAGCAGCCCGGCCAGCACGATGCCGACCGGATGAAGCCGCCCCAGAAAGGCCACGATGATCGCCGTGAACCCGTAGCCCGAGCCAAGCTTTTCTGTGATCTGACCGGCAGGGCCGGCGACCTCGAACAGCCCCGCCATGCCCGCCAGCGCGCCCGAAAGCCCAAGGCAGAAGACCACCAATGCGCCCGGACGCACGCCTGCGAAGCGCGCGGCGCGCGGGGCTTCCCCGGCTGCGCGGATCTGAAGGCCCCGGATATGGCGCGACATCAGAACCCAGATGCCGATCAGCGCGAAAAGGGCCGCGATCACGCCCCAGTGAATGCCGGTGCCCGCGAAGATCTCAGGGTTGGAGGCCGAGGGGTAGCGCGCCAGACTGCGCGAGCCGGGCATGCCGAAGCCCTCGGGGTTGCGCATCGGGCCAAAGGCCATCCATGCGGCCAGATTCTGCGCCACATAGACCAGCATCAACGAGACCAGAATCTCGGATGCGCCGAACCAGTTGCGCAGCAGGGCCGGGATCATCCCCCAAAGCCAGCCGCCAAGCGCGCCACCCGCGACCATGGCCGGAAACAGCCACCAGCCCTCCATCGGGTAAAGCGCCAGCGCCACGCCCGCGCCGGTCAGGCCGCCGATGATATACTGCCCCTCGGCCCCGATATTCCAGATGCCGGCGCGAAAGCCCACCGCCAGCCCGCAGGCGATCAGGATCAGCGGGCCGGCCTTGACCAGAAGCTGCGGGCGCGAATAGCTGGCCGAGGCCCCGAACAGCGGGTCCCAGAAGATGATGCGGATCGCCGCCAGCGGATCATAGCCCATCAGCCCGAACAGAAGCGCGCCGGTCAGCATGGTGGCCGCGACGGCCATCACGGGCGTGGCGATCTGCCAGATCAGCGCGGTGTCGCTGCGCGGCTCAAGCCTCAACATGGGCGACCTCCGTGCCATGCGCGCCGCCAAGCATCAGCCCGATGTCGTCAAGGCTCAGCCCGTCGACCGGGCGCGGCGCGGACAGGCGGCCTTCGTTCAGCGCGCAGAAGCGGTCGCCAAGCTCAAGCAGTTCATCCAGATCCTGACTGATGACGATCACCGCAGCCCCGCCCGCCGCAAGGTTCAGAAGCGCCTGGCGGATCGCCGCCGCAGCCCCCGCATCCACACCCCAGGTCGGCTGGTTGACGACCAGAACACGCGGGGCCTGAAGAACCTCGCGCCCGATGACGAATTTCTGCAGATTGCCGCCCGACAGCGCCGAGGCCGCCACATCCGGCCCCGGCGTGCGCACGTCGAATTCAGCGATGATGCGCGCGGCATAGGCGCGGGCGCGGGCGGGGCGGATGATCCCGCCGGGCGCCAGATCCTGACGCACGAATGCGGTCAGAAGCGCGTTATCGGTCAGCGAGAAGCCGGGCACGGCGGCATGGCCCAGGCGGTCCTCGGGGGCGGCCAGAAGCCCGGCCTTGCGCCGCGCGTTCGGGCCAAGCGCCGACAGGTCGCGCCCTTCCAGCATGACGGTGCCCGGCGGGCTGGTGATCTCGCCCGAAAGGGCTGCCAGAAGCTCTTCCTGGCCGTTGCCGGCCACGCCGCCGATGGCCAGCACCTCGCCCGCGCGCAAGGAAAGCGAGACCGATTTCAGCGCCGTTCCGTCCACCGCCCGCGCCGTCAGGCTGAGATCGCGCAACGCCAGCAGCATATCCCCCGGCTGACGGCCCGAGCGGTCGATCTCGCGCATGTCGCCGCCCACCATCATCGCCGCCAGCTCCCGCGCGGAATGCGCGCGCGGATCGCAGCTTGCGATCACACGACCGCCGCGCAGAATGGTGGCGCTGTCGCAATGCCCGCGGATTTCCTCAAGCTTGTGGCTGATATACAGGATCGACGTGCCCCGCGCCGCCAGCTTGCGCAGCGTGGCAAACAGGATCGCGGCCTCCTGCGGGGTCAGCACGCTGGTCGGCTCATCCATGATCAGCAGGCGCGGATCGCCCAGAAGCGCGCGGATGATCTCGACCCGCTGGCGCTCTCCGGCCGAAAGATCGGCGACGCGGCGCGCGGGGTTCAGCGGCAGGCCGTAATCCTCGGACAAGGCGCTGATGCGGGCGGCAAGTTCGCGGCGCGGCGGCGGGTTATCAAGGCCAAGGGCGATATTCTCGGCCACGCTCATCGCGTCGAACAGGCTGAAATGCTGGAAGACCATGCCGATACCGGCGGCACGCGCGGCATTGGGATCGGCGGGGCGGAAGGGCGCGCCCGCCATCCGCATTTCCCCCGCATCCGGGCGCACAAGCCCGTAGATGGTCTTCACCAGCGTGGATTTGCCCGCGCCGTTCTCGCCCAGAAGGGCATGGATTTCGCCCGGCATGACCGCGAAAGAGATGCGATCATTGGCCTTGACGCCGGGATAGGTCTTGCTCAGCCCATCGGCGCGGAAGATGGGGTCTGCGGTCAATCGTCTTCCCTGTTCTCTTTGTCCCTGATTTAGACAGATTTCCCGCGCCCCGGCAATTGCGCTTTCGCCCAACCGGACATAGCTTCGCCTCATGCCTGAAAATCAGCCCCGATTCATCCATCTTCGCACGCATTCCGAGCATTCCCTGCTGGAAGGGGCGGTTCCGGTCAAGAAGCTGGTCAAGCTGGCGGCGGAAGCCGGCATGCCCGCCGTGGCCCTGACCGACAGCAATAATATGTTCGCGGCGCTGGAATTCAGCATCAAGGCGCTGGAAGAGGGCGTCCAGCCCATCATCGGCTGCCAGATCACGCTTGAGATCGGCGGCGCGCGCGGCCCCGTCGTGGCACTGGCGCAGAACCGGGCGGGCTGGCTGAACCTGATGGCGCTGTCATCCTGCCTTTATCTGCGCAAGGACGGCCAGCCCGTCCATGTCACGGCCGGGGAACTGGCAGCCCATGCCGAGGGGCTGATCCTGCTCAGCGGCGGGGCCGAGGGGCCGGTGGGCCGCCTGATCCGCGCCGGTGACGAGACCGGGGCCGAGGCCGCTTTACGCAGTCTTTCCAGTGCGTTCCATGACAGGATTTACGTAGAGATCACGCGCCACAAGGACGCATCCGGCCGGCTGATGGAGGCCGAGGCCGCAACCGAGACCGCAATGATCCGGCTGGCCTATGCGCTGGATCTGCCGCTTGTGGCCACCAATGACGTCTATTTCCCCGCCCCCGCCATGTATGAGGCCCATGACGCGCTGATCTGCATCGCGGAACGCGCCTATGTCGACCAGCCCCAGCCGCGCCGCAGGCTGACGCCCAACCATGATTTCAAATCGGCCGAGGAAATGGCCGTTCTTTTCGCGGACCTGCCGGAAGCGATTGAAAACACGGTTGAAATCGCGCAGCGTTGCGCCTTTTCCGTGTCGCGCCACAAGCCGATCCTGCCGCGTTTCGCCGATGATGAGGTGGACGAGCTGCGCCGTC
>JAUNTL010000151.1 GCA_030538705.1 Paracoccus sp. (in: a-proteobacteria) | reverse complement strand
CTGTCCGCGCCATTGCCGCCAGTCGCCGGCCCCGCATGCGCGCGCGCCAGCCGTGACTCACTCCGGAAGGCATGCTGAGGATGGAGCTGAACCGCCGGCCCCGCGCGCGCCAACCGTGACCAGCTCGGCCGGGCGCGCCGTTGGCGCATGGCCGGCCCCGCATGTGCGCGCGTCCGAAGTATTCGCGCTTTACCGCATTTGCGGCCATCGCGCCGGCCCCGCATATGCGCGCGTCCGAACCATCTGCCGGGGCAGACGGCGCATGCAGATGGGCGCGGTGACCGCCCGCAGGCCGCGTGCACCAACCATTTACAGCACGACAACGGGCACGATCCGCCCCCACAAGACACCGGCGACGCCATTCATCATCCACCCCGACCTCGGGCAACCGCAGGCAGCGCGCCGCAGCCCCGGCTGCTCGCGTATCCCACCCACGCCCGATGGATGCGCAGGGCCGCCACGCTTACAGACTGGCGGTCCCCATGGCGCGGGCGCGGCGATCCGTGGCGGCCAGAATTTCGGCCGCAAGCGTGTTGAGCGAGACCAGCCGTTCGGCGCCGCCGTTCTGCCATGCCATGCGCGGCATCCCCCAGACGACCGAACTTGCCTCATCCTGGGCGATGCAGCTTGCACCGGCGCGGCGCAGATCGGCCATCCCCTCGGCCCCGTCACTGCCCATGCCGGTCAGGATCACCGCAAAGACACGACCGGCCATCGGCAGGGCCGAACTGAACAGCACGTCGACCGAAGGGCGGTGGCCGCTGACCTTGTCGCCGGCGATCAGCATACAGCGCGGGCGTGGTCCCGGTGCCACAGCCAGATGCGTCGCACCGCCGGGGGCGAGGTAGATATGCCCCTGTTCGATCGGGATATTATGCGCCGCCAGGGTGATCTCGGGCGCATAGCGGGCGTTCAGGCGCTGTGCGAAACTGGCCAGAAACCCCTCGGGCATATGCTGGGTGATCAGGATCGGCGGACAGTTTGCCGGCAGGGACGAGATGATGACCTCCAGCGCGTCGACCCCGCCGGTGGACGATCCGATCAGCACATAGCGGTTATTCCAGTGAAAGCTGCGCACGGGCTGCACGGCCGGGCTGACCGGTGCCGCCGGCCCGCGGCGGCGCAGGTTGGCCGAGGATGCCGTGACAACCAGACCCGCCAGCCCGTCAAAGGCCGCGCCCGCATCACCGCTGCGCGGTTTTCCGATACAGTCGACGGCGCCACGTGACAGCGCCTCGACCGCGGCGGCGCTGCCCTGCTGCGTCTCGGATGAGACCATGATCACCGGGATCGGCGCGCTGCGCATCATCTCGCGCAGGAAATCCAGCCCGGACTGGCCCGGCATTTCGACATCCAGCGTCAGCACATCGGGTTTCAGACTGGCGATGGCGGCACGCGCCTGTGCGGTATCGGCCGCCTCTCCGACGACCTCGATGCGCGGATCAGCACGCAGGCGGATACGGATGAGCTGGCGCATCACCGTGGAATCATCAACGATCAGGACGCGGACCGGCGTCATGCGGTGCCCCGTCCGGGCGTCAGGTCAGGCGGGGATGTCATCACGGTCTCCATACCATTACTGCCCACAGGCTGGCACAGAGGAATGAAGATAGGTTTAACGGTGGCCTCAGCCCTGCCAACGCCCGGCAAAGGCAAGCAAGGTGTGGGATAATTTTCTTTTGAAATCAGAAACCTGTATGAAATCCCCGGCTGCCGCCCCGGTCAGGATTGCCCGCGCGCCCGCGCCGGCATAAAGGGCCGGGGCCGCGCGCCGGTCCGGGCGCGGCCGCGCGGCACGAGCCGAATCAAGCGCCCGCAGCCCCTGCCCGGCCAGATCCCCGAGCACGGCCGGCGAATCATCCGCAAGCCCGAGATTAAGCGCCCGCAGCCGTGGATAGGCACCCAGCCACGCCGCCAGCCCGGCCCCGCGCGCCTGATCGCGCAGCAAGGCAGATTGCGGATCATGACCACAGGCCATGGCAGCCAGCCGCATCACCGTGCCGGTGCAGCCCTCGACATGGGCCAGAACCTCGCCGGCGCCGGCCGGCGGCTGACGCCGCGTATCACGACGGCGCGCCTCGATCAGGGTGGCAAGCGGGGCAATACCGGCACCCCAGGCCGCGAAAAGCGGCGTCGCGATCTCGTGGCCCGCAGGGGCCCCGCCCTGCCCCATCGCCGCGATCTGATCGGCCCACCATTGCAGGCGCATCTCGCTGATCAGCGGCTCGGCCGAGGCAAGGGCCGCACGCGCCACTGCCAGATTGGCGGCATAAAGCGTGACCAGCCGCGCCCGGTCGCCGGGCCGGGCGGCCATGACGGCGGCGAAACGGTCCGGGTCGCCCGCGCGCAGGCTCTCGGCGCAAAGCGCCAGCGTCACGGCGTGATTCCGTCGCGGATCAGCTTCCAGATGATGGCATCCTGCAACGCCTCGAAACTGGCGTCGACGATATTGGCCGACACACCGACCGTCGACCAGCGTTGCCCCTGAGCGTCCTCGCTATCGATGGTGACGCGGGTCACGGCCTCGATGCCGCCCTGAGTGATGCGGACGCGGAAATCGACCAGCCGCATATCGTCAATCGCCGCCTGATAGGGGCCGAGATCCTTTGCCAGCGCCCGCCACAGCGCGTTGACCGGGCCGCGGTCATCATGGTCATCCTCGCCATGGGATTCGCTGACCGACATCATCCGCTGGCCGTGCAGGCTGACCACCACCACCGCCTCAGAGACGGATATCTGCAAGCCCTTTGCATTTCGCCGCCGCTCGACGATGACGCGATAACGCTCGACCTCGAAAAAACGTGGCAACTGGCCGAGATGGCGCCGCGCCAGCAATTCGAAACTGGCCTGCGCCACGTCATAGGCATAGCCCTGATCCTCGCGCGCCTTTACATCCGACAGGATCGCGGCCAGATCGGCGCTTTCGGGAATATCCAGCCCGGCCTCCAGCAGGCGGGCGCGCAGGTTTGACTGGCCGGCCTGGTTGGACATCGGGATAACGCGGGCATTGCCGACGCAATCCGGCGTAACATGTTCATAAGTCGTGGGATTCTTGACAATGGCACTGGCATGCAGCCCGGCCTTGTGGGCGAAGGCCGAGGCACCGACATAGGGCGCATTGGGCGCCGGCGCGCGGTTGAGGATCTCATCCAGACGGCGCGAGGTTTTCAGCAGCGTTTTCAGCGCATCCGGGCTGATCTGCGGGACCAGAGGCGCAAATTCCGGCTTGAGCGCCAGCGTGGCGATGAGCGTGGTCAGATTGGCATTGCCGCAGCGTTCGCCCAGCCCGTTCAGCGTGCCCTGCACCTGACGCGCGCCGGCCCGGATCGCGGCCAGGCTGCCGGCCACGGCATTGCCGGTATCGTCATGGGTATGGATGCCAAGGCGGTCGCCGGGGATGCCTGCGGAAATCACCTGCCCCACGATGGCCTCGATCTCATGGGGCAAGGTGCCGCCATTGGTATCACACAGCACGATCCACCGCGCGCCCGCATCGCGCGCGGCGATCAGGCAGGACAGCGCATAGGCCGGGTTCGCCTTCCAGCCGTCGAAGAAATGCTCGGCATCGAAAATCGCCTCGCGGCCCTGAGCGACGATATGGGCCAGCGAGTCGCGGATATTGCCGAGGTTTTCTTCCAGCGAGATGCCAAGCGCCTCGGTGACGTGGAAATCATGGGTCTTGCCAACCAGACAGATGCAATCCGTGCCCGCATTCAGCACCCCCGCCAGCACCTCGTCATTCCCGGCCGAGCGGCCGGCCCGCTTGGTCATCCCGAATGCCGCCAGCGTGGCACGGGTTTTCGGCGCATGATCGAAAAACTCGCTGTCGGTCGGGTTGGCGCCCGGCCAGCCGCCCTCGATATAATCCAGCCCGAGCGCGTCCAGCATCTGCGCGATCTCGACCTTCTCGGCGGCCGAAAACTGCACGCCCTGCGTCTGCTGGCCGTCGCGGAGCGTGGTGTCGTAGAGGTAAAGGCGGTCAGTCATGTTGAAAATCCCGTTCGATCTTCGCCAACACCTGCCTAGCAACCTTGTCGACCAACACATCCAAGTCGCTCGTTTGTGCGCCGACGACCAAGACATCGGTCGCTTCCCCTTGATCGCCGGCCCACTGCAAGAGCTTCACAAGATCGACGTTAGTTGAGTAGCCGTTTACGCCATCTCTTAGCTCGATTCCTCCAATAGCAAGCTCATCACGTATCATATCCGCGATAGCGTAGTTTTTTTCCGCACGCGCCTGCTGCCTAACTTGATTAAGCTTTCTTATGTTGGCGCTTTGCTCGGCCCCCTTAATGCCTTCAGTGACCCAGTCGTCGAAAGACGACGACAAGACCCCCAAGAACTCCGCTGAAGCTCGAAGCGTGGGTAAGTCGCCCTCTTTGAAAAGGTCATGTATGATACGAAGTGCTTCAGGAGTGTTTAGATCGTCTGATAACGCCTCAATGACTCGGTTACTAATTGCACCGGGTTGGACCTGTGCTGTTGCATTTGAATACGCTCCTAAGCGAGAGATAGCCTCGGCGCGTTTCTCCGCCGTCCAGTCCATCGGCTTGCGGTAATGTGTCATCAGCAGCACGAAGCGGATCACCTCTCCCGGAATGCCCTGATCCAGCAGGTCGCGGACGGTGAAGAAATTGCCCAGGGACTTGGACATTTTCTTGCCCTCGACCTGCACCATCTCATTATGCAGCCAGACATTCGCCATCAGCCCGGTGCCATGGGCACAGCGCGACTGCGCGATCTCATTCTCATGATGCGGGAATTGCAGGTCGATCCCGCCCGCGTGAATGTCGAACACATCCCCCAGCAACTCCGCCGCCATGGCCGAGCATTCGATATGCCAGCCGGGCCGCCCCCAGCCCCAAGGACTGTCCCAACCCGGCTGATCCGCATCCGAGGGCTTCCACAGCACGAAATCCATCGGGTCGCGCTTGAAGGGCGCGACCTCAACCCGCGCGCCCGCGATCATGTCATCCAGGGACCGCCCGGAAAGCTGGCCATATTCGGGGAATTTGCGGACCTCGAACAGGACATGGCCCTCGGCCTCGTAAGCGAAACCCTTGGCGATCAGGTCTTCGTTCATGGCGATCATCTGGGTGATGTAATCGGTCGCGCGCGGCTCATGGCTGGGGCGCAGCGCGCCAAGGGCATCCATGTCGTCGTGATACCAGCCGATTGTTTCCTCAGTAATGTCACGGATCGGACGGCCCTTTGCCGCTGCGCGGGCGTTGATCTTGTCATCCACATCCGTGAAGTTACGCACATAAGTCACCGCATCTTCGCCATAAACATGCCGCAACAGCCGGAACAGCACGTCAAAGACCACCACCGGGCGGGCATTGCCCAGATGCGCGC
>JAUNTL010000021.1 GCA_030538705.1 Paracoccus sp. (in: a-proteobacteria) | reverse complement strand
GGCAGACGTGGCAGGCAGACGCGAAAGGCGGATGCGAAAGGCAGAGGTGGCAGGTCAAACTGCCGGGGCATGGCCCGGATATCGTGCTGCTTCACGCCGGCACCGGTCCATTCGGCCGCCCGTTTCCTGGGCGCGGGATATATCACGCGACCTTGCCGCCAGACCGCCTTTTCACCCCGCCGGCATGCATCATTTGTCACGCTTGTGATGCCAATGATGCCCGAGATCGCTTTTTCCCTTGAAAATACCGCGCAGCGGACGCATTTAACCTGCGCCCGTATTCCCTCGGGCGAGCTGTCAAGGAGTGACCATGGCCAAGGAAGAAATGCTCGAATTCCCAGGCGTCGTTAAGGAACTCCTGCCTAACGCGACGTTCCGGGTCGAGCTGGAAAACGGCCATGAGATCATCGCGCATATGGCAGGAAAGATGCGCAAGAACCGCATCCGTGTTCTGGCCGGCGACAAGGTTCAGGTCGAGATGAACACCTATGATCTGAGCAAGGGCCGGATCAATTACCGCTTCAAGTGAGCGGGCCGCGCGCCCCTGCTGTGGCCGCGCGGCATGTGCCGGCGCGGCCTGCTGCCGGGCGTGACCCCGATATGGGCCAGCCCGCCACGCCGCGCCTGTTCCTTGGCTCGGCCAGCCCCCGGCGGCTTGAACTGCTGGCCCAGATCGGCGTCATCCCCGACGAGATCCGTCCCGCGGATATCGACGAAACCCCGCACCGGGGCGAGGCCGCGCGCAGCTATGCCCGCCGCATGGCCGACGAAAAGGCCGCCGCCATTCCCGCCAATCCCGGCGAGATCGTGCTGGCCGCCGATACGGTCGTCAGCGCCGGCCGCCGCATTCTGGGCAAACCCGCCGACGCGGATGAGGCGGGCGAGTTCCTGCGCCTGCTGTCGGGGCGGCGCCATCGCGTGCTGACGGCGGTCACGCTGCGTCGCGACGGGCGGTGCTGGACCCGTCTGGTCGAGACGCAGGTTCGCCTGAGACCCTTGGAACAGGTTGAAATTGCCGCCTATCTCGCCAGTGGCGAATGGCAGGGCAAGGCCGGCGGATATGCGATCCAAGGGCGCGCGGGCGGCTTTGTCAGCTGGATCAGCGGCTCATTTACCGGCGTTGTCGGCCTGCCGCTGGCCGAGACCGTAACCCTGCTGCGCGCCGCGCGGATGGAGGCGCCATGAAGGGCCGCGAGATCATTCTGGGCCGCCTTGGCGGCCTTGATGCCGCCGCGTTATTTGTCGACGGACGGCTGGAGGATCTGACGATTGATCCCGGCGAGGCCGTGCCTTTTGCCCCCGGCGCCATTCTGCGCGGCCGCGTGAACCGTCTGCTCAAGGGACAGGGGGGCGTTTTTGTGACCCTGCCGGACGGGGCAAGCGGTTATCTGCGGGATCGCTCGGGCCTTGGCGAGGGGCAGATGATTCTGGTGCAGGTCAGCGGTGTGGCCGAGCCGGGCAAGGCCGTGCCGCTGAGCGCGCGCCTGCTGATCCGGGGCCGTTTCGCCATCGCGACGCCCTCGGCACCGGGCGTTAACGTCTCGCGTGCAATCCGCGACCCGGACCAGCGTGCCGCCCTGACTGCGATGGGCGAGGCGGTTCTGGACGGGCGCAACTGCGGGCTGATCCTGCGCAGCGCCGCGGGGCAGGCCCCGGACGATGAGATCGCGGACGAGCTGGCGCAGATCCTTGATCTGGCCATGGCGATCGCGGCGGATGTCGAGGGTGCGCCCGAATTGTTGCTGGATGCGCCCGCGCCCGCCGATACGGTCTGGCGGGACTGGGCCGATCCCGCGCCCGATTCGCTGCGCGAATGTGATGATTTTCCCGAAGACGAGGCCGCCGCGATCCGGGCATTCTCCGGCCCGGCGATCACGCTGCCCGGCGGGGCCTCGGCCTTTATCGAGCCGACGCGCGCCCTTGTCGCCGTCGATGTCAACACCGGGTCGGATCACTCGCCGGCCGCCGCGCTAAAGGCCAATATTGCGCTTGCGCGCGAGCTGCCGCGCCAGCTGCGCCTGCGCGGGCTGGGTGGGCAGGTGGTGATCGACTTTGCCCCGGTCTCGCGCCGCGAGCGTGGAACGATCGAGCAGGAGCTGAAAAAGGCCTTTCGCCCTGATGGTCCCGATTGCGTGCTGTCGGGCTGGACCGCGATGGGTCTCTTTGAACTGACGCGCAAGCGCGACCGTGTGCCGCTGGCGCGGCTGCTGGGGCGGGGCTGATGGCCGGCTGCCCGATCTGCGGCCTGCCCATGGCACAGTCCTGCCGCCCGTTCTGCTCGCGCCGCTGTGCCGATGTTGATCTCGCCCGCTGGCTGCGCGGGGACTATTTCATCGCATCAGGCGCAGAGGAAGAGGAGCCGGCCCCCGCGCAGGATATTCCCGGGCATAAAGAGTGATTTTTCGCTCTGGACAGGGCAGTCGCGCTTGCGTAAACACAGCCCACCTCAGCCAAGGCTGACGTGCCCGGATAGCTCAGTTGGTAGAGCAGCGGATTGAAAATCCGCGTGTCGGCGGTTCAAATCCGTCTCCGGGCACCATTCATCCCTGATATCACCAGATGCTTTGTGAATGACGAGGCTTGCCATTGGGCGGTTCAACCGGCGCAGGGTGATCACGCTGGTCGCTGTTTCGGATCAACGCATTGCTTCGCGGTTGATATCGGCGGTTCCTGATTGTTCGCGGTGAAACCGGCGGGCATCCGTCAATTCTTTCGCGTTGCCTCGCGGCCCTCGTGATTTCTCTGCGTGCGGCATGGCCCGTTCCGGGCGGCCACGGCCTGTTTTCGCCATGTCCTTTGGCGTGTGAAAGATCAGCGCGATGGCCTGATCATCGCCGCGCCCCGGCCGGGGGATTTCTGATGCAGCGGATGCGGCGCGGGCCGGATATTTCCGGGCGGATTGCGCCCGGCCCGGCCTATAGCAACCACTCAACCGGTAGCAGGCCGATAATTGTCAGGGCGATCTGCTGAAACCAGTTCGCGCCCGGTTCCTGCTGCCATGTGACCGTGCCCGAAGAGGTATCCTCCTGCCAGACCATGCGATCATCGGCGCTCAGTTCAGGGCGGTAGCTGACCTGGGCCAGGGGACCGTCGAAACCGGAACTGATGCGGCGCGCGATGGTGGGGCTGTCGATCAGGAAGCCCATCTCGCAATTCAGCATCGCCGAGCGCGGGTCAAAGTTGAACGAGCCGATAAAGACCCGCTCATCATCGACGGCAAAGGTCTTGGCATGCAGGCTGGCCCCGGACAGGCCAAGCGGCTTCAGCTGCGTCTCGGATTCGGGTGTCACGCCGCCGCGCAGCTTCAGCTCATAAAGTTTCACCCCGGCCTCCAGCAGCTCGCGGCGATATTTCGTATAGCCGGAATGGACCAGCAGAACATCGGTCGTGTTCAGCGCATTGGTCAGAACGCTGACCTGTTTGCCCTCTTGGGCGAGATCGGTGAAGTATTCAGTCCCCGGCTTGCCAGGCACGAAATAGGCGCTGACCAGATCCAGCCGGGTCGAGACCTCGCCCAGTAACTGACCAAGACGGGCGATCATCAACTGGTCGCGGCTGGCGATGCCCTGCCCCTTGGCAGGATCATCGACAACAAGCTGCACCTGCGTCCATTCCAGCGCCTGCGCACCGCCGGCGTAACGGGCAAAGCTGCTTTGCAGGTCATTTTCAAGTGCCCCCGCCTCGGGGCTGGCGGTGACGGCGGCGACGCGTGCGTCATATCCGGCCCGGTCCCCCGTGCCCGCGATGATGTCACCGACCCCAAAAACCGAGGCGCTGTTCCAGTAGTCATCAAAGGACCGGGCCGTATCCACCACCACCGGGCCGATGGCCAGCGCGTCAAGATCCTTGTAAAAGGCGTCGCCCAGTTCGAAATACTCGTCGCCGATATTGCGCCCGCCGATGATCGCGGCAGCGCCGTCCACAATCAGCGACTTGTTATGCATCCGCCTGTTCATGCGAAAGAAATCAAAGCTGTAGCCCAACAGCTTGGGGCTGCGGATGGTCGAGGGGTTGAACAGCCGGATCTCGAAATCCGGCCCGGCATTCAGCGCCGCCATGAACGGGTCCAGCCCTGGCACGCCATTGTCATCCAAAAGCAGCCGCACCCGCACGCCGCGCTGTGCCGCCCGGTCCAGCGCATCCAGCAGGATGATGCCTGACAGGTCATCATGCCAGATATAATATTGCGAATCGATGCTGACCTCGGCGGCATTGATCAGTGCCAGCCGGCTGGCCAGCGCGTCATGACCATCCTCCAGAGGCACGATGCCCGAAAGGCCGGGATGGTCCGCCGCTGCCTGTGCCATCAGCGCGCCCAGACGGGTCTGGTCGCTGGCCGCAATTGCCGGCTGCGCTCTGCGTGCGGAAATGTCGGGCAGCGGAAACAACAGCCGCATGACGGTGATCGCAGCCGCCAGCACGAGGGCAAGGATGGCAAGAAAGCGGATGATGCGCATGGTGACGTCCCCACAGGGTTTCAGACCTGCTAGCGTGATTTTTTCGCCGCTGCCAGTGCTGATATGGCTGATATGCAACGGTAACTATCAGAAATTACTTCCGAACTTGCGGAACAAGAAAATCACCCACATGATCGGCACATAGAATACCCGGAAATTTCATCAAAATCAGACGAACAGATAGGAGGCATGTCATGAAATATTGGTTCTTGTGGATGCTGGCGGGGATCATCTCGCTGATCGGCGGCTTTTTCGCGCTGGCCAATCCTCTGGCGGCGACACTGACGGCAGAACTGCTGGCGGGCTGGATGTTCATCTTTGTCGGGATCGTGACAATCATCTCGGCCTTTGGTGATATGGGATGGGGCGGGCGTATCCTGTCGATCCTGCTGGGTGTGGCGATCCTGTTTTTCGGCATCAATCTGGTCGGAGAGCCGTTGCAGGGCATTGTCTCGCTGACCTTCCTTGCCGGTGCGATGCTGCTGATCATGGGCGTGTTTCGCATCCTGCTGGCCTTTGGTGCGCAGAACGGCAACCTGCGGGGGGTGATGATCCTGTCGGGGGCGCTGTCGCTGATCCTCGGGCTGATGATCTTTGCCAACTGGCCGCAGTCGGCTGTGGTGGTGCTGGGGCTGTTCCTTGCCATCGAGCTGATTTCAAACGGCGTTTCACTGATCATCCTGTCGCTGACGCGCAAGTCGGGCGAGGAATGATGCCTGCGGGCGGACCGGGGGCGGCATGATTCGCGACCGGAACGATCCGCTGCGCGGGCTGCTGGCCGTGGTGCTGGCGCTGGTGCTTGTGGCGCTGGTGGGCATGTTCCTGATCATGGGAAAGTCGCTGCTGCTGCCGGTGTTCGTGGCGGTGATCTCGGTCTATGTGCTTGTCGCCGCCTCGGATGCGATCGGGCGCCTGCCGGGCGGCAGGCGCCTGCCGGATTCGCTGCGCCGGGTCGTTGTGCTGGCCCTGTTCATGCTGGCCGTTCTGGTTCTGGGCGGGGTGATGGTGTCGACTGCGGGGCAGGTCATGGAACGCCTGCCCGAATACGAAAAGAACGTCACCACATTGCTGAGTGCCCTCATGTCGATGATCGGCGCGCGAGAGTTCGATCTGGCGCATCTGTGGCAGGACGCGGTGCAGCGCATACCCGTTCAGCGCGTTGCGGGGGCTGTGCTTGGCTCGATCAGCGCGGCTGCCGGGCTGATTTCCATGGTCGTGGTTTACGCAATCTTTCTGATGAGCGAGCGCGGCGTGTTTGCCCGCAAGATCGCGGTCGCGCTGCCCGGTGAAAAGGGCGAGCGCGCCGCCCTCATCGTGTCGCAGATCAACGCGGCGATCAGTGATTATCTGGCCGTCAAGACCCTGGCAAACGCGATCCTCGGCGTGATCTCCTATGTGATCCTCTGGGCCTTTGGCATCGACTTTGCGCTGTTCTGGGCGATTCTGATCGGGCTGCTGAATTATATCCCCTATGTCGGCTCGCTCCTGGGTGTGGCCTTTCCGGTAATCCTGTCGATGGCGCAATTCGGATCGGTCCAGACCACGCTGATGATCACCGCATTGCTGACGGCGGCGCAGGTCTGGGTCGGCAACGGGCTGGAGCCGCGGATGATCGGGCGCAAGGTCAACATGTCTCCCTTTGTCGTGCTGCTGACGCTGGCGCTATGGTCGTCGGTCTGGGGCGTTGCGGGGGCGGTCCTTGCGGTTCCGCTGACCTCGATCATCGCCATTATCATGGCCAGTTTTGCTGCCACGCGGCCCTTTGCGATCATGCTGGCCGAAGATGTCAGCGTCTATGAGAACCACCGCTCACCCCGACCGGAGGAGTGATGCGGCAGGGACTTCTTGCGGGGCTTTATGGTTTTGTCGCGGGTGCGGTGGCGGCGCTGGTGCTGTGGCTGATGGGGGTGGTATCGGCGCTGGTCTGGTCGGGGCCGGATGCGCGCTGGTATGTTTTTGTGGTCATTCTGGCGGGTGGTGCGCTGATTGCGGCGTTGCGCCGGGTGCATGCGGGCCAGGATCTGGCAAGCCAGATCGCCGGCTTGCGCGACCCGCTGCATCAGCACCGCAGCACCGCGCTGATCATGGCGCTGATGGCTATCGTTGCCGTCGGTTTTGGCGGTGCGGTTGGTCCCGAGGCCGGGATTCTGGCCCTTGTGACCGAGATGTCGGCGCTGATCGGGCTGGTTCTGGCCCGCAACAATGCCGAGGCCCGGATGCTGTCCGAATCCGGCGTTGCGGGGGCGTTGGGCGGGCTTTACGGATCGCCGCCGGCCGGGGCGATAGTGGCGCAGGCGCAGCCCGAGGCGCCGCGCTGGCAGCTTTATCTGGCCGCGCTGACCGGGCTGCTGGGCTTTGTGCTGGTCGCGGGGCGGATCATGCCCGGCCATGGGCTGCGGGTTGCGCTGCCTGCATATACGCCCGAGGGTGATGCGGCCGACATCCTGCTGTCGGTGGTCCCGGCGATGCTGGGCGCGGCGGCGGGGCTGGTTTTTGTGGTCCTGCTGCCTGTGCTGCGCGCTGGCCTTGCGCGGATGGGCGGCGTGACGATGCAGACCCTGACCGGCACCGTGCTGTTTGCGGCGCTGGCGGCGGCCTTTCCCATATTGCGCTTTTCCGGCCATCACGAGATGGAGGCCCTGATGCAATGGGGCCGCGACGCGGGCTTTGCCGCTCTGGCTGCTCTGGCGTTGCTGAAGGTGCTGGCGCTGGCGCTGTGCCTGACCTCGGGCTGGCGCGGCGGGGCGGTCTTTCCGCTGATCTTTATCGGCGCGGCTGCCGGGGGGGCGGCGCTGGTGCTGTTTCCTGCCATGCCCGCGACTGTGGCATTGGTCGCGGGCATCGTCGCGGCGCTGACGGTGGGGATGGGCAGGCCGCTGGCCGCCGTTTTACTGGCCGCGCTGATCCTTGGCGTGCCGGCGGTCGGGCCGCTTTGCGTGGGTGCGGGGATCGGCTGGGCGGCGTCGCGGATGGTGGAAAGACCAGAACTTCATTGAAAATCAAAACTTAACAGGTATCCGGCGGCGATACCCGGCCACCGCCGGGCGGGTCTTTTGCCCATCCGTGTAAAATTCTGATTGATTTACTAAACTTCTGTCACCATACAGGTCGCGTGCAGAAAGAATTAAGGAATTTTGCAATGAAATCGACCATACTGACCGCGCTTGCCCTGACGGCGGGTCTGGCCTCGGCTGCTTCGGCGGATTCGCTGACCATCTATTCCGGGCGCGGTGAAGCGCTGGTTGCCCCGCTGATCGCCCAGTTCGAGGCCACCACCGGCATCAAGGCCGAGGTCCGTTATGCCGGCACCGCCGAGCTTGCCAATCTGCTGATGGAAGAGGGCGCCAACAGCCCCGCAGATGTGTTCTGGTCGCAGGATGGCGGTGCGCTTGGGGTTATGGCGCCGCATTTCCATGAACTGCCGGCATCGGTGAACGAGGGGGTTCTGCCGCTGTTCCGCAACGCCGCGAATAAATGGGTCGCCACGACCGGCCGTTCGCGTGTGCTGGTCTATTCGACCGAGCGGGTCGAACAGGACGCGCTGCCCGCTTCGATTCAGGATCTGACGGACGAGCGTTACAAGGGCCGTGTCGCATGGGCGCCGGGCAATGCCAGCTTTCAGGCGTTCGTCACCGCGATGCGCGTGACCGAGGGTGACGAGGCGACCCGCGGATGGCTGGACGCGATGAAGGCCAATGACGCCCAGACCTATCGCAACAATGGCACCCAGATCGAGGCCATCGCCGCCGGCGAGGTCGATTTCGGGCTGGTCAACAACTATTATCTCGGCCGCTATACGGATCGCGATGCCGAATTTCCGGTCGCGCAGGGACCGTTTCAGGCCGGTGATATCGGCAATCTGGTGAACGTCGCCGGCGCCGGTATTCTGGAAAGCAGCGATAACAAGGAAAACGCGCAGAAATTCATCGACTTTCTGCTGTCGCCTGCCGCCCAGCAATATGCGACGCTGGAAGGCAATGAATATCCGGTCGTGCCCGGCGTGATCGCGGATGCCTCGTTGCCGCCGCTGGAAACGCTGCTCGAAGTCAGCCCGCAGGTTGATCTTGACAAGCTGACCGATCTAGAAGGCACGCTGGCCATGCTGCGAGACGCGGGCCTGCTGTAAACGAGGATCTGACCTGACACGGGTTCCGACATCGGGGCGGCGCTGGCCGCCCCTTATCCTTCTTGTCCCGGCGCTGATCGTCGGGGTGGGTATGGTGCTGCCTGCCTTCTGGCTGGTGGTGCGCGCGTTTTCGGCCGAGCCGGCACAGCTGGGCGCCATCGTCTTTCGGATGCGGAATCTGGTCCTGCTGGGCAATACGCTGCAACTGGTCGGGCTGGTGCTGGCGATGGGCACCGCGATCGCGCTGCCGCTGGCCTGGCTGGTGACACAAAGCGATCTGCGACACCGCAAGGTGCTGAGTTTTCTGTCCGTGCTGCCGCTGGCGATTCCCGGCTATGTCATGGCCTATGCGTTGCTGGGCCTGTCGGGCTATTACGGCTTTGCGCAGCATTATTTCGGCCTGCGCCTGCCGCGTCTGGACGGGTTATGGGGCGCGGCGCTGGCGCTGACGCTGTATACGTTTCCCTATATGTTCCTGAATCTGCGCGCCGCCTTTATGGGGCTGGATCCGGCGCAGGCGGAAACGGCGCGCAGCCTTGGCCATTCGGCGGGTGCGGCCTTTCGTCGTATCACATGGCCGCAGATCCGCCCGGCGCTCTATTCGGGCTGGCTGATCGTCGGGCTGTATGTCATCGGCGATTTCGGTGTGATCGCCCTGATGCGCTATGAAGTGTTCAGCTTTGCCATCTATACGCAATATTCCGGCGCCTTTGACCGCACCTATGCGGCCTGGCTGTCGCTGATGCTGCTGGCGCTGACGGTCGCGGCGATCCAGATCCATGCCCATGCGACGCGGGGGCTGCGACTGGCGCGCACCGGGACGGGAACGGCGCGCCGTGCGGTGCCGGTGCGTCTGGGGCGCTGGCGGGTGCTGGTCTGGCTGTTCGTCGCCGCCGTTCTGCTGGCCTCGCTGGGGCTGCCGGTGATGGTGCTGAGCCATTGGATGCGCCTTGGCGTGCCGGGGTTTGACTGGCTGGAACTGGCCGCCACGCTTGGCCGGACGGTGATGGTTGCTGCGCCGGCGGCGCTGATTGCGGTGGCGCTCGGCCTGCCGGTCGTGCTGCTGGTGCTGCGCTATCCTTCGGGCTTTGGCACGACGATGGAGCGGCTGTCCTATATCGGCTATGCCACCCCGCCCTTGGCATTCGCGCTGGCAATGGTGTTCTTTTCCCTTCAGGTCGCGCCCTTTATCTATCAAAGCTTCGGGCTGCTGATTTTCGCCTATGTCATGAGCTTCCTCGCCCTGACCATCGGCCCGATCCGCCTTGCCCTGTTGCAGATCGGCACCCGCCAGGAAGAGGCCGCGCGCGCGCTCGGCGCCAGCCCCGGCCGCGCCTTTCGGCGGGTCGTTTTGCCGCGGCTGCGTCCCTCGCTGGTGGCGGGGGGGCTGCTGGTCTTTATCATGGTGGTCAAGGAACTGCCGATGACATTCCTGCTGGCGCCGACCGGCTATTCGACGCTGGCGATGACCGTGTTCAGCCGCACCAGCGAGGGGATGATGCGCGAGGCGGCGCCATTCGCTGCGGTGATAATTTTGTTCTCGAGCCTTTTTATCGGGCTTATAATGAAATATGAGGGCAGTGGCCGACCCGGTGCCAGCAACAATGACCCGACGAGATGACCCCACTTCTTCGCCTGCGCAATATTGGCAAGTCCTACGGCAGCATACGCATCGTCGATGACCTGTCGCTGGATGTTGCGGCGGGCGAGATCCTGGCGCTGATCGGGCCGTCGGGCTGTGGCAAGACCACGACATTGCGGCTGATCGGCGGTTTCGAGACGCCGGACAGCGGCTGTGTCGAGATCGCCGGGCGCGATGTGACCGGGCTGGCCCCCGAACGGCGCGGCATCGGGATGGTGTTTCAGGATTACGCGCTGTTTCCCCATATGACGGTCGCCGAGAACGTCGCCTTTGGCGCGGATGGCGGCGCCGATGTGGGGGAATATCTGCGGCTGGTCGGGCTGGAATCCTATGGCGCGCGCTACCCCGAAGAACTGTCGGGCGGGCAACAGCAGCGCGTGGCGCTGGCGCGCAGCTTTGCCGCGCGGCCGGGGCTGATCCTGCTGGACGAACCGTTTTCGAACCTCGATGCCGCGCTGCGCGGCAGCACAAGGCGCGAGATCCGCCGGATACTCAAGGCCACCGGCATCGGCATCGTGTTCGTCACCCATGATCAGGAAGAAGCGCTGAGCTTTGCCGACCGTGTGGCGGTCATGCAATCGGGGCGCATTGCCCAGATCGGCACGCCTTCGGATCTGTATGACAGCCCGCGCACGGCCTTTGTCGCCGGGTTTCTGGGGCGCACCAATCTGATTTCGGGGCAGGGCGACGGACAACAGGTGCAGACGGCCATCGGCGCCTTTCCCTGCGCACAGTCGGGCAGGGTGCTTTTGTCACTGCGTCCCGAACAGATCGAGATCACGCCCCTGCCGGCGCCCCGGCCCGGCGCGGCGCATGTCCTGTCAGGAGAGTTCAAGGGCCATGACATGACCCATTGGATCGAATGGAATGGGCTGGAATTGCAGGTTGATGTCATGCGTGGCCGCCAGATCGCAGCCGGCACCCCGGTCAGCGTCCGCATCCTCGGGGCGGCTGCACCGGTCAGCGCGGGATAAAGCGGGGCCTGATCCCGGCCTCTGATTCCGGGTGACGCTTGTCGCGCAATGCGTCGCTGCGGCCTCGCCTGCCTCTCGTGCCGCTTTTTGCTGGCCTTTTTTGTTCTCGTCCGGCGATCGACCGATGGCTGGCGCAGATGGCAGCGGCGCCGATCCACCCGGAACGGGGCACGGCTGAAGGGCTATGGCGTGTCGTCGGAGGGCGCCGTTCCGGCGGCGTTTTCGCCCAGTTCGGCCGCCGCAAGACGCAGGCGGGGCAGGTGGCGGTGGGCATCAGGCAGGGTCAGGCGCTGCACCGGGGCGTGAAAGGACAGGGTTGCCAGAAACCGGCCCAGATTGTCACGCACCGGCACCGCAAGCGCGATCATACCCGCGATCATCTCGCCGTTATCCTCGGAAAAACCGCGCTTCCGCGTGCGCTCGATCTCGGCGCGCAGGGTATCGGCATCGGTGATTGAATGCGGTGTCTCGGCATGCAGCAGCAGCCGGCCCAGAACCCGCGTCAGTAACGAGGGCGCCAGTGTCGACAGATACATCTTGCCCGCTGCCGTGCAATGCAGCGGCACACTGCTGCCGATCGGCAGCCGGATGCGCAGCGGCCATTCCGTTTCGACCCGGTCGATATAGGTCATGGAATTGCCTTCGGGCATGGCGATATTGCAGGTCTCGCCGATCTCGCGGGCAAGGGTGGTCAGGATCATCAGCCGCTCGCGCCGCAACCCCGGCCCGCTCAGCGTATTGGCCGCCATCCGCCGCAGACCATAGCCGGCGACAAAGCCGCGCCCGCTCAGATCACGCATCAGCCAGCCATCCGCCTCTAGCGTCAGAAACAGCCGGTGCATGGTCGGCCGGGGCAGGTTCAGCAATTCGCCGATTTCGGCGGCGGTGACCGGGGCGCCGGCAGCGGCCACCGCCTGAAGGATACGCAGCGGGCGAAGGTTGGTCTGGACCGGCTCGTCCGCTGCCTTGTCGTCGTTCATGATCCAGTCGGTCGCATTTCTCTCATGGCTCAGCGGCCGGGCAGCAATATCGTCGAAAGGGCCGGGACCATGGCGACGATCAGCCAGACCGCCAGCAGGGCCAGCAGATAATAGAAAGCATAACGGATGATCCGCATATAGGACACCCCCGTCACGCTGGATGCGACATAGAGGTTCAGCCCGTAAGGCGGGGTGATGAACCCGATCGAGGCGCCGACCAGAAAGATCACCGCGAAATGGATCGGATCGACACCGGCACTTGCGGCCATCGGCGCGAGGATCGGCGCAAGGATGATCGTGACCGGCAGGCTCTCAAGGATCATGCCCGCGACAAAGATCATCGCCATCGCAGTCGCCAGAACGGCCCAGTATCCGCCCATTCCCCCGACAAAGGCACCGATGGCGGCCTGCGCGCCAAGCAGCGACAGGATCTGCTGCATGACGACCGAGATCCCGATCAGCGGCGCGAGAATGCCGGTGATCTGGGCCGAACGCATGGTGACGCCGGGCAGGTCGCGCAGCCGGAACCCCTCGACCAGCAGGCTGGCGGCGATGGTCGAAGGGCTGCCATGTTCATCCATCTGTCCGCGCACCACCGGAAACAGCCAGCGGCTGACAACAGCGACGATGACGCAGAAACCGACGGTGACGGCTGCGGCCTCGGTCGGGCTGAACTTGCCGGTATAAATCCCCCACAGCACCAGCCCGATGGCAAAAAATCCCAGCCAGGCACCAAAGGCCGCGCGGATGATGCGCCGGATCTCAAAGCGGATGATATGGCCCCAGCCGTTGTGACGCGAGGCCAGCCAGCAGACAAACTGCATCGCCGCGACCATCATCACGCCCGGAATGATCCCGGCGACGAACAGGTCCGAAATCGGCAGGTTCATCAGAAAGCCATAGACGATGAAGATGATCGACGGCGGGATGATGATGCCTACGGTCCCCCCGGCCGCCGCAGTCGCCGCGGAGAAACGCTCATCATAGCCGCCCTTGACCATTTCGGGATGCAGCATCGAGCCGATGGTGGCCGTCGTTGCCGAATTCGACCCTGAGATCGCGGCAAACAGCCCGCAGGCGCCGATTGCGGCCATCGCCAGCCCGCCGCGCAGCCAGCCCAGTATCGCATAGGCGAAATCCGACAGGCGCCGCGCAATACCGGCGCGGTTGATCAGATCGCCCGTCAGGATGAACAGCGGCATCGCCAGCAGGGCAAAGCCATTGGAAAAGGCATAGGTCAGCGCCGCCCCGATATTGTCGAAGGTCAGCCCAAGGACCAGCGAACAGCCGATCACCCAATAGGCGATGACCAGAAAGACCGGCACGCCCAGCATGAACAGCATCGTGACCGCGAGAGAGATCAGTGTAATCCAGTTTCCGTCACTCATGTCAGCCTCATGTCTCGCCCAGTGACGGCGGACGGATCATCTCGTCCCCGCCGCGCCAGCGACGCAGGTCATCAACCATGTTTTCCAATACGCGGGCAGCCAGGAAAACGAATGCCAGTGGAACGAGGATCAGAAACCACCATTGCATGACGCTGTCGGTGCCCAGCAGAACCTGAAAATTCGACGCCGAATTCGCCGTTACCCGTCCCGAGGTCACGATCACCACCCAGCTCATGCCGAGCCAGAGCAGCCCGTCCAGCCACAGGCAGGCCAGTTGCGCGCCGCGCGGCATGCGGGCGCGGAATTCGGTGAATGACAGATGGGCGCGCAGGCGGACGTTATAGGCGCAGCCGAACCAGGTCAGCAGCAGAAACAGGAAAGACGGCACCGTCGTTGACCATGGCGCCTGAACGTTCAGCACGAAACGCCGGATGACCTCGACAAAGATGATGGTGGCGATGGCCAGATAGGCCACCACCATGATCGTGCGCTCAAGCCGGCGGTCAAGCAGCGGGACAAGCCGGAACATGATCAGTGTCAGGACCGCGCCCGCGATCATGACGATCAGCCCGAACCCCCAGGCGCCGGGGGCGCGCATGGCATTGCTGATCGCCCAGCTGTCGGCGCTGGACAGGGCGGCAAAGATTGCGCCCGTTCCGGTAAACATGTCCATCCTGTGCGCCCCTGTCAGCCCCGCCACCAGCGGCGCGGCTCGACGTTTTCGGGCTTGGTGTCGGCGGGGATTTCGCGGGCGATGCGATAGATTTCCTCATAGGTGTCGATCCCGTCCGACCATTGGGACAGCCGTTCGCGCCACTGCTCCCAAGGCTGGGGGTTGAACTCGGGCGCGCACATCTCCTCGGCCTTGCGGCGCTCTTCGTCGGACAGAAAGGCGCAGCGCACGCCATGCTCGGCAAAGATCGTGTCGGGCAGCTGCGGGTCGGAAAAGCCCACGGTCTTGATCAGCGCGGCCTCGTTGGCGTGCTGGGCAAAGACCTGTGCCAGATAGGCCGATTCCATGATCGCATCCTGAAGATGCGCGTCCAGCCCGTCGAAAACCTGTGCCGACATGCCGCAATGTTCGGTGCCGCAGAAAAAGCGCAGATCGACCGACTGGCTGATAACCGGCGTCATATTCGCATAGGCCACCGCCGAGGCCCATGTTTCCGATCCGTCGATCAGCCCCTGCTTCAGCCCGTCGATGGTTTCCTCCCATGCCACCGGCACCGGGTTGAGGTTCAGCAATTGCATCGCGATCCGGCCCAGCTGCGTGCCGGTGACGCGGTTTTTTGTGCCGGCCAGTTCGTCAATCGACGTGATCAGCGGGCGGTCCTTCCATTTCAGGCCCATCTGAAGGCCGCGCAATTCGCAATGCGAGAACAGGAATTTCAGACCGTGCCGCTTTTCCAGCGGATCGCGAAGAATGCGCTGGCTGTCGGGGTGATAAAGGAAATGATACTGCGCCGCCCGCGTCGGGAACATGTAGGGAAAATCCAGAACATTATAATAGGGCGCCGATCCGGCCGAGTTCTGGGTGCTGGCGGCAAAAAACTCCACGATGCCGAGCTGGGTTTTTTCGGCGCAGTCCAGCTGACCGCAGATCTGGTTGTCACCGATGAACTCGATACGGATCTCGCCCTCGGTGCGTTCCTCCAGATCGCGGGCAAATTCCAGAAATCCGGTGCGCTCGATCAGCAGGTTGCGCGCATTGAACCCCGATGCGCCCATCTTGAACGTATATCTGGGCTGCTTGGCGAAACGTTTTTCATAGGTCGATTCAGCGGCAGCCGCGAGTTGCGCCGTGGTCAAAACCCCGGCCGTGCCGCTCAGCGCCAATGCGGTCGAGGTCAGCCCAAAGCGGCCCGTCACCCGCAACATGTCGCGCCGGGAAATGCCCCGGATCCGATCAGTGATTTTCATCCCTTCCTCCCAGACTACAAGTTTTGATACTTGTTGTCTCATTGAATGGAAATTAATCTTGCATTGCAAGAAGAATCTCGATCAGTAAAGGGGTCGGAATGGAAAGCGATTATGTGGTCATCGGGGCCGGCTCGGCGGGCTGTGTGCTGGCGAACCGTCTCTCGGCTGATCCGGGTGTGACGGTGACCCTGCTCGAGGCAGGGGGACGCGACTGGAATCCGTGGATACATGTGCCGGTCGGCTATTTCCGCACCATGAACAATCCTGCGGTTGACTGGTGTTACCGGACCGAACCGGACCCCGGCCTGAACGGGCGCCGGCTGGACTGGCCGCGCGGCAAGGTGCTGGGGGGGTCGTCATCGCTGAACGGGCTGCTTTATGTCCGGGGCCAGCCGCAGGATTACGACCGCTGGCGGCAGATGGGCTTTGCCGGATGGGGCTGGGACGATGTGTTGCCGCTGTTCAAACGGGCCGAGAATCAGGAACGCGGCGCGGATGAGTTCCACGGCACGGGCGGGCCGTTGAACGTGTCCGACATGCGGCTGCGCCGGCCGATCTGCGACGCCTGGGTCGCGGCCGCACAGGCCGAAGGCTATGCCTTCAATCCAGACTATAACGGCGCGCGGCAAGAGGGCGTGGGCTATTTCCAGCTGACGACGCGCGATGGCCGGCGCTGTTCCTCGGCGGTGGCCTATCTTCATCCGGTGCGCAAAAGGCCGAACCTGCGGGTCATTACACATGCGCTGACCCGCCGCGTCGTGATCGAGGACGGGCGCGCGGTCGCCGTCGAATATTCCGACCGGGCCGGCGCGGTTCAGCGGATCGCCGTGCGCGGCGAGGTGGTGCTGTCAGCCGGCGCGATCGGCTCGCCGCAGATCCTGATGCTGTCGGGCATCGGTGAGGCGGGTCATCTGGCGGATCACGGCATCACGCCCCTGATCGACCTGCCCGGGGTCGGGCGCGGGTTGCAGGACCATCTTCAGGCGCGGCTGGTCCATACCTGCAATGAGCCGACGCTGAATGACGAGGTCCGCAGCCTTTTCAACAAGGCGCGGATCGGTTTGAAATATTTGTTGTTCCGTGCCGGGCCGATGACCATGGCGGCCAGTCTCGCGACCGGGTTCATGCGCAGTTCCGATGCGGTCGAGACCCCCGATATCCAGTTCCATGTCCAGCCGTGGTCGGCCGACAGCCCCGGCGAGGGCGTGCATCCGTTTTCTGCCTTTACCATGTCGGTGTGTCAGCTTCGTCCCGAAAGCCGCGGCGAGATCCGCCTGAAAAGCGCGGATCCGGCCATCTATCCCGCCATCCATCCGAATTATCTGGCGACCGAGACCGATCAGCGGACAATTGTTGCCGGCGTCAGGATCGCGCGCGCGATCGCCGGGCGGGCGCCTCTGGCAGGCAAGATCACGGGCGAGCTGCGCCCCGGTCCCGGCGCGCAATCCGATGCCGAGCTTCTCGACTGGGTGCGGGGCAGCGCGACCACGATCTTTCACCCGACAGGCACCGCCGCCATGGGGCCGGTCGTTGACGAAAGGCTGCGCGTCAAGGGGGTGCGCGGGCTGCGCGTTGCCGATTGCGCGATCATGCCCGAAATCGTGTCGGGCAACACCAATGCCCCGGCGATCATGATTGGCGAGAAGGCCAGCGATATGCTGCGCGAGGACCGGCGGTCCTGACAGCGTCCCGGTCATCGTCAGGCCGGTTTTCCGCCAGCCTGCGCGATCTCATGTGTCAGCCTGCTGACGGCGCGGCGCATGCGGGCAAAGCGCTTTAGGCGGGCCGCCGACCACGGGTCGATCAGCGCCTCGCCGGGGATGCGAAATCCTGCACGGACGCAGGGGGACAGCAGCCGGCCCGGCGGCTCCCCGCGCCGGTTGCCGGCATGACATGGGCGGGGGCGGATCGTGCCGCCCGCTGCGCCACGATCCGCCCCCGTGATCCGCTGCCACGATCCGCCGCAGGCCGTTGCCAGATGGGATACGACCTCATCGCGGGGGCGGTGCGGCGTGATCGCCGGTTGCCCGAACGCAACTTATGGCCCTAGACTGCGGTAACGAAGCAACCGGAAGGGGACTATGCAGCCCCGGCGAACCGATCATGTATCAGGGCCTGTGGCCGCGCCGGATGTCGCCCGCCAGCGCCTGCGGCTGTGGTTGCAGATGCTCAAGGCCGTGCGCTTTGTCGAGAGCGATCTGCGTGACCGGCTGCGTGCGGGATATGATATGACCTTGCCGCGCTTTGATGTGATGGCCGCGCTGCTTGCCGCGCCTGACGGGTTGAAGATGACCGATCTTTCGCAGCAGCTGATGGTGTCGAATGGCAATGTCACGGGGATTGTCGAACGGCTGGTTCGCGATGGTCTGGCCGCGCGCGAGACGATGCCGGGCGACCGCCGTGCCTTTCGTGTCCGCATCACCAGGGCCGGCACGGATCTGATGCGCGAGATCACCGCGAACCACCTTGGCTGGATCGACGCCCTGTTCGCCGGCGTGACCGAGGCCGATGCCGCGCGCGGCATCTCGATCATGCTGGACGTGCGGCAGCGGGGACGGCGCTAGGGCCGGAAATTCTTTATATATAAAGAGACCTTGCGCGCGCCGGTCGGCCGGGTGCGCGGATCATGCGCGACCAATGCGGGGCGGTTCGCGGGTGCAATGCGTTTGCCGAGTTTTTTGCTTGCCCGGAATATGCTTGATGTATGAAGCTGATCCTCAAGTGAATCGAAAACAGGTTCCATCACCCAACAGGAGCGATGAAGATGCATAAACTTGTGATTTCGACGGCGCTTGGCCTGTCGATGGCGACCGCCGCGCTTGCGGATGATCCGCTGAAGATCGGGGTTCTGCTGACGCTTTCCGGGCCGCCGGCGGTTCTGGGCGAACATGCGCGTGACGGTATCTTGCTGGCCGAAAAGGCGCTTGAGGGTAAGGTCGGTGGCCGCGACGTGACAATCATCGTCACCGATGACGAGGGCCGCCCGGATCTGGCCGCCCAAAAGGCCCGCGATCTGGTCGAGGGGCAGGGCGCCGAATTTGTGATCGGGCCGATCTTTTCCAATATCATGACCGCGATTGCCGCGCCGGTGACGCAGGGCGGCGGCATTCTGGTCTCGCCCAATGCCGGGCCATCGAACTTTGCCGGTCGCGACTGTAACCCCGATATCTTTGTCGTTTCCTATCAGAACGACCAGATGCCGCAATCGGTGGCGGAATACATGAACCGGCAGAATATCGGCAATGTCTATCTGCTGGCCCCGAACTATCAGGCCGGTCAGGACAGCCTGAACGGGTTCAAGTCGATCTACAGCGGGACGGTCGGGGGCGAGCTGTTCGTGCCGCTCGGTCAGCTCGATTTTTCGGGCGAGCTGGCCCAGATCGCCGCCGCCCAGCCCGAAGCGGTTTATGCCTTCATGCCCGGCGGGATGGGGGTCAATCTGGTCAAGCAATGGAATCAGGCCGGCCTGTCGTCGATCCCGCTGATGTCGGCCTTTACCGTTGATGAAACCACCCTGCCGGCCGAACAGGACGATGCGCTTGGCATGCTGACCGGATCGAACTGGGCGCCCGATCTGGACACGCCCGGCAATGCCGAGTTTGTCGCCGCCTTTCGCGAGGCTTATGGGCGCATGCCCTCGCTTTATGCGATGGCCGCCTATGACAGCCTGATGCTGATCGACAGCGCGGTCCGTGCCGCCGGCACCGAGGATCGCGCGGCGCTGCGGGCTGCGGATTTTTCCAGCCTGCGCGGTGATTTTGCCTTTTCCTCGAACCAGTTTCCCATTCAGGACTTTTATCTGACCCAGGCGGTGCGCGACGATGACGGAACCTATCGCACGTCGATCGTCGAAAAGGTCTTTACCGCGCATGCCGATTCCTATGTCGGCGAATGCCCGATGGAGTGACCGGCCCGCATCCCGGTCCTGACCTGCCGGCGGTCGCATATCGCGGCTGCCCGCCTCTGCGTCGCGAGGAGCCTGCATGTTCAACCTGTTCCTGCTGCAACTGCTGAACGGTGTGCAGTTTGGCATCTTGCTGTTTCTGGTCGCCGCCGGTCTGACGCTGGTGTTCGGCATCATGGACTTTATCAATCTGGCCCATGGCGTGCTTTACATGGTCGGCGGCTATGTCATGGCGATGATGATGGGGGTGACGGGGAATTTCTGGCTGGCGCTGGCGCTGGTGATGCCGGCGACGCTGCTGGTCGGGCTGGTGCTGGAGCTGCTGGTATTCCGAAGGCTTTATGACCGCTCGCATCTCGATCAGGTGCTGGCGACATTCGGTCTGGTTCTGGTGCTGTCCGAGACGGTCAAGATCCTGTGGGGGGCCGCGCCCCTGTCGGTGGCCATGCCCGAACTGCTGTCGGGTTCGGTTCCGCTGGCCGGACCGATGCGCTATCCGGTCTATCGCATTGCGGTGATCGCGGTCGGTCTGGGCATGGCGCTGGCGCTGTGGTTCGTGATCGCGCGCACACGGGCCGGCATGCTGCTGCGTGCCGGCGCCGCCAATCGCGCGATGGTCGCGGCGCTGGGTGTTGATATCAACCGCTTGTTCATGCTGGTTTTTGCGGTCGGCGCGATGCTGGCGGGATTCGCCGGGGCCATCGTCTCGCCCATTCTGTCGGTCGATCCGGGAATGGGGGATTCGATCCTCATCCTGACCTTTGTCGTCATCGTCATCGGTGGTGTCGGATCGGTCAAGGGGGCGTTCTGCGCCGCGTTGCTGGTCGGTGTCGTTGATACGCTGGGCCGGATGTTCGGCCCGATCCTGCTGCGCATGGTGATGGAGCCCGCGGCCGCCGCACAGGCGGGCCGGACCATGGCGCCGATGCTGGTCTATATCCTGATGGCGGCGGTTCTGTTCTGGCGCCCCGAAGGGCTGTTCGGCCGCAGGGTCGCAAGATGAGCGGCGCCACCGTTTCCCCCGGCGATCACCCGCGCCGCCCCCGCCTTGCCGGACGGCTGAAGCTGGCGCTGGCGATCTTTGCGCTGCTTCTGGTCGTGCCCCCGCTGGCCAATGCCGCAGGAGAGCCGTTTGCCGTCGTCATCGCGACGCGGATGATGGTATTCGCCATTGCCGCGCTGTCGCTCGACCTGATCCTGGGCTATGGGGCGCTGGTGTCCTTTGGTCATGCCGCATATCTGGGTTTCGGCGCCTATGCGGTGGCGATCCTGTCGCGCGCCGGGGTGACGGATCTGTTCTTGCAGATATTGGGCGCTATGGCCGCATCAGCGCTGTTCGCCGTCGTCACCGGGGCGATCAGCCTGCGGACGCGGGGCGTCTATTTCATCATGATAACTCTGGCCTTCGGGCAGATGGCATTCTTTTTCTTTGTGTCCTTTTCGGCGCTGGGCGGCGATGACGGGGTGGCGCTGGCGGCGCGCTCGACCCTGTTCGGCAGCCCGGTTCTGCGTGGCGCGGCGGGGATGTATTACGTCACGCTGGCCTTGCTGATGGCGGTATTCGCCGGGCTTTACATCCTGACCCTGTCGCGCTTTGGCCGGGTGCTGAGCGGCACACGGGAAAGCGCGCTGCGGATGCAGGCCATCGGCTTTCGCCCCTTTCCCTATCAGCTGACGGCCTATGTCATCGCGGCCTGCATCTGTTCCATCGCGGGGGTCATGCTGGCCAATCAGGCCGCCTATGTCTCGCCCGCCTATATGAGCTGGCACCGCTCGGGCGAGCTGATCGTCATGCTGGTCCTTGGCGGCGCGGGCAGCCTGACCGGCGCGATGAGCGGGGCCTTGATGACCGTTCTGCTGGAGGAGGGGCTGGCGCGCTATTCCGAACACTGGCGGCTGGGCTTTGGCCTGATCCTTGTCGCGGTGGCGCTTGCGGCGCCGGGCGGGCTGACAGGGCTGGCGCGCCGGCTGAAGCTGACGCGCGGGGATGACCGGTGATGATGCAAGAGCCGCTGCTTCAGGTCCGGGGCCTGTGCAAGAACTACGGCGCATTGAAGGTCACGGATGATGTTTCGCTGGATGTGATGCCGGGGCAGATCCATGCGGTCATCGGACCCAATGGTGCGGGCAAGACGACCCTGATCGCCCAGCTTTCCGGGCAGATCCGGCCCGATGCCGGGCAGGTCATCTGCGCGGGGCGCGATATCACCGCGCTGGATATGGCGGCGCGGGTGCGGCTGGGGCTGGCGCGCTCGTTTCAGCTGACGACCTTGCTGCCCCGTTTCACCGTGCTGGAAAATGTGGCTCTGGCGGTGCAGGCGCGTGAGGGGTCGTCCTTTCGCTTTTTCCGCCCGGCTGCGGCCGAGGCCGCGCTCAATGACGAGGCGATGGATTATCTGGGCGATGTCGGTCTGGCGGATCGCGCCCGTCGCGCCGCCGGCACGCTCAGCCACGGGGAAAAGCGGCAGCTGGAACTGGCGGTCGCGCTGGCCACCCGGCCGCGCCTTTTGCTGCTGGACGAGCCGCTGGCCGGCACCGGCCATGAAGAGGCCGCGCAGCTGATCGAGCTGTTTGCCGCGTTGCGTTCGCGTGTGACGATGATGCTGATCGAGCATGATATGGATGCCGTATTCCGGCTGGCTGATCAGGTTTCGGTGCTGGTCTATGGCCGGATCGTGGCGACCGGAGACCCCGCGCAGGTCCGCGCCGACCCCGGCGTGCGCGCCGCCTATCTGGGCGAGGAGGAGGTCTAGATGCTGGTGGTCGAAGGGTTGCAGGCCGCTTATGGCCAGAGCCGGGTGCTGTTCGGGATCGACCTTTGCGTCGCGCGCGGCGAGGTGGTCACGCTCTTGGGCCGCAATGGCATGGGCAAGACGACGACCGTGCGCGCGATCTTTGGCCTTTTGCGGCCCTCGGGGGGGCGGGTGGCGGTGGACGGGCGCGACCTGACCGGGGCGGCGCCGCATCTGATCGCGCGCGCCGGTCTGGGGCTGGTGCCCGAAGGGCGGCAGATCTTTGCCCCCCTGACGGTCGAGGAAAACCTGAGCGCGACCGCGCGCGGCGGTGCGGCCCGCCGATGGACGCTGCCGGCCGTATACGACCTTTTCCCGCGTCTGGCCGAGCGCCGGCGCAATATGGGTGATCAGCTGTCAGGCGGCGAGCAGCAGATGCTGGCCATCGGCCGGGCGCTGATGACCAATCCGGCGCTGATCGTGCTGGACGAGGCGACCGAGGGGCTGGCACCCCTGATCCGGGAAGAGATATGGTCCTGCCTGCACCACCTGAAATCCGAGGGCGAGGCGATTTTGGTCATCGACAAGAATGTCGATGCGCTGGCGCGCCTTGCGGACCGTCATGTCGTGATCGAAAAGGGCCGCGTCGTCTGGGTCGGCACCACGCCCGAACTGATCGCCACACCCGAGGTCAAGACCCGCTTTCTGCACGTCTGAGCGAGAGAGCGGCCGGGGCGCGTGGGCGCATCAAAGGCAGGCGCAGCCGGGGCCGCGCCAGCCGGTTACCTTTGCGCGGCCCTATTTGTTCCAGCCGGCATACCACGCCTTGAACTGTTCAAAGCTGGCCTTGGCATGGGCGGCCTGCGACGGGCTGAGCGCATCGCTTTCGTTGAAATGCAGCGCGTAGGCGTGGTCTCCGTTCAGGACCATCAGATATTTGTAATAAAGCACCAGATCGACGCCCTCATCCCAGCTGGACAGGACCGCCAGCGCCTCTTCCAGCTCGGTCGCCCGGCGGCGGGCCTGGGGATCGCCCTTGCGGGCCGCCTCGCACAGCGCGATCAGATGCAGAACCTCGCGTGGCAGCGCATTGCCGATGCCGGTGATTGCGCCGGTCGCGCCGCAGTTGACAAAGCCATGGTAAACGCAGGTATCCACCCCGGCCATCAATGTCAGATCGGCATTGCCGGCGGTGATGTGTTCTGCCGCATAGGTCATCGCATCCGCCCCGCCAAATTCCTTGAAGCCGACAAGATTGGGATGTTCGGCCCGCAGGGCAAAGAACAGATCAGCCCGCGTCGCAAAGCCATAATGCGGGCTGTTATAGATAACCGCCGGCAGGTCGGGCGCGGCCGACAGGATCGCCTTGAAATGCGCCTTTTGCGCCGGGATGGAACTGCCGCGCGACAGCACGCGCGGGATCAGCATCAGCCCGGCCGCGCCGACACGCGCGGCATGGGCCGCATGGGCGGCGGCGGATCGGGTGTTGACCGCGCCGGTGCCGACAACCACCGGCAGCCCGGCCTGAACCAGCCGCTCGACCCCGGTCATGCGCTGTTCATCCGTCAGCAGCGGCCAGTCACCCATCGAGCCGCAATAGACCACGGCCGACATGCCCTGTTCGATCAGCTGCTGACCAGTGCGCACAAGCGCGTCGTAATCGGGTTCGCGACCGGGGGTGCAGGGCGTCATCAGTGCCGGCATGCAGCCGGTAAAGGGCGAGTTCGGCATCATCATATCCTTTGCATCGAGGCTGTGGCTGGCATCTGGATATCATGTAGCCGACATTGTGTCGACAATGAATATTTTCAAATATACGCGGCGGTGGCGCTGACGCCCTCCGTCAGAGGGTGGGGACTAAAGCGTCAGCCCCTCGGTGCTATGGTTTTCGGCCGCGATGTAAGAGCGGATCTGCTGCACGATCTGGCTGGCATGCGTCGCGGCCAGCCGGTCGGCCAGATCGAGGTCGCGCGCGATCACTGCCGCGACGATGGCATCATGTTCATCGACATATTGCTGCGGCAGAACATCATTGAACGACCGGTAATACAGCCGCAGGATACGCAGCCCCTCGTTGAGCAACCGGCCGAACAACTCGGTATAATAGGGATTGCCGCCAGCGGCGGCGATGGCCAGATGAAAATCCCGGTTCACCTCGATCATGCCGAGGACGTCGCGCGCACTGACGCGTGCCTCATAGGCGGCCTGCAATTCGCGGATCGCGGGGATGTCTGCGGGCTGGTGGTTGGCTGCGGCCGTGCGCGTGGTGACGCGATACATCAGCGTCAGCGCGTCAAAAAACTGCGCAAGGTTGAGAAAGTCGATCTGGCTGACGATCGTGGCGCGGTTGGGCAGGGTGGTGATCAGCCCTTCGGCCGCAAGGCGGACCATCGCCTCGCGGATCGGGGTGCGCGACAGGCCAAAGCGGCGGGCAAGGTCGGTTTCGTCCACCATGCTGCCCGGCGCCAGTTGCAGGCCGATGATCTCGGCCTTCAGCGTCTCATAGACATGGGCGGCGCCCGAGCCGCGACGGGGCGCACCTTCGGGTCTGCTGCGGGTGCTGTCGTTCTGGGTGGGCATCAGGATCTCCGGGCGCTGTCGCGAAAACACAAGATGTCGTCAGCCTGCGCACAGCTGTCAATAGCGGGCAGGATCGCGCGCAGCCGTGCCTAGGCTGCCTGGCTGGCGCGGGCCGGGGCCGGCTCTTCTGTGCCGGTCTCCACGGCCTCGAGCATGATGTTGATGAAATCCGCGCGCAGGGCGGGGGTTCCGCTGTCGAAGTTCAGCGCCGTGGGATAGCCCTTGCGGGTGAACTGGCTGTCGAGATGTTCGCGCAGATGGGGATAGCGTTCGACAAGCGCCGCATTCGAGGCGGCAAAGATAGTTTTCAGATCCTCGAACAGCCGGTGGTCAAGCGCGGTGAAAGCCGGCTCGTTGGGGAAACGGCGCGCACAGATCGCAGAGACACGCTGAACGAGGCGCCTGCGCTCTACTGTCGGCACACCTGCGCGCTGGAAATGCACCGTGGCTTCGCGCCCGAATTCGACCGCGCGGATGCCACGACGCTCGTTGGCGCGGACCTCCTTGATCGTATCGGGCAGTTCGGCGCCGCTGATCGCGCGCACGAATTGCGCAAGATAGGACTCGTCTGCGCGCGGCGGAAAGGGATGAATCTCGCAATCGCCGAACGTGTCGTGCCAGTTCTTCAGCACCAGCCCGTAATCCGCCATACCATCCGCAAGGACATGGAGCAGAAAGCGATCGAAATGCTGGGCCGTGTATCCGGTTGATGCGTTCTGTGCATAGATTGATTCGATGAAATAGGGCTGCGGGCGCAGATAGGCGATGACGCGCGGCCGCCGTCCCAGCGTCCGGGCCAGCTCGGCGCAGCGCTGCGGTATTTCGGCAAAGCTGCGGTAGCCGCTCAGCGATTCCGAGGAAATCAGGATGAAAGGCTCGGGGCGCGCGCGCAGCTCTTCGGTCATCATCTCCCATCCACCCTTGGCCGGCTCCAGCTTGGGGGCCGAGATGAGTTCATAGACGAGGTTATGATGCCCCTCGCGCGCGATACGTGCGGCATTGGGGAAGTAGATTCCCAGCTTGCTGAACTCTTCCTGATAGTCGCGAAAGCTGTATTGCAGCGTCGTCGTACCGGTTTTGTGCATTCCAATGTGAAAGATGATCTCGGACATTCTTCTTCCGGCAGTATACAATAAACAAATCAACTTATGATTGTTCTAGGTCTTGCACCATATCGCGTCAAGCCGGGCGCCATTTGCAGCGATGTCCCGGCAGCCCTTGCGTCCCGTCGCCGCTCCACTATAACCCCGGTCGATTTGCCGACATCATGCCAGACCGGGGGCCGCGCCATGCCGAAGAGAACTGATATCCAGTCCATCCTCATCATCGGTGCCGGTCCCATCGTCATCGGGCAGGCATGCGAGTTCGATTATTCCGGCGCACAGGCCTGCAAGGCCCTGCGCGAGGAAGGATACCGGGTGGTTCTGGTCAACTCGAACCCGGCGACGATCATGACCGACCCGGAAATGGCAGACGCCACCTATATCGAGCCGATCACCCCCGAGATCGTCGAAAAGATCATCGCGGCCGAACGCCCCGATGCCCTGCTGCCGACCATGGGCGGGCAAACGGCACTGAACACGGCGCTCGCGCTCGCCGACATGGGGGTGCTGGAGAAATACGGGGTCGAGCTGATCGGCGCACAGCGTGCCGCGATTGAAATGGCCGAGGACCGCAAGCTGTTCCGCGAGGCGATGGACAGGATCGGGCTGGAAAACCCCCGCGCCACGATCATCAGCGCGCCCAAGGCGGCGAACGGGAAATATGATATCAGCGCCGGCGTCGCGCAGGCGATGGACGCGCTGGAAGATATCGGCCTGCCGGCGATCATCCGCCCCGCCTTTACGCTGGGGGGCACCGGCGGCGGTGTGGCCTATAACCGCGACGATTACGAGGCCATCGTGCGCTCGGGTCTGGACGCCAGCCCGGTGGCACAGGTGCTGGTCGACGAATCCCTTCTGGGCTGGAAAGAATATGAGATGGAGGTCGTGCGCGACCGCGCCGATAATGCGATCATCGTCTGCTCCATCGAAAACGTCGATCCGATGGGCGTCCATACCGGCGATTCGATCACCGTCGCGCCCGCACTGACCCTGACCGACCGGGAATATCAGCGGATGCGCAACGGCAGCATCGCGGTTTTGCGCGAAATCGGGGTCGAAACCGGCGGGTCCAACGTGCAATGGGCGATCAACCCCGCCGATGGCCGCATGGTGGTGATCGAGATGAACCCGCGCGTGTCGCGCAGCTCGGCCCTGGCGTCCAAGGCGACCGGCTTTCCTATCGCGAAAATCGCCGCCAAGCTGGCCGTGGGTTACACGCTGGACGAGCTGGACAACGATATCACCCGCGTGACGCCCGCGTCGTTTGAGCCCAGCATCGACTATGTCGTCACGAAAATCCCGCGCTTTGCGTTCGAGAAATTCCCCGGCTCCAAGCCCGAGCTGACCACCGCGATGAAATCGGTGGGCGAGGTCATGGCCATCGGCCGCAGCTTTCATGAAAGCCTGCAAAAGGCACTCGCCAGCATGGAAAACGGCCTGACGGGCCTGGACGAGATCGCCATCCCCGGCGCGGATGACGAGGGGCGCCCGGCCGTGGTCAAGGCGCTGAGCCAGCAGACACCCGACCGCATCCGCGTGATCGCGCAGGCGATGCGCTTTGGACTGACGGATGACGAAATTCATGCCGTGACCGCCTTTGATCCGTGGTTCCTCGCCCGCATCCGCGAGATCATCGCGGCCGAATCCCGCATCCGCGACCATGGTCTGCCCGAGGGCGAGGGGCTGCGCGCGCTCAAGATGATGGGCTTTACCGATGCCCGTCTTGCCATTCTGACAGGACAGGATGAAACGGCGATACGCCGCATCCGCCATGCGGCCGGGCTGCGTCCGGTCTTTAAGCGCATCGACACCTGTGCCGCCGAGTTCGAGGCCCAGACGCCTTATATGTATTCGACCTGGGAAGCCCCGGCCATGGGCGAGGTCGAGAACGAGGCCCGGCCATCGGATCGCAAAAAGGTCGTGATCCTCGGTGGTGGGCCGAACCGGATCGGGCAGGGGATCGAATTTGATTACTGCTGCTGTCACGCCTGCTTTGCGCTGACCGATGCGGGTTATGAGACCATCATGATCAACTGCAACCCGGAAACGGTCAGCACGGATTATGACACCTCGGACCGGCTCTATTTCGAACCGCTGACGCTGGAGCATGTGCTGGAAATCCTGTCGGTCGAGCAGGAAAACGGCACCCTGCACGGCGTGATCGTCCAGTTCGGCGGCCAGACGCCCCTGAAACTGGCCAACGCGCTGGAGGCCGAGGGCATCCCGATCCTCGGCACGACGCCCGATGCCATCGACCTGGCCGAGGACCGCGAGCGGTTCCAGCACATGCTGCACGAACTCGACCTGAAACAACCCGTCAACGGCATCGCGCATAGCGATGATGAGGCGCGCGAGATTGCCGCGAAGGTCGGCTTTCCTCTGGTCATCCGGCCGTCCTATGTGCTGGGCGGGCGCGCGATGGAAATCGTGCGCGATATGGATCACCTGAACCGTTACATCACCCATGCCGTTGATGTTTCGGGGAAAAACCCGGTGCTTCTGGACAGCTATCTGTCCGGCGCGATCGAGGTGGATGTCGACGCCCTGTCTGATGGCAAGACGGTTCACGTGGCCGGCATCATGGAACATATCGAAGAGGCCGGCGTCCATTCGGGCGACAGCGCCTGTTCCCTGCCGCCCCATACGCTGGATGCCGGGACCATCGCGGAACTCGGGCGTCAGACCGAGGCGATGGCGCTGAAACTCGGCGTGGTCGGGCTGATGAATGTGCAGTTCGCGATCAAGGATGGCGAGATTTTCGTGCTGGAGGTCAATCCCCGTGCCTCGCGCACCGTGCCTTTCGTCGCCAAGGCCACCGACAGCGCGATTGCCAGCATCGCCGCGCGGCTGATGGCGGGCGAACCGATGTCGAATTTCCCCGCGCGTGCGCCCTATCCCGCAGGTGTCGGGCCGGACGATCCGCTGCCTTTTGCCGATCCGCTGACGCTGGCCGATCCGATCACGCCATGGTTTTCCGTCAAAGAGGCCGTGCTGCCCTTTGCCCGCTTCCCCGGCGTCGATACGCTGCTCGGCCCCGAAATGCGTTCGACCGGCGAGGTCATGGGCTGGGACCGGAATTTCCCGCGCGCCTTCCTCAAGGCGCAGATGGGCGCGGGCACGGATCTGCCGGAAAGCGGCCAGATCTTTGTTTCCGTGCGCGATGCCGACAAGACGCCGGAGCTTGCCGCAGCAATGCGCGATCTGACCGATATGGGCTTTGGCCTGATTGCGACGGGCGGCACGGCCGGTTTTCTGGCCGCTCAGGGGATCGAGGCACAGCGCGTCAACAAGGTCTATGAGGGCCGGCCCAATATCGTTGACCGGCTGAAAAACGGTGATATCGCGATGGTGCTGAACACCACCGAAGGCGCGCAGGCCATCGCCGATTCACGTGAAATCCGGGCGGTCGCGCTTTATGACAAGATCCCCTATTTCACCACGGCCGCCGGCAGCATTGCCGCCGTCGCCGCCATCCGCTCGCGCGGCGAGGGCGAGGTGGGCGTGCGGTCCTTGCAGGCCTAGACAGGAACCCGTCAATCGCGCGGGTGGCGGGCGTCCATAAGGCCCGACGGGCATAGGCGCCGTGCCGGGGCGCTCGCCCGCGGACCAGCCGCGCGCGCCTGTCCGTCCGGTCGCATATATGCCCCGAAAGGTCGGGATATCGCGCGATGCGGGCGGCTTGCGGGTTCGCCACCGGGGTCTCGCGCGGCCCCCCACCGGCGGCGCGCCCTGTGGCAAAGCGGTCACGCAGCGCGGCATATCTGCCGCGGATCATGCGCGGCGGCTGCGCAAGTGACTTGATCGGCAGCAGCAGCCCGTCAAAGCTGGGGCCATTGATGATTGCCCCCGGCGCAAAGGTATTTTGACATGATGAACCGCCTGCCGTTCAGCCGCCTGACAGCGGCGCTGATCCTGCTCACACTCGCCGCCTGTGCGCCCCCGCCCCCGCTGCCCGAGGTCGTCGTGGTGAGCGAGGCGCCGGCCGAAACCGTGGCCGATGATGATGACTTCCATTCCGGCGAGGTCGGCGGCTATGCCCAGCCGATCATGGTCGAAGCCGCCCCCATCGGCACCGCGATGGGCGAGACGCGCATCTCCTCGGTTGGCAGGGGCGAATACAGGGTGAGGCGAGGCCGCATCGCCGACGCGGTGGCGGTGATCACCTACGGGCCAGAAAAGCCCGAGGGCTATCCGATGGAAAAGCTGATCTTTCTTGATGATCGCATCGAGATCGAATTCCTGCGCAACGGCTATGAGAACATGCCGGTCTATCGCAGCGGCGGCCAGTATCGGCTGCAAGGCAAGGTCGGCGACCGCTATGAAATCAAGGTCAAGAGTAACTCGGGCGAAGATGAGTTCCTTTTCGTCGTCTCGGTCGATGGGCTGAATGTCATGAATAACCGGCCCGCGCGCCGCTGGAATGATTACGGCCTGTTTCTGTGGCCGCGGTCCAGCCACTCGTTTGAAGGTTTTCGTCTGAACAATGATGAGGTCGCCGCCTTTCGCTTTTCCGATCCGGGCCAGTCGGCTGCGGTGACGACCGGACGCGGTTCGGCGGCGAATGTGGGCGTGATCGGCATCGCGGTGTACGAGCATCGCAATTTCGACCGCGAATCCCAGAATTATCAGGCGATGCTCTGCCGCAAGGGCCAGCCCTGCGCCTTTCCCAACTAGGGCATGAACGGATCGGGGTCATAGCTGACCCCGGTCAGGCTTAGCCCCTGCGGCGGGCAGACCGGGCCGCAGGCGGCGCGGCTGCGCGCCGCCAGTGCCTCGGCCACGCGGGCGGGTTCCCATGCGCCGGCGCCGACGCGTTCCAGCGTGCCGACGATGCTGCGCACCTGATTGTGCAGAAAGCTGCGCGCGCGCAGATGAAAACGGATCTCCTGCCCGGCGGGATAGGGCAGGGTCTTGATACGGATTTCATCCAGCGTCTTGATGGGGCTGGCGGCCTGACACATCGTGCTGCGAAAGGTGGTGAAATCATGGCGGCCGGTCAGATGGGCAGCCGCGGCGCGCATTGCCCCGGCATCAAGCGCGTTCAGCACCTGCCAGACCCGGCCCCGGTCCGCGACCACGGGCGCGCGCCGGGCGATCAGGCGAAAGGTATAGCGGCGTTCAAGCGCCGAGAAACGGGCGTGGAAATCGTCGCTGACAGGAGTGGCGGCGGTGATCGCCACAGGCGCGGGCTTGAGATGCCAGTTCAGCGCCCCGGCCAGCCGCAAAGCGTCCCATTCGCGCGCCAGATCGGCGTGAAAGACCTGACCCGTGGCATGAACGCCCGTATCCGTGCGCCCCGCCGCCGCGATGCGGCCACCTGCGGCAAAGCCCGGATCAAGCCGGGCCAGTGCCGCCTCGATGGCGCCCTGCACGCTGGGCTGATCGGCCTGCGCCTGCCAGCCGGCAAAGGGCGCGCCATCATATTCGACGCGGAAAGCATAGCGCGGCATCAGTCTTGCCTGCGTCCCGCGTTGAGTGTCCCGCGCAGAAGGTCGGCCAGATCGACGCCGCGGCGATCCTCGATTGCGGGCGCGCCCTCTGGTCCCGGCTCGGGCATGCGCACACCCTCACGCGCGAGGCGTTCGCGCAGCACCTGAAGCTCGATATCGAAATCCGTCCGCCCCCCCTCGATCAGCGAGCGCGTGCGGGCGGCGAAATTCTCGCCCAGATCGTGCAGCAGACCCTCATATTCGGCGCGCGCAGATTCGTCGCGTGTATGGACGTAGAGATCGGCGAATTTCACCGTCGCGTCACGCGCGCCCATCAGATAGACGCCCAGATAGCGCCGTGCGGCGGTCAGATCACCGGGGTCTTCCTCGACCCGGCGGAACAGCTCGCGCGCCGTTTCCGCAAACAGCGCCACGCGCGCCTCCAGCCGGCGGTCGCCGGTGCGGCGGATGGCGTCCTGCATGGCGGTCAGATAGCCCTCGCCCTCGGCGATGACGCGGGCCACGCGGTCCTGCTGGAACGGGTCGATCCCCTCCATCCCCTTGTCGCGCATCGGATCGGGACCAAAGGCCAGATAATGCAAGAGCGCCCCCGCGAAACCGATCAGCAGGGCGCCGGTGATGGCCCCCGGCGCGGCCGCGCCGACCGCCAGCCCCAGCCCGGTCAGCACACCGCCGAACATCTTGCGCGGCCAGCCCGGACGACGGGCGACGCGGCGGGCGTCATAGGCGGCCTCAGCCGCCAGCCCTTCGCGCGTCAGCCACGCGCCAAGCGCGACCATGCCGAACGCGGCAAGGTCCGAGACCATCCCGACCGGTCCCTGCCAGAAAGCGCCCAGCAAAAAGGGCGCCGCCGCGATGGTGATCCATTTCACCCGGCTTTCATAGCGGTGGCGATACTGGGTGCGCGGCTCGGCCTGCGAGGCGGTTCCGGCACCTGGCGAATAGGGGCCGCGATAGCGTTGTGCTGACATGCGCCGCCCCTTCAGCCGGCGCCCGCCAGCGACGCATAAAGCGTCAGCCCGACAAGCAGGTAGAATGAAAGGCGCTGCATGGCTGTCCGGGACATCGCATTCTCCGTTTTCGCGGCCAAGCTCAGATGGCCATCACGCGCCGCGATTGCAAGCGCGTCAATAGCTTCGGGTGCGGCGGTCAAAAACCCTCTGCCCCATGATCGAACCCACCAGATCGACCATCAGTTTCGCCGTGCGGCCACGTTCATCAAGAAACGGGTTCAGCTCTACCAGTTCGAGCGAGGTCACAAGACCGGATTCGTGCAGCATCTCGCAGACCAGATGTGCCTCGCGGAAGGTCGTTCCGCCCGGAACCGTGGTGCCGACCGCCGGCGCGATCGTGGGGTCGAGAAAATCGACATCAAGGCTGACATGCAACATCCCCCCTGCCGCGCGGACGCGGTCGAGAAACTCGGTCAGCGGTGCGACGATGCCGCGCTCGTCCAGAACACGCATGTCATTGACGGTGATCGCGGTTTGCTCAAGTGCGGCATGCTCGGCGGGATCGACGCTGCGGATGCCGAACATACAGATATGTTCGCCGGGGATCGGGGCGGGAAAGGGCGCAAAGGGCGCAAATCCCGGCAGTCCCGATGCATAGGCCATCGGCGTGCCGTGCAGATTGCCCGATGTCGTGGTTTCGGGCGTGTGAAAATCGCTGTGTGCATCCAGCCACAGAACGAACAGCGGCCGCCCCACCTGTGCCGCATGGGCGGCGATGCCCGACAAGGTGCCAAGCGCCAGCGAATGATCGCCCCCCAGAATGATCGGCATCCCTTCGGGCAGGGCGGCAAGGGCTGCCTCGTGCAACGCGGCGGTCCATGCCAGCGTTTCGGGCAGGTGGTGGATGGCCGGATTGGGATGGGTGACATCAGCGGGCGCGGTGGGAATAACATCGCCGCGATCCTCGACCCCGTGGCCCAGTGCGGCCAGAACCGCGCCCAGGCCAGCGGTGCGATAGGCCGCCGGACCCATCAGACAGCCGGGATGCCGCTGGCCATGATCGACCGGTGCGCCGATCAGAATGCAATGGGTCATCGGATCTCCCTTTCTGATTTTGCCCCGTTTCTAGCGGCAGGCGGCGCCGGGGGAAAGCTTGACCTTTGCAGCGTCCGCCGCCAGTCTGCCCGGCGCAGCGAAAAGGGCGGAGAGGGTATGATGCGACAGGTGACAGGGATGGGGATGGCCGCGGTTGTCACAGTCATGACCGCGGGCTTGGCGTCAGCCGCACCGACCGAGGAGTTGCGCGAGATGCTGGCGCTGACCCCGCCGGTGGCGCAGATTGTCAGCTACGCCGTGCGCGACAGCGACAGCCCGGACTGGGCGGCGTGGCTGGGCATCCAGATGTCACCAGAGCCAGAGGCGATGGCGGAGATCTTTGGCCCCGTGCTGCCGCAGGCGGCGCTGTCCTATCGGATCATGGCGCTGCATGCGCCGGGGGTGCTGTGGGCGATGCCGGACGAGGCCGCAGCCGAGGCGCTGCCGCCCTATCTGGCGCGTCACGGGTTTGCGCAGGACGGCGCGGTGTGGCGTCGCGGAACCTATCTGGAAATGGACTTTTCCGCGATGGACCCGACCAACCCGTTCATCGGTGCCATGGGTCAGGGCAATGCGGTTTTCGCGCGCGGCCGCGTCGCAGCGCAGGTCTTTGACGGCGCGAGCGAGCAGGTGATCCCGGCAATGCCGCCGGAAATGTCGCAGCTGCATCTGCCGGGGATGCAGACCGCTCTGGCCGGGCTGGACGCGATCGAGGGCGCCAGCCTGCGCATGGCACTGGTCCTGATGCCCGGGACTGAACTGGGCGACCCCGCCGTCGCCATGGGCATGCGCGAGGCCCAGCCCGGGGCGGGTGAGGGCGCGCAGGGCTGGACGCGCGCGATTGTCGCCCAGATCTCGCAGGAGGCCGGGCCTGTGACCGCCTTGTCGGTGGGTTTTCCCGACTGTGCGGCGGCCGAGGCAGGCGGTCAGCAGATCGCGGCGATCTGGGCGCAATTGCCCGAAAACGGCGACAGCGTCAGCACCCTGCCCGTGACCGAGGCCACTGAGGGTTGCGCCGCCATTGTGATCAGCGATGCCCCGAATGCCGTGCGGGCGGTCTACTCGCGTGCGATGGCGCGTGACTTTACGCCGCTGTCTGGCGCGACGCCTTAGGCAAAGGCCCCCAATGCCCGCCCCGGCGAGAGGCGGATTGCAATCCCCCGCCTCGCCTTTTGAGGGCACACAGGGGCAAAAGTGCTTCGCACGACTGGCAAGACCCGGTGATGCCCCATGTGGGACCGCGTGAGGCTGCGCGCCCGGCGCGGCCCCTTATCCCTGACGCCTCCAGCGGCCGCGCCGTTTGCAGCATGGCCATGAACGGGGTGCGGTCCCGCGGCTGGCGGTGCCCGGCCTGCCCGCATGGGCAATCAATATCCCGGGGAAACCCCGGCAAGCGGATGGGGCCGCGGCGCCTGACCTCAGCCCTTCACACGGCCGCGAAAGCGGTCTTCCCATTCGGCGCGCTCGTCATCGCTGATCTTGGCGAACAGCACTTCGGGCACGTCAAAGGCATGGCCCGGCGGCAGCGCGTCAAGCGCCTCGGTGACCGAGGCCGGCCAGCCCGCATCCTGGCTGCCCATCGCGGTCAGCATATCGGCGGCGGCATAGGGGATGAAAGGACGCGACAGCACCGCATAAAGCCGGATCAGGTTCAACGCCACGCGCACCTGCATCGCCGCAGCCTCGGGGTCGGTCTTGAACGTGGACCAGGGTGCTGCCGATTGCAGATATTCGTTGCCCAGGACCCAGATCGCGCGCAGCTCGGATGCGGCCTTGCGGATCTCGATACGGTCCATATGGGTTTCATAGGCCCGCAACCGCTCGTCCAACGCCTGCGTCAGCGCCGCCTCGGCCGCGCCGCGCGGGCCGCCCTCGGGCACCGTCTCGCCGAATTTGGAACGGCAGAACTTGGTCACACGGCTGACGAAATTGCCCAGCACATCCGCCAGATCCTTGTTCACCGATTGCTGGAAATTCTCCCATGTGAATTCGCTGTCGCCGGATTCGGGGGCATGGCTGAGCAGCCACCAGCGCCAGTAATCGGCCGGCAGGATCGCCAGCGCGTCATCCATGAACACGCCGCGCCCCTGACTGGTCGAGAATTGTCCACCATCATAATTCAGATAATTGAAGGACTTGATATAATCGACCAGCTTCCACGGCTCGCCCGAGCCGATGATCGTCGCGGGGAAAGACAGCGTGTGAAAGGGGACGTTATCCTTGCCCATGAACTGGGTATAGGTGACGTCATCCGCGCCCTTGTCGGTGCGCCACCAGCGTTCCCAGTCGCCGCCCTGTGCATCGGCCCATTCGGCGGTCGCGGCGATATATTCGATGGGGGCGTCGAACCAGACGTAAAAGACCTTGCCCTCCATCCCCGGCCAGGGCTGATCCCCCTTTTTCACCGGGATCCCCCAATCGAGGTCGCGGGTGATGCCGCGATCTTGCAACCCGTCACCGTCATCCAGCCATTTGCGCGCGATCGAGGTCGTCAGGATCGGCCAGTCGGTCTTGCTGTCGATCCAGTCCGAGATCTGCTGACGCAATGCGGATTGACGCAGGTAAAGATGTGTCGTTTCGCGCACTTCCAGATCGGTCGAGCCGCTGATGGCGCTGCGCGGATTGATCAGATCGGTCGGATCGAGCTGCTTGGTGCAGTTTTCGCACTGATCGCCCCGCGCCTTGTCATAGCCGCAGTTCGGGCAAGTGCCCTCGATATAGCGGTCGGGCAGAAAGCGCTGATCGGCGTTGGAATAGATCTGCCGCTCGGACACCTCGCGGATCAGCCCGGCATCGGCCAGCCGGCCGGCAAAATGCTGGGTCAGGATATGGTTGCGCTCGCTGGACGAGCGCCCGAAATGATCGAATGACAGCCCGAATCCCTTGGCGATCTCGGCCTGAACCGCGTGCATCCGGGCGCAATAGACGGCAACCGGCTCGCCTGCCTTTTTCGCGGCCAGTTCGGCGGGGGTGCCATGTTCGTCGGTGGCGCAGATGAACATCACCTCATGTCCGCGCGCGCGCAGATAGCGGGCATAAAGATCGGCCGGCAACTGGCTGCCGATCAGATTGCCCAAATGCTTGATGCCGTTGATGTAAGGAATGGCCGAGGTAATCAGGTGCCGTGCCATGCGCGCTCCGAAATAGCGGTCCCGAGGGGTTTGCGCGGTATGTAACCCCTGACCGGCCGCTTGGAAAGGGCGGGCACGGGGCGCAATATGCGCCGGGCTCATAGCGATGATGTGAAACATGAATTTGTCGAATGTTGCGCGCCCTGCTAGATACGGGGTTTGATTCCGTAGCAGGTGACCCGTGGCCGATCTTCCCCGCTCTGACGCTTTTGACCTGATCCGCAAGCTGGCGGGCGAACGCATTCTGATCCTTGACGGCGCGATGGGCACGCAGATTCAGGACCTTGGCCTGTCCGAGGATGACTATACCGGCCATGGCGCGGGTTGTGCCTGCCATATCCATTCGGATCATCCGCAGAAGGGCAATAATGATCTGCTGAACCTGACGCGCCCCGACGCGATCGAGGAAATCCACTATCGCTATGCGATGGCGGGGGCGGATATTGTTGAAACCAACACGTTTTCCTCGACCAGCATCGCGCAG
>JAUNTL010000150.1:2185-5447 GCA_030538705.1 Paracoccus sp. (in: a-proteobacteria) | reverse complement strand
GGCAATGTTGCTGAGGGTGGCGGACCCGGTGCCCGCGCGCACCAGAGACGACGGCGCGCCCCGCGAGGTCGCGGCGAAACTGACCCGAGCGCCGGTATGGAAAGCGCGGCGCGGCACGGGCGCCGGATCGCGCGGCCCCGCCGCCATCCGGCCATTGCCTCGGCCCGGACCGATCAGCCCATCCGGTGCAGGCGGGGCACCTGTCAGATCACGGATCACCCGCCCCGCCGTCGGGGTCATATCACCCCCGCCCACTGCGATGTGGCGGACCGGGATGCCCGGCGATGCCCACCCGGCGAGAGCGATCAGCGCGGTCTGCCGTCCGGGGAAACCCCGGGGCGGGACGGTCAGGATGGGTTTGGGTCGGGGGGTAGTGTCGGTCATGGCGTCCTCGCATATCGCAACCCATTATCGCAGGGCGCTGCGGGCGGGGGCAATGCGGCGCAATGACCGGCGGCATGCACGGGCACGGGCCCGAGGTCGCGAAACCCCGGCCCGGGCGGGGTGTCAGTCGTCGCGGTGGACGCGCTCGCGGCGTTCGTGCTTTTCCTGCGCGGCGACGGTCATGGTGGCGATCGGGCGGGCGTCCAGACGCTTCAGGCTGATCGGCTCACCGGTCATCTCGCAATAACCATATTCGCCATTTGCAATCCGGCGCAGGGCAGAGTCGATCTTGCCGACAAGCTTGCGCTGGCGGTCGCGGGTGCGCAGCTCCAGCGCGCGGTCGGTTTCCTCGGATGCGCGGTCCGCAAGGTCGGGGACATTGCGTGCGCTGTCTTGCAACCCCTCAAGGGTTTCGGCCGACTGTTCGAGAAGCTCGGCCTTCCATGCCTCAAGCTTGCGGCGGAAATATTCAAGCTGCCGGTCGTTCATGAATGGCTCGTCTTCGGCCGGGCGATAGTCTTCGGTCAGGAAAAGCTGCGGTTTCATTCGTCCTCCGAAAGATCGGGCTGCCTGTTTCCCGACCCTCGGCGTCCCCTTAAAGGATGCGCGGGAGGATGTCACTATGCGATGTCGCCCTAATCGCAGGGGCCGCTTGTCGCCGGCCGGGGCGGGGGCTAGGTTCTGTGCGCCAGACGAAAGGATCCGCCATGAAGTTCACCTCGACCGGGCGCTATGTCGCGCCGCCCGACCTTGCCATGGCGGTCAATGCGGCCGTCACGCTGGAACGTCCGCTGCTGGTCAAGGGCGAGCCGGGGACCGGCAAGACCGAACTGGCACGCCAGGTCGCCGACAGCCTGAACCTGCCGATGATCGAATGGAACATCAAATCGACGACCCGCGCGCAGCAGGGGCTTTATGAATATGACGCCGTCTCGCGCCTGCGCGACAGCCAGCTGGGCGAGGCCCGCGTTCACGAGATCGCAAATTACATCCGCCGCGGCAAACTGTGGGAGGCATTTGCCGCACCCGGCAAGACGGTGCTGCTGATCGACGAGATCGACAAGGCCGATATCGAGTTTCCCAACGACCTGCTTCAGGAACTCGACCGGATGGAGTTCCATGTCTATGAGACCGGCGAGACGGTGCGCGCGCGCCATCGCCCGGTGGTCATCATCACCTCGAACAATGAAAAGGAGCTACCTGACGCGTTTTTGCGGCGTTGTTTCTTTCACTATATCCGCTTTCCTGACGCAGAGGTCATGCGCCAGATCATCGAGGTGCATTACCCCGGCCTGAAACCGCGCCTGCTGGATGAGGCGCTGCGCCAGTTCTTTGAGGTCCGCGAGGTTCCCGGGCTGAAGAAAAAGCCCTCGACCAGCGAATTGCTGGACTGGCTGAAGCTGCTTTTGGCCGAGGATCTGGCGCCCGAGGATCTGGCCCGCGATCCGGCGACTATGCTGCCGCGGCTGCATGGGGCGCTGCTCAAGAACGAGCAGGATGTGGCCTTGTTTGAAAAGCTGGCGTTCTTGGCGCGGCGGCAGGGGCGTTGACGAAAGGGCGCATTGGCGGATCAATGCGGAGCGGTCGTTTCAGGATATGCACACAGATCGGAAAAAGACGGTGAGGATCAGAAAGATCGGCGCAAAGGACCGCGATCAGTGGCGGGTGTTATGGGCAGGTTATCAGGCGTTTTACGGCCATTCTGACCGGCCGCAGGATTTTTACGACCGGGCCTTCGGGCGGCTGATCTCGGGTGATGCGGGCGAGTTTTGCGGATTGGTGGCTGAACGCGACGGGCGGCTGATCGGGCTGGTCCATTATGTCTTTCATCCGCATCTGTGGCGAGCGGAGGGCGTCTGCTATTTGCAGGATCTTTTCACCGATCCGGCGGCGCGGGGCACAGGTGTCGGGCGCGCATTGATCGAGGCGGTCTGTGAGCAGGCCACCGCCGCCGGGGCGGGGGCTGTCTATTGGCTGACGGCCGAGGATAATTATAGCGGGCGAATGCTGTATGACCGGGTTGCCAGCCGCACGCCCTTCATCAAATATCAGCGCGATCTGTAAGGGGAAGCGGATGAAAACCATCCTGTTGCTGAACGGGCCGAACCTGAATCTGCTGGGACAGCGCCAGCCCGAGGTTTACGGGCACGAGACGCTGGCCGATGTCGAGGCGCGGGCCGTGGCCGCCTGCGCGCCGGGCTTTGCCATCGAGGCGCGACAGTCGAACTGGGAGGGGCAGCTGATCGACTGGCTGCACGAGGCGCGGGGGCGGTGCTGCGGGGTGGTGATCAATCCGGGCGGGCTGACGCATACTTCGGTGGCGCTGCTGGACGCGCTCAACGCCTTTGAGGGGCCGGTGATCGAGGTTCACATCAGCCAGATCCACAAGCGCGAGGCGTTCCGGCATCATTCCTATGTCAGCCTGCGCGCGGATGGGGTGATCGCCGGTCTGGGGCTGGAAGGTTATGGCGCGGCCACGCGCCGTATCTGCCAGCTTTGCGCCACCACCACCGGCTGAGGCGGGATCAGCCCCCGGTCACGCTTAACTCGCGCCCGATCCCGGCTGTCGCCTCGGCCCAGGGGCTGGCGGCGGTGCGTTCCTTATGGGCGCCAAGGGCGTCACGGTCGGTGTAAAGCTCCTCGACACGCCAGATCATCGGGTCATCGGTCTGGGTGATGTCGAAATAAAGACAGCCCGGCTCGGCCCGGCTGGCCGCGATATGGGCCGGCAGCATCTCGATCACCGTCAGCAGATCGTCGGGCGAGCGGCAGATCAGCCGGCCCGAGACGACCATCTGGCCCGGTGCCGGATCGGGGCGGGGGATCTCGGCCGGGGCATGATCCTGTCCACAGGTGCAGCTCATCTCAATCCTCATTG
>JAUNTL010000150.1:0-2175 GCA_030538705.1 Paracoccus sp. (in: a-proteobacteria) | reverse complement strand
GGGGCCTCATTGTTAGGGGCCTCATGGATGCGGGCGCCAAGGGCGCAGGCGGCGGCGGGGTTCAGCGGTTTATGCCCGCCGATGACAAAGGCGAAAACCTCTTGCGTGGCGGCGCAGTCGCGCATGACGACGCTCAACCGGTCAAGATCGCGGGGCGCATAGCCCTGCGGCTGCGCGGCCCATCATGCGCAGACAGGTGAAACCGGCCGTATCGGCGGCAATCCCGGGACAGGGGCTGTCGATGGCGCGGATGATGGCGAGGCCGTGCGCGGCACAGGCTGGCGAAGGCAGGATCGCAAAAGCTGCCTAGCGCGTGGCGCAGGGCGACGCCGCCATGACTGTCCGCCAAAAGCGCGATAAAGACGGCCATCTCGGCGGGATCGAACTGTTTTGTTGCGCCAAGCTGCCAGTTGATCGGTCCCAGCCGGTCGCCAAGCGCGGTGACACCGGAATCGAGAAAGCGCGCAACAGCATCTCCGGTGCCCGCCAGATCGCGGCGGCTGGTGGCGAAGCCTGGCCCCTTGACCGCAAAGATGAAACCCTCGGGGGGTTCACTGCGCCATCTGGCAAAGCTCTCGGGTTTTGGGCTGCCATAATAGGTTGCGTTGATCCCGATCGTGGGAAGCGTGCGGCGGGCGCATTCCAGCTCGTGGCGCTGCGGCAGGCCGGGCGGGTAAAAGCTGCCCCGCCATTCAGGACATGACCAGCCGCCGATTCCGATGCGGACGGGCCGGGTCACGGCCGGATCAGCGCGTCGAAATCGGGATATTCGTCCTGTGAGGGCTGGCCGGGCTGATAGCCCAGCCGGGCAGGCGCCTCGTATGGATCATCGCCCGCGCCGGGATGGCAGGCGCGCAGATACATCTGCGTCACGGCCTCGGTCGCGCCATAGACATCGGGCAGGGGCAGAACGGTCCAGCCATTATCCAGACCAACCGCCGGCCGCCGCGATGAGCAGAAGAAGCGCATGGGCTGCGGCGCGGACCAGTCCAGCCCCGGCGGTGCGGTGGCGGGGTATTCGCCGCCCATATGTTCGCTTTGTGTGATGCGCTGTGTGGTCTCGACCAGACGGCCGGGAATGGCGGCGCTGCCGGTCCCGATGTCACGGGCGGGCGGCTGATCGACCCAGGTGCAGGTATCCATATGGCATCGCCCGGCGAAAACGCTGGCCGTGGCGGGACGGGCGGTCGGGCGCTTGTCCGCGCCCGTTGACGCCGGTGCCGCATCAGCGGCGCGGACGCAGAGCGCGAAACCGTCACCCTTCCAGCATGCCGCGTCGCCTGTGTCGCGCGTCGCCGCGCCCCAATCTGTTGCGCCGGCGCGGACGGTGCCGCGCCCCTTGGCCGTGATATCCAGCGACAGGCTGGCGCTGCCGGCGATGGTCATGCCGTCGCTCAGCCGGACGTCAAAGCTGCCGCCCTTGCGCAGTTCGAACCGGCAGGGACCGCCAAGCGATGCCGCGCCATGCGTGATCTCGCAATGGGCGGGCTGATCAGCAAGGGCCGGAATGGCGGCGGGAATTGTCAGCGCAAGGATCAGGGGCAGGATCAGACGCATGCAGGGTCTCCGGCAGGGATGGGGCATCATCGCGCGGGCGGCGGGCGCTGGCAAGCCGGTCAGAGCGGCCCTTGTCCGGCAGCCCCGGCGATAGTGCCCCCGCATGTCGCAAGACCGGTCGGCAAGGACGGCTGACCCATATGGCAGCGATGCACAGCGCCCCGGACAGGCGGGCAGACGGCCTGCCGGGGCAGGCGCCGCACTGCCCGGCCGGATCCGCCATGCGATAAGCATGCCGAGGGCAAGCGGGTGATCCGCCGTGCATGGACAAGGGTGGTGCCGGCCGCCAGATCAGGCCAGAGGTCTGTGCAACCCATCTGGGCCAAGGGGGGCAGGCTCAGCGGCCCACATGCACCCGTCACGGCGCGTCTGGCGCCGCGCAGGTCCATCGTGGGTCAGGCGGTCATTCCCATTCGATCGTGCCGGGCGGCTTTGACGTAATATCATATGTCACCCGGTTGATACCGCGCACCTCATTGATGATCCGCGTTGCGGTCTCGCCCAGAAATTCGTGGCTGAACGGGTAATAATCCGCCGTCATCCCATCGACCGAGGTCACCGCCCGCAGCGCGCAGGCATAATCATAGGTGCGCCCGTCGCCCATCACGCCCACGGTTT
>JAUNTL010000149.1 GCA_030538705.1 Paracoccus sp. (in: a-proteobacteria) | reverse complement strand
ACGGTGGCATGGGTGCCGATCAGCGCGTCGAAATCCAGATCATCACGGGTGGACAACGCCTCGATCCGGTATTCGAACAGATCATTCAGGTTGTCGGTGCCGTCAAAACGCAGCAGCGCGAGGGCATCAGGCCCGAGCGCAGTCGTCAGACGCCCAAGCCGCCCGGCCTGTTTAAAGGGCGCGTTCATGAAATAACCTCGCCATAACGAAAATTTTCAAATCCCGGCGATTATGCCCGATACCGGCCACGGCTCCAAGCCCTAAACCCGCAGAAAATCGAAACTTTTAACCGCGAAATCGCGTCACAAGTCATTAATATGTTACAATAATCTACTAAGGCGGCGGGCGGGAATCTCAGATAATGGCGCGCCGGACGCGCGAGGAAATGCCCTCGCTGACGATCACCGTGGCAAGGATCACCAGCACGATCAGCAGAACCTGCGGCCATGCCAGCATGTTCAGACTGGCCTGCAACTGCATGCCGATCCCCCCCGCCCCGACAAGGCCGAGGATCGTGCTTTCGCGGATATTGATGTCCCAGCGAAAGACACTGATCCCGATGAATGTCGGCATGATCTGCGGCCATATCCCATAGTTCAGGATCTGCGCCGGTCCGGCGCCGGTGGCGGTGACCGCCTCGATCTGGCGCTCGTCGGTCTCCTCGATTGCCTCATATAGCAGCTTGCCGATGAATCCGACCGAACGGAACGCAATGGCGATGATCCCCGCCAGCAGCCCCGGCCCAAGGATCGAGACCAGCAAAAGCGCCCAGATCAGCGAGTTGATCGAACGCGATGCAACGATGCAAAACAGCGCCGCCGGCCGCAGCACCATCCGCGAGGGCGTCGTGTTCGAGGCCGCAAGAAAGGCCAGCGGCACCGCCATCACCACACCCAGCAATGTCCCCAGGGTCGCGATATTCAGCGTATCCCACAGCGGCGACCACAGCCGGTCCATATAGGACCAGCGTGGCGGCCAGGCGCGCCCGGCGATATCGGCCGCGACCGCGGGCGCATCCCAGACATAGGCCCAGACCGTGCGCCGGGTCATCATTTCCCAGCACCAGACGAACAGGGCCACCGTGCCCAGCCAGAACCCCCACAGTATCAGCTGCCCCGCCGTCGTGCGGCGGCGCCATACGGGTGCGTGCGCGGTCATTTCAGCCACCTCCGCAGATGGCCAGAGGCGTATTCCGCGATCATCACAATCGCGATGATGATCAGCAAGATCGCCCCGGCCGAGGAATATTCATAGCGCGACAGCGTCGTCTCCAGCGTGCCGCCGATCCCGCCGGCACCGACGATTCCGATCACCGCGCTTTCACGAAAATTGATGTCGAGGCGATAGACCGACAGCCCGATCAGCCGCGGCATCACCTGCGGCTGGACGCCATAATTGACCAGCTGCCACCACGATGCACCGGTCGCGCGCACGGCCTCGATCTGGCGCGGATCGGCCTCTTCGATATCATCGGCCAGCAGCTTGCCGATAAAGCCGATGGTCGCAAAGGTCAGCGTGACAAAACCGGCGAACGCGCCAAAGCCGAAAAACGCCACCAGCAGGATCGCCACGACGATTTCCTGCAAGGCCCGCGACAGCGCGATGATCGCGCGGCAGACCGAATAGACCCATACCGGCGAGATATTGCGCGCCGCCCCGATCCCGATCGGAATCGAGATCAGCACACCCGCCACGGTCGAGGTCAGCGTCATCGTCAGGCTCTCGATCAGGCCTTGCGAGATGTCGCGCCAGCGCGTCGTGAAATCCGGGGTCAGAAAGCCGCGGATGAAACGGGCGCCGCGCTCCATCCCCTCGGACACGCGGGTCCAGTTCACATCAACCGAACCGATGGCAAGGATCAGATAGATCAGCGCAGCCAGATAAAGCGCGATCCTCAGCGGGCGCGAACGGATCAGCATGGGCGGCCGGCGCCATGTCGTCGGATAGGCGGGCGCCGGGGTCAACGCCGGGTTCATAGCGCCGCGACCAGCTTTTCGGCCTGGGCGCGCTCTTCTGCCTCGGCCTCGGCCTGCTCGACCGCACCCTTGCGCATCGCATCCCAGTCCTCGGCGCCATAGATGCGGGTCAGCGCCTCTTCGGTCAGTGCGGCGGGCGGGCCGTCAAAGACGATCTGTCCGGCGCGCAGACCGATGATGCGGTCGCTGAACTGCTGGGCCAGCACGACGTCGTGGATATTGACGATGGCCGGCAGCCCGCTTTCGCGGCAGATCTCGGTAATCAGGCGCATGATCTGCCGCGAGGTGCGCGGATCAAGGCTGGCGGTGGGTTCATCGACCAGCAGCAGTTCCGGCTCTTGTTCAAGGGCGCGGGCGATGCCGACACGCTGGCGCTGCCCGCCCGACAGCGCATCGGCGCGTTTTGACGCGTGATCGGACAGCCCCACCCGGTCCAGCAGCGCGAATGCGCGCGCGATGTCTGCGGGCGGATAGCGGCGGGTAAAGCTGCGCCAGAACGGCACATAACCCAGCCGGCCCGACAGCACGTTCTCCATCACCGTCAACCGTTCGACCAGGGCATATTCCTGGAATATCATACCGATACGGCGCCGCATCCGGCGCAGCTCGCGCGCCGACAGGCGGGTCAGCTCGACCCCGTTCAGCCGGACAGAGCCGGCACTGGGCTCAACCAGTCGGTTGATGCAGCGGATCAGCGTCGACTTGCCCGCGCCCGAAGGTCCGATCAACCCGGTGACCTGCCCCTTTGGCAGATCGAAACTGACATCTGACAACGCCTTGTCACCGGTCCGATAGGTCTTTGTCAGTCCGTTAATTTCCAGCATGACCCGGTCCCTTGCACGAGAATGCCGAGGGGCGAGGCCGCAAGGCCCCGCCCCCCGGTTGCGCCTGTCGCGTCAGTTGCAGGTATATTCCACACCCATCGCGGCGTCGATCTGGCGGATGACCGCCCAGTCGTCCTTGAAGGTGATCGGGACGAATTGCGATTCGCCCTGCGCGGCGAACTCCTGCTCCAGCGCCGTGCCCTTCCAGTCGAACGAGAAGAATGCCTCCTTGATCTTTTCCTGAAGCTCCGGGGCGAGATTATATGCCATGCCATAGCCGGTCGTCGGGAAAGTGTCAGAGGTATAGATCGTCACAAGCTGATCCATCTTCACCGCATCGCGCGCGGCCATCCGCTTCAGCACCGAATTGGCGATTGCCGCTGCGTCATAATCCTTGTTCGCGACGCCGAGGATCGAATTATCGTGCCCCCCCGAAAAGGCCGGGGTGTAGTCATCGCCGGCGGCCAGATCAAATTCCGATTCCAGCAGCGCCTGCGGCGCCTTGAAACCCGAATTCGAGGTTTCCGAGGTAAAGGCCAGCGTGCGCCCGGCCAGATCCTTGATCTCGCTGATACCCGAATCGGGATAGGTGATGATCTCCATCTCATAGCCAAAGCTGCCATCCTCGCGCGCCATCATCGCAAAGGGCACAAAGCCAGAGCAGGCGACGGCAATCGGATTGCCGCCGGTATTCACCCCCGCGATATGCAGCCGTCCGGCGCGCAGCGCCTCATATTGGGCGGCATTCGACTGGACCGGAAAGAACTCGACATTCTTGCCGGTGGTCTCTGCCAGATGGTCGAGAAACTCTTTCCAGACATCGACATAGACCGAAGGGTCTTCAACCGGGGTATAGGCAAAGATCAGCGTATCGGGGTCGATCTGCTGGGCGGGATCGGCGGGCAGATCCGCGACCAGATCGCCATCGGCGTCGGTATAGCGGCTGTCCAGTTTGAACTCCTGCGCGGTGGCGGGCAGCGCGGCCATCAGGCCGAGGACGGCGGCGGCGACAAGATAACGGGGCATTGCATTCTCCTGATGCTGAGGCAACACCCGACCGAATAGGCAGGATTTGTGACAAAAACCCAAACGATTTGTGACGAGTTCGCGACAATTCCCGGCCGCCCGGCCCGTGTATCGCGGGTCTGTGGCCGGCTTTGGGCCGCAGGCCGCGCCGGGCAAGGACCGTGCGCGCAACCACCGCAGCAGCGCATGCAACGGGCGCAGCAGGGCCGAGCGGGGTCAGACCATTCAGCGATCAGGGCTGTTACACGCGGCCACAGGCGACGGCGCTCCGGCTATTTCCGGCGGCTGATCCAGACACCACCCAGGATCAGCGCCACACCTGCGGCGCGCATCAGCCCGTCACCCTCGGCCCCGCGAATCAGATCAAGCGCGAGACCCGAAAGCATCTGACCGGCGACCAGCAACCCACCGGTCAGCGCTGCACCCAGCCGGGTGACCAGCCAGCTGCCCCCGGCCACGAAAACGACGCCGACCGCGCCCCCGATCCAGCCATACCACGGCACTGCCCCCAGCCCCGGCGGCCAGAAACTGCCGGCCAGTGCCACGGCGACGATCAGCACCGCCAGCCCGACCGCGTGGTTCCAGCCCGAAGCCACCAGCGCCGAGGTCGAGGCCGCGAGCCGACCGTTGATCTGGCGCGACAGCGTGACCAGCATCCCGCCGCTCAGCGCAATCAGAGACATCAGCATGGCGCGCCCCCGCTCTCAGGCAAAGATGATCAGCAGCGTGCCCGCCGAGATCATCGCCAGTGAAACCAGCTCCACGCGCGCGGGCATCCGCTTTGGCATGCCCAGAATGCCAAAGCGGTCCGAGATCAGCGCAAGCACCATCTGCCCCGCCAGCCCCAGCGCCAGCGTCCCGGTCAGCGCAAGCGACGAATTGGCGGCAAGCGATGTCAGCATGACCGTCACCGCACCCGATACCCCGCCCAGATAGGCCCAGAAGGGCACGCCCCCTGCCCGAGGACGAAGCGGCAGGCGCAGCACCGCCAGCGCCGCGACCGCCGTGACGGTGCCGACCGCATGGGCGACCAGCGAGGAATAAAGCGGCGAGCTGTATGCGGCCACGGTGCTGTTACTCAGCAACATGACGGTCAGCAGCGCGCCGGTCGCAAGCGCGACGACGATTTCGGCGGGGTGGCGCGGGTGGGGCGTGACGGTATTCATGGGCGGTCTCTGGCCGGCAAATGATCACGGGCCGGGGATACAGGCAAGCCCGGAATGTGCGTCCACGCCGTCGCCCGTTCGCCGGGCAAGGCGCCCGGGCAGCCGCGCAAGCTGTCACCGGGCAAGGATTACATCCGCGCCGCCCGCGCCGCCAGGGCGCTTGGGCAGCCGTGCAGCCGTGCAGCTGTCGCGGTCGCGCGGTCAGGGCGACGGGTGCCGCCCCCCGGCGGACGCAGGCATCGCGCCGCCATAAAACACCCTGTTTCCGGCGTCACAATTGCAGACTCTTCCCGCGTCATGGGTTAAACCGGCGGCGTCAATGTGGTTACGAGGATGGAATGGCAAAGGAATATGCGGTTGCAGCGCTGTGGATCGGCGGAAATCTCAGCTATCTGGAACAGCTGTGCCTCAAATCCTTTGTGGATGCCGGCCAGCACACCATTCTTTATACCTATGAGGGCGTCACCAACGCGCCGGCGGGCGTCGAAATGCGCGACGCCCATCAG
>JAUNTL010000020.1:23184-37326 GCA_030538705.1 Paracoccus sp. (in: a-proteobacteria) | reverse complement strand
GCCCGAGAACAAATCGACTCCTATTGGTCGCGTCATGCCACTGCCTCCGAGGTTTTTACCCAACATATAGCTCCGGGCCACGACTAGCCAGCGAAACCTAGGCATATAGGTGTGGTTGAGTGCAGCTCGCTTCGTCGGCAACTCTGCCTATTCACTGGCCCGAACCCACCCACGAGACAGATGACGCCGAAACCTTGACGCCAAATCACGCCAAGGGTGATAGTAGGCGATGGGTCCCTCGTCATGATGAATTCAAGACTAAACGGACTTGAATTGGTTGTGTTACCAAAAATTCGGGGGCAGGTGATGAGTATCAATGGAGCTGAGGTTCAGAAGCTGAGATTCCATTTTCTACGAGGCGGCAAAACTGATGCCAATGAGCTGGAGTGGCCGGCCGGTGCCGATGTTGTTAGGAAAGCGCTGTCGGAATCTCTAAACGCAAAGAACGTAGCGTTTCTGCTCGGTGCCGGCTGCTCGTCAAATTGCATCAAAGAGAAAGATGCTGCGGGAAAGGAATCCTGGCGGGAGCTTGGCATCCCGACCATGGCACCGCTCGCCGCCGAGTTTACGAAGGCACGGGTTACCGACGAGCCGGGGTTCCCGACCACTGCCGAACGGAAAGTTCTGACCGACGAGTTCGGAATCGATATCGGCGACGACGAATATTCCCGCAACCTTGAACGATTAATGGAGCTGTTGCTCAGCCTTCGGTTTTCACTCTTTCGGAGCACGCTTACGAACGCGGAGGACAATCTAAAGATCGTCAATTCGATCATCCAGAAGGTGCAGGCTTTCCTCTGGAGCAAATGCACGAACGGAGCGTTCGCTAATGGCGACGACACAGTCGGGACACTCTACGAAACATTCTATAGGAAACTGGTCCTGCGCGACCGCTCGCTTCCGCGTCCGTGGATTTTCACCACCAACTACGACCTTTTCAACGAGACGTCTATGGACCGGCTTGGCCTGCCTTACGCCAATGGGTTCTCCGGCGTGGTGGAGCGCCGCTTCAATCCGGCGACATTCCGCTACGCGCTCGCCGAGCAACTCGATCTGACCAACAGAAAATGGTCCGCTGTGGATGGCTTCGTCTATCTCTGTAAGATCCATGGCTCGATTAGCTGGACCGAAGACGATCACGGCCTGTTCCCGATCCGCGAAACGGCTGTCTCAAAAGGGCACGAACCGGGGAAGGTGATGATCTATCCCACGCCCGCGAAGCAAAATTCCAGCCTCGGATCAACACCCGGACCGGAAAGGCCGAATCGTCGATCTTGGCTTGAGGTGTGCTGCGGCGTGTCATAGGCTTTGAACAAACACAGAACATTTGCTGAGGACAATAGAGAAGATGCTGTTGACCTATGTTCGACGGCTAGACAACCATTGATGGTTGTTGTCACAAGTGTCAAAGTTCCTAAGGTTGTGATGAACCTTAGGAGTAAAAAGTTGGCTGTCGTCGTTCACATTTGGAATCCCGATGACTGGGAAGCTTTTTCACTGAACTTACTTCAACATCGCCACGGCCATTTGAATGTTCACAAAATACCGGCAGCTCATAAAGGAGATTTTGGCCTAGATTTCTACTGCATAAAGGACGCAGTTGCTTATCAATGCTACGCGGTAGAAGAACCTGTCGATATCTCAACAAGAGCGGACAGGCAAAAGAAAAAAATCACCACTGACTTGGCGAAAGTTCGAAAAAACGCAGTAGAAATACTTGAGCTTTTTACAGGCATTCGCATGCGACACTGGATACTGCTCGTCCCAAATCATGATAGTAAAGATGTAAACCTTCATTGCTCAAAAAAAACAAAAGATTATAAGTCGATGAACTGCCCAGCTCTAGATGTCAATTTCGAAGTCGGAATCCATGACCAGTCTTCCTTTCCCTCCGATATAGCAGCGCAAGGCCTAGCAAATTTCTCAAATGTGAATCTGTCGGTGCCTCAGCCCACTATAGAAGAATTAAGCTCTTGGCAGGCCAGCTCATCGGAACTACTGAAGAACGCCACCCACAAACTCGGTAAGATTGCTCAGCCAGATCAACTAAATGACCTAGTGTCTGAGGCGACAAGCGTCTTCCTACAGGGCAATGCGTTATTGGATACTCTTCGTGACAGCGCTCCGGATCTGCACGAGAAAATCTTATCTGCAATTTCTAGTAGGAATCGCCGCCTGCGTTTCGGCGGTCCGTCTTACGGCCCTAGTGCCGGCGAGGTATTCAAAATTGAACTAGACGCTATGGCGGACGCTATACAGAAGGCGGCACCAAGTCTCTCCTCCAAAAATGTTGAGCAAATATCCTATGGAGTAGTTTCGGAATGGATAATGCGCTGTCCCCTAGACTTCCCCAATGCCTAAGAACTCAACGCTCAAGCAATCGCTTTTGAATGCAAAGTTTGTTTATAATGTGCGACCCAGCCCTGTACCCGGCGATCTAAGAATGTCGTGGGGGCTGTCAGTTCTGATATTTTCGCTTTTTTATAGCCGAGCGAAGAAATCTAGCTTCCAGAAGCTCCAGTTCCTAGCGCACGCGGTGAGGGTCGAGGCAGGGAGAGACGAAGTTAGAGGTCTCCTTGATGGCAGGTACCGACCGGCGGATGTCTCTGTGAGAGTTGAGCCGTCGCTAAACAGGGCCGTTAGTTTTGCCCACGCGCTGAAACTTGTGGAAGTGAGCAACGGGGTAGCCGTGAAACTTACCGACAAGGGCGTCTGTGTAGCTGAGGAATTAACGAAGTCCGATTCGCTCTTAGATGAGGAGCGCAATTTCCTGAAGGAGGTAGCACCCAAAATCACGGATGCGCTCATGAGGCGGGTATGGCGCATGGAGGAAGCATCATGAAGTTTCGTATTAGACACCTCAGAATGAGGGCCATTACAGCGAAGGCTGTCTACGGAACAGACATCCGTTTCGGCAATGGACTAAATGTGCTTTGGGCAGACAATACGCGCGGCAAGTCGACCTGCATGCAAGGAATGTTGTACGTTCTTGGGCTCGAGCGAATGCTTAGCCCTCGGCGCGAAATACCTCTGCCTCACGCAATGACCAGCTACCTTAACAACGATGATCAAAGCCGAGTTGATGTTCTAGAATCTTACATTTCTCTAGAGGTAGAGAACGCCGCAGGAGAGGTAGTTACAACAACTAGGGCCGCAAAGGCCAAGACCGATCCACGTTTGATAGCTGTAGATTTTGGCGCAGCACTAACAGAGAAACAGACTAACCTGCGTCAGAAAAATTTCTTCGTCCTGGACCCGGGCGCTGCACAGAGAGAAGATGGTTTTCACTTCTTTCTTGAGAACTTCATTGGTTGGGAGCTGCCCAAAGTCCGCAGATACGACGCGCCGGAAACGAAGCTTTACCTGGAAACCGTTTTTCCTCTCTTTTGGGTAGAGCAGAAATTTGGCTGGTCAACAATTCCTGCAGCGATTCCAACATATATGAGGATCAGGGAGGTACAAAAGCGAGCCGTCGAGTTCATAATGGATCTTGATGTGCATCGCCTAGAGATCGAAAGAGAGCGACTGACTGAAAAGATCTCTCAGAATGCAAAATCCTGGGCCTCTACAAAGGAGGAATTGGTTCGGCTGTTGGCTCGCGGCGGAGGACGTATTGTTTCGCTCAGCGACAAGCCGACAGCCGACAAAGGTGCCCTAGAGAAGGCTCACGTCGAGATCACGGTTGGGGATAACCACAGACCGTTAGACGATCTGGTCACCTCCCAGAGACAAACCGCACTCGAACTTGGGAACATAACTGTCCCACTTGTGGATGAGCATGCGAGCGAGACTGCAGGTAGATTGGCCTCTGTGACCGAAAGAGTCGATCAGCTGAACGTAACTAAAATTGCGTTGCATGGGCGGCGGCAGCTTAGGCTCTCGGACATTGCATCACTTCGACGTCGCATTTCGACACTAGGTGAGGATCTGCAGAAAAATCTGGATGTGCAAAAGTTGCAACGGTATTCGGGTACCATAGAATCACTTACGCCAGATCGCTGCCCAACCTGCGAGCAGGCGCTTACCGATACCCTACTTTCGCAAGAAATCCTTGAAGCGGTAATGCCGATTTCCGAGAACATTGAGTATATTCGATCTCAAAAGAAAATGTTTGAAGACATTCTTGCGCGAGAGCTCAAAGAAGATTCTGTTCGATCAGAAGAACTCATGGCAATCGACAGCGAGATTTCGCTGTTACGCTCCCACATCAGAACCCTTCGCGCAGAACTAATTTCACCTGGCTCGAATCCCTCTGCAGCTGTAATTGAGGAGCGTATTATCGCCGAAGCAAGAGTGCGCGAGCTAGAGGGCATTCAGACTGCATTCAGCGACGGGATTGAGACACTGTCTCGGCTCCAGTCCGAATATATTCATTTGCTAGACCAAGAGGCCAAGCTGTCGAAAGACAAGCTGTCTGCCAAAGATCGTGCAAAATTTGCGCGCCTGACCCAGTTGCTACAGGCTCAGACATCAGAGTTTGGATTCAGCACTTTTCCGCCTTCTGAACTGGCGATCTCAGAAGACAGTTACCGGCCAGAAAAGGAAGGCTATGAGATCGGATTCGAAACGTCTGCGAGCGATGCAATACGTCTCAAATGGGCCTATCAGCTTGGCCTATTAGAGCTGGCCGCTGACCAAGAAACAAATCACCCAAACCTCTTGGTGTTTGACGAACCTCGTCAGCAGTCTTCGTCAAAGGTCAGCTTTGAGAGCTTGCTACACAGAGCTCAGGGTGCAAAAGAGCGCGGGCAACAGGTGATTTTCTCTACCAGTGAGGATTTGGACACGCTGCGCCAGATCACGTCAAAGCTGGATTGTAAAGAGATAGTTTTTCAAGGCTACATTCTTCAGGAGCTCACAGAATGATGGGCTCCCCCTTTGCGAGTGCGACTCTCGGCCCACCGGCCTCGTCAAACGTTGACGTGGCGTTGATGTAAAACGGCGATGGGGATGCTCGACCGTTTCTGTCGGAATCCAAGCATTTGATTTATTTGGAAGATTTGGTTGCGGGGATAGGATTTGAACCTATGACCTTCAGGTTATGAGCCGATGGACGCGGGATTTGCAATATGATTGCAAATCAGTGGGTTAGACGTGCAAGCCTTTGGCAGCTTTGGGTAAATTCCCCGTATTCGCCGCTATTCACCCGCACCCGCCGCGCCCGGATGCGGCTCAAACGGGTTTCGGCTGTTGAGCAGGCGTTGAGTCAATAGAAATGGCCCGGTGCCGAACAGCATCGAAAGATTGCCCTGCCCGCGTGGCGACACCCCCCTGCCCCACCTGCCCGAATCCCGCTATCCCGTACCCGATTCGCATGTGACCGGAACAAGAACACCGGCTTTCATTCCGGTTCATTCCGCGCTTTCCGCCCCGCACCCATGCCACGCGCAGTGGCATGGAAAACCGAATCAAATATCTCAGCGTTTGCAGCGGGATCGAGGCCGCGACCGTGGCCTGGCGGGGCCTTGGCTGGCAGCCGGTCGCCTTCTCGGAGATCGAGCCCTTCCCCTGCGCCGTTCTCAGGCACCACCATCCAAACGTCCCCAATTGGGGCGACATGACCAGGCTCAGGAGCTGGCCCGATGCAACTGTCGATCTTCTCGTCGGAGGAACGCCCTGCCAGTCCTTCTCGGTCGCCGGATTGCGGGCGGGGCTTTGCGATCCGCGTGGCAACCTCGCGCTTACCTATCTTGCCATTGCTGAGCGCTATCGCCCCCGCTGGCTGGTCTGGGAGAATGTGCCCGGTGTCCTGTCATCGAACGGAGGACGGGATTTTGGCGCCATCCTCGGGGGGATGGCGGAACTCGGGTATGGGGTCGCCTACCGAATTCTGGGCGCTCAGTTCGTGCGAACATGCCGATTTGGCCGGGCGGTGCCCCAGCGACGGCGACGTGTCTTCGTTATCGGATATCTTGGAGACTGGCGACGTGCTGCGGCGGTATTATTTGACCGCGAAAGCCTGCGCGGGCATTCTGCGCCGCGCCGGACGCCGGGGCAAATCCCTGCCCCCACAATTGCAGCGCGCCCTGCAGGCGGTGGTGGACTCGGCACCGATTTCGACCTTGACGGAGGGTTGATTGCCCGAGGTTTCGGCGGTGGGAATACCTCTGGCCCGATCGACGCCGCCGCATGTCTGACCGCCAAAGGCCAGAAGGTGGATTTCGAGGTGGAAACCTTTGTCGCTCATGCGCTGCGCGCTGAAGGCCACGACGCCGGCGAGGATGGCACCGGGCGCGGCACGCCGCTGATCCCCATCGCAATTCAGGAACGCGCTGGCAGCGAGAACCCCGCTGCGGGGCCGGACGGGGCCGGATTCCGGGCGGATGGCGCATCCTATACGCTGGAGGCACGGCCTGTCCCGCAAGCGGTCGCCTTCGACTGCAAGGGCAGCGAAGTGCAGGCTGTCGAGGACGGATCGCACCCCACATTGCGCAGCATGGCGCATGAGACCAGCCATGCCAATGCCGGTGGCCATGCCGCCGTGGCCTTCGCGCAGAACACCCGCGATGAAGTTCGGCTGACAAGTGGTGATGGTCAGATCACTGCCGCGCTAGCGGCCGAGGCCGGGATGAAGCAGCAGACCTATCTGGCCCAGCCGGTGGCATTCGACCTGCGCGGGCGGGACGAGGGCGCGATGCCGGAAGGGCCACACGACACCGCCAATATCCGCGCTGCCAGTGGCGGATCATCGCGCAGCTACCTTGCCGCGCCTTGGGCCGTGCGTCGCCTGACACCGCGCGAATGCGAACGATTACAGGGTTTTCCCGATGATTACACGCTGATCCCGTATCGCGGCGGCAAACCCGCTGCCGATGGGCCGCGCTATAAGGCCTTGGGCAATTCCATGGCGGTGAATGTGATGGAATGGATCGGCGCGCGCATCGCCATGGTGGATGGGATCGGGGAGGATCTGTAGCGCCCGATCATGGCCACATCTGCGCAGCATGCAGAACGCGCAGCACAGTCACGACCGAGGGCGTTTCCGCATAAATCACGATATAATTCGGCCTGACCACCAGCTCACGCGTGCCATCCACCCTGCCGGGGCGGCAGCGTTTGGGATGGGCGGGCAACGACGCGACCTTGCTATCGATTTCCTGCATCAAGGCCATTGCCGCTGCCGGATTATCGTCCGAGATATAGTCAACGATTGCCATCAGATCGGCAATGGCCGCAGCCTTCCATTCAAGTTCAGGCACGATGTTTCCCGGCGATCAGGCTGCGTGCCTCTGCCATCACCTTATCATGCGACGTGGCAGGGCGAGGGTCGGCCAGCGCCTCCAACACCTTGGTCCGAAACCAGGCATCATAGGCATCAGCATCAGCGACCAACCCGGCAGGCAGGCCACCTTCGGCCGCGATACGGGTCAGCAAGATCCGCACCGCATCCGACAAGGTCAGGCCAACCCCCGATAACGCCTCGGCGGCCTGAGCCTTCAGCTGGTCATCCACACGGACATGAAGCATTGAGGTTTGCGCGGGCATGGGGGGTATCCTCTGTTGGCCCCGCCAGTATGTATCTCATTTGAGATTCGCGCAAGCGCTGGCAGATCCCGGCCCCGTTCCGGTTCATTCCGCGCATTCCGGTGCAGATATCAGTTGCTATTGGCCCTGCTCTACGCATCCGTCTGGATGCCTTGAAGGGGAAACAACCATATGAAACAACGAGAAAAATTGACCGAGAAGGCCGTCCGTAGCGCCGAGCCCCGCGGCAAATCCTACCAGATCTTTGACATGGATGTGGTCGGCCTGTCGCTCTGCATCTACCCGTCCGGCAGCCGGTCGTTCATGTTCGATTACCGCCATAGCGGGCGTCAGCGCCGCTATACCATCGGGCGCTGGCCGGAATGGAGCGTCACCGCCGCGCGCGAACGCGCCAAGGCGCTGCGGCGCTTCATCGACGCGGGTAATGACCCGATGGCGGATCGAGAAGATGCCCGCGATGCGCCTCGGATTTCCGACCTGATTGACCGCTATCTGAAGGAACACGCCGAATATCTGGCCCCGCGCAATAAGGCCGATCAGGAAAGCATGATGCGCAAACTGGTCGAGCCGGACTGGAAGAACAAGCTGGTGGCCGAGATCGAACCGATTGATGTCGAAAAGCTGCTGGCCAAAATCGCCGAGGGCCGTGCGCGCCCAGCGAAAGCCAAGGCCAAGCGCCGCAAACCTCTGGCCGCACCGCGCCCGACCCCGATCCGCGCCAATCGGACAGGCGAGGCGTTGCGGAAAATGTTCAATCTGGCCGTGCAGTGGAAGATGCGCGGTGACAATCCCGCCGCTGGCTTCCGTCGCCGCACCGAGGTTGAACGGGATCGGTTCCTGTCACTGGACGAAATCAGCCGCCTCAGCGATGCGTTGTCCGCCGCCGAGGATCAGCGCGCCGCCACCCTCATCCGCCTGTGCATGCTGACCGGCGCACGCGTGGGCGAGGTCCGCGCGGCCCGGTTCGAGGAATTCGACCTGGAACAGGGCGCGTGGGCGAAACCCGCTATGAAAACCAAACAGCGCCGGATTCACCGCGTGCCGATCTCGACCGAGGCGGCGGCACTGGTGCGGCTGCGGCAAGGGATCGTGCCGAAAGATTGCGGCTGGCTGTTTCCGGGCGATGCCGACAAGGATCAGCCGGTGCAGGAAATCCGGCGGTTCTGGAAGGGAATACAGGAAAAGGCCGAGCTTCCGGGCGTCCGCATTCATGATTTGCGACATACCTTCGCCAGCCTGCTGGTCAGCGGCGGCGCATCATTGGAGATCATCGGGAAACTCTTGGGTCACTCGCAGACCCGCACCACGGCGCGCTATGCACATCTGATGGATTCGCCCTTGCGAGCCAGTGTCGATGCCGTGGCTGGCATGATGCGGGCGCGGCCGAGACTGGTTCAGCCGGTGTCGTATGGCCCCTTTCAGTCGTCGAGGAACATGCTGACCACTATCACGACACAAAGAGAGATCCCTGGCTATCCAGAGCGGTTTGGTCACGCTAGGATTTGTTCGTCTATGCCCGAAAAGAAGATGTTGGCCCATGAGCACTCAACCGAAATCGAAGCCAGTTCTTAAAATCAAAATCAAGAACATCGGCCCAATCATATCGTTGGATGCAGGGCTTTCAGAATACAAGCAGAATTTGATTTTTGCGAGGAACGGGACCGGAAAGTCATTTCTGGCAAGATCACTGCGGTTGCTTGATGAAAATTCGCTGGAAGGGATTCGCCGCGAAGAGATTGCAGAGCGGCTGGTTTCAGAAGAAGCCTCGGCAGGTAGAGGTACCTTCAGCCTCTGGGAGGATGCCACCTGCATCGGGCAGATCGAACTGAACAGGACCGCAGGCAGTGTCAGTTTCTCTGCACCGAAATATCTGTTCCACGTGTTCTCTGAAGATTACGTAGACCTCCACCTTCGGCAAAAGCGGTTCGAACTGGATGGTAATATCGACCATGAAATCATCGTTGGCCGGGAGAATCTTGCGATAGATGCCAAGGAAGCCGAGAAAGCGGAAAAGGACAGTACTCTGGCTGCCGCGAGGGACAACCTGAACAAGGAGTTCGAGGCGCAGAAGCAAAAACTGCGCGCAGATTTCGGGATCAACTCCGCGCTTGGCAGTTTCAAATCATTGAATCCCAACGTCTACTTCGAGGATAGCCCTTTCTCTGGAAGCCAGCCCCAAAAAGCGGCTTCGGAGCTGCTGGCAAGCTACAACAAGTTCAAATCCCTTCCCAGCGACCCAAAACTACCGGTCGGACCGGTGCCGGACGGGCTGCGCCTCGATTGGGCTGCGTTTGAGGCGGCGCTGGCGCGAGTGACGTCGCCATCTAGCGTCGCAGAAGACGTGAAGCGAAAGATCGCCGAAGATCCTGACTTCTTTCGTTCTGGACTTCGTCTGCAGGAGACCGCGGACAACGATTGCCCTTTCTGTACGCAAACCCTGTCAGAGGCTGGCCTGCTGGCCATATCCAGATATCAGGAATATTTTGACGACACGGAGGCGAAGGAAAAGGCCAGTTTGGCTGCGCTGCAGCGTGATATCGCGACAGCAAAGGAAAATTTGGCTACCTTGCGGACGCAGCATCTGTCGGCCAAATCGCATTTTGATGACCTGAAGGCATATTTCCCATCGGCTCAGGACAAGGAAGTTGAGGATATTGAGCCTATCCTAGATGGTCTGGACAATGCCCTGAAGAGTTTGCACGCGGCTCTTTCGGTCAAGCTGGAAAAACTTGCGGTCCCGCAACCGATGCCTGAAGGGGATATCGCAAGACAGCTTGAAATACTCGTCAAACGCTGCCGCCAGAACGCAGCATTATATGAAGAAATCTCCAACCTGGCCGGAAATTCAAAAAACGAACGTCTCGCCCTTCAAAATGATGGCTGCGCGGCAATGCGCTGGGAATTCGGTAATTCGAATGCCACGGAAATATCATCTATCAAGCAGATAGGCCAACAAAGCCGAGCACTAGCGGACGAAATCGCCGAGCTACGCCGGACACAGGGGGACAAGGCTGATGCACGAACCCGGGTTGCGGAAACCTTCTCGCTTCTTCTGAGGCGGTTCTTCGGGCAGAGGTACACATTCGACGCCGACACGTTCAAGGTGCTTCGTGAGCAGAAAAGCATGGCCCGGGGTGGAGACCGAACCCTGAGCGACGGCGAGAAATCGGTCATGGCGTTTTGCTATTTCCTCGCGCAGAGCCATCTCAAGGTTGCGTCAAACGACGATTACAGCAGACTTTATTTTGTGTTCGACGATCCGGTGACGTCGATGTCTTTCGACTATGTGTACACGATTGTGCAGACCCTGAAGCTGTTGCGGATCAGTGCGGCGGGTGAAATTGAGTTTAACCCCAAGTCAGGAAATCCACGCCCTCGCATGCTTGTTCTGACGCATAACAACTACTTCTATAACGTTGCCAGTAGCAACAATACGATACCGAAAGATGGGCTGTTTCAACTTGTTCCAGGGGCCACCCAGCACAGTTTGGTTAGCCAGAAAGGCTTTGCGACACCACATCTACAGCAGCTAAAACATGTTTTTGATGTCAGCAGAGGGCAGGCTGCCCCCGATTTCATGACGCCAAATTGCATTCGGTCAGTGGTTGAGAGCATGTGGAAATTCTGCAGGCCGGACTTGGACAAGTTCGAAACATTTTGCGAGCTACTGATTAGTGACTATGAAATCGAGCTGAAAAGCGTTCTGATGAATGACCTCTCCCACGGCGGAAAATTCGATGATCCTCCACCTAAGGCAGATGATATCGTCGAGGCATCGAAAGAGGCCATCGCAGTTGTCGAGCGGTTTGCCGGCGGCCAACTCAAGAGATTGTAACACTCCAGGTGCGTCGAGAGAGTTGTTTGCGGTATGATTCACCATCGGCAGATAACCATATCACGCTCACCACCTGCCCCCTTACCCCTCAGCAAACCACATCTTCGCCGATTGCTGCGCCTGCCACATATCGCGATAGCGGCCGGGCTGTGCCAACAGCGCGTTATGATTACCTTGCTGCACGACCCGGCCCTCGTCGATCACCACGATCTGCTGCGCCCCCATGACCGTGGACAGCCGGTGTGCGATCACGATCACCGTGCGATCACGCACCAAAGCGTCGATGGCCCGCTGCACGGCGCGTTCGCTTTCGGTGTCCAGCGCGGCGGTCGGCTCGTCCAGAATGACGATGGGGGCATTCTTCAGCAGGGCGCGCGCGATCGAGATGCGCTGGCGTTCCCCGCCTGACAGCCTTTCGCCGATGTCACCGAGGGGCGTCTCCCACCCTTGCGGCAGGCGCTCGATGAAATCGAGGCACTGGGCGGCGCGGGCGGCGGCGTGAACCTCGGCGTCGGTCGCGTCGGGGCGGGCCATGCGGATATTGGCCATCACGCTGTCATTGAACAGATGCACATCCTGAAAAACCACCGACAGCATCCTGCGCAGGTCGGGCTCGGGGATCTGGCGCAGGTCCGCGCCACCGATCAGAACCTGCCCCCGCTGCGGGTCGGCATGACGCAGGATCAGCCGGGTCAGCGTGGTCTTGCCCGAACCCGATGGACCGACCAGCGCGGTCAGGCTGCCGGACGGAATCGTCAGGCTGATTCCGTCCAGCACCGTCGCCCCCGCGCCGGTATAGCCGAAGCCCACTTCGCTGAACCGGATGTCATGGCCTTGCGGCATGGCAACGGGCAGGTGCTGTTCCAGCGGCGAGATGGCCAGCAGCGCCTTGATTCTGGCCAGCGCCGCCTCGATCAGTTCCAGAATTGCGGTGTAAAGGATAAAGGTCGCCAGCGGCTCGGACAGGCGCACGACGATGACGAACAGCGCCGCCAGAACCGCCAGATCAAGCGAGCCGTTCACCACCCAGAACACACCCAAGCCCAGCATCAGCATCAGCCCGACCTCGACCGTGGTCGAGACGATGATGTTCGGCTTTTCGCCCTTGCGGTGGCCATAGACCTGAATGTCTTCCAGCCGCCGGAAGGTCTGCGACAAATGGCCCGCACGCGCGCCCGCCTGACAGGCCGCACGCAGCACGGCCAGACCCTGCGTATATTCCAGCACATCGGCATTGGCCTGCTGATGGGCCTCGCCCAGAATACGTTTGCCGCGTCCGATGGCGGGCCTACGCCAGCGATACAGCGGCATGATGGCCGGAAAGATCACCAGAATGACCAGCCCGATCCGCCAGTCCACGGCCAGAAGCGCCAGCCCCGCCGCCAGCGGCGTGATGACCGAAATAAAGATCAGGTTCAGGATGGTCAGCGTCGTCAGCAGGTTTTCATCGACATTGTTCAGCACCATCGAGTTCAACTCGCCCGTGCGATGGCCGTGCAGAGTTTCCAACGGCATGGCCCGCATCTGGCCACCAAGGCGCAGGCGCAGACGATGGGTTGCGGCGGCCATACCCCCGTTGAAATCAAACCCCTGCGCCCACCAGCGTAGCAAGGTGGTCGCCGCCATCAGAGCCGTCACGATCAACAGCCAGCGCAACAAGCCGGGCCAGTCCTGATGATGAAACGCCCGCGAAAAAAGCGGCACGATTGCCGCAAGCGCCAGCCCCTGCATTGCCGCGGCCGCCGCCAGCCCAAGGATCGCGGCGCGAAACCGCGCCTGATCGGGAGCGACGCTTTCCATCAACTGCCGCCAGGTTTCCCGGATCGGGGTCGGGCCTGTTTTGCCGGGCTTGCTCATGTGGTTGCCTCCTGCCCGCCAAGGGTCCAGCGTTGTGCAGCCTCGTGGCTGGCCCACAGGCGGGCATAGCGCCCGTCTTGCGCCAGCAGGTCGGCATGGGTGCCCTTTTCCGTCAGGCGCCCGTGGTCAAAGACCAGGATCTGATCGGCATGAACCACGCTTTGCAGCCGGTGCGTCACCATGATGACGGTTTTGCCGCGCGCCAGCGCCCCGATGGCGCGGATCAGCGCAGCCTCGTTTTCCGGGTCGGCGAATGCCGTGGCTTCATCCAGCACCAGAATGGGGCGGTTCTGCAAGATGGCGCGGGCGATGGTGATACGCTGTCGCTGCCCCCCCGAAAGCGCCGCCCCACGCTCCCCTGCGGGGGTGTCGTAATCTTGTGGCAGCGCCATGATGAAATCATGCGCCTGTGCCGCGCGGGCGGCCGCGATCACCTGTTCATCGCTGGCATCAGGGCTGCCCAGCCGGATATTGGCGGCAATACTGTCGGAGAACAGAAAGTTCTCCTGAAAGACGAAGGCAATCTGACGCATCAGCGTTTCGGCCCCCACGTCGCGAATATCGACCCCGCCGATCAGGATCCGCCCCGAGGTCACATCCCAGAACCGCGGGATCAGGCGGGCAACGGTGCTTTTGCCCGCCCCCGATGGCCCGACCAGTGCCGTCACCGTCCCCGGCGCGGCGGAAAAGCTGACGCCTGCCAACACCTCGGGTTCATCAGGCCCATAGCTAAAGCCGACATCCTGAAACTCGACACTGGCGTCTTGCGGCAGTTGTTCATGACCCGGCGCGGGCACGGGCAGCAAAGGCGCAGTCATCACGTTCTGGATGCGCCCGATGGACAGGCGCACCTTGTCTATCATATGGCGCAGCATCATCATCGGCATCACCGATTCCGCCATCCCCGTGCACAACAGCAGCACCGCCAACCAGCGCACCGGGTCCAGATCAGCGCGCCAGATCAG
>JAUNTL010000020.1:0-23174 GCA_030538705.1 Paracoccus sp. (in: a-proteobacteria) | reverse complement strand
AGCCCCCAGCCACAGCACCACCGCCAGCGTCGGCAGCGGGCTGAGGATCGCCCAAGTCAGCCTGACCGAATTGCCGGATTCGCGATACCAGCGTTCCAGCACCCGCCGATAGGCATCAAGCGCCCGCTGATAGCGGCCGAAGCTGGCATTGCCCGTGTCGAACATCCGCACGACCGGCATCGCCTGCACGAACTCGACAATGGCGGCACTGACCTTTTCGCGTGCATCATTGTAAAGCTGCGCCATCGACCTGCGCCGCGCCTGCGCCCCGCGCATGACCGCGATACCGCAGCCCAGAACCGCCAGAACCGCCAGCGCCAGCCGCCAGTCCAGCCACAGCAGCAAGGCCAGTGTCACCAGCGGCGTGACATAGGCACGCGCATAAAGCGGCGTGCTGTCAGCGACAAAGACATGCAGCGCCTTCACGTCATCATGAATGACCTTGGTCAGCGCCCCCGCGCCCTGCGCCTGAACATAGCCCAAAGGCACCTCGGCCAGACGCTCGGCCAGATCGCTGCGCAAGATACGCTCCAGCCGGAAGGCCGCGTAATGGGATTGGTTGAACGCCCCCAGCCGCGCCAGATAGCTGGCCACCGCCCCCGCCAGTGCCCCCAGCATCCAGCCCCAAGGCCATTCGCCGGGCCGGTCGCGAAGCATCAGGACGACCATGGCCAGACAGACCATCGTCGCCAGAACGGCCAGCCCCGAGGCCGCACCAAACGCCATCGCGACACTGATACGCCCCTTGACCGGGGCCATGATGGCCCAAGCCTGTTCAGGACCGGAATTCCCGGCGATTTTGTCGGTCATGGCGGGAATCCCTTCGCTGATCTGGTCGGTGGCCCGCATTCGGACCACCCGTCGAAGCCGTTAAAAGCGGTGCATCAGCCCGATACCGATCTCGCGCGGTTCCAGCATCGCCGCCTCGATCCCGCCGACCGAGCGGTTAATCATCTTGTAGACGGGCTTGCGCTCATCAAAGATGTTATTCGCATAGGCGAACAGCTCCATCCCGCTGTCCATCGTATAGGCCAGTCGCATATTGGCGACGGTATAGCTGTCGATCTCGTAAGCTGGCGTGTTCTCGTCATCCGAGAAATACCCGTCCGTATGGCGCAGATCGCCTGACAGGCGCAGTTGGGGGGTAATATCCCAATCCGCACCAAAGCTGAACGTATAGCCCGGCGCGCGAGAGAACTGCTTGCCCTCGAAATCGGCCAGCGCGTTCTTGAACCCGGTGATCTCGGTATGCAGCAGCCCGACCCCGCCCCGCAGCCGCAGATCGTCGCGAGCCTGAAAATCCGCGCCGATCTCAAGCCCATAGGAGCGCGCCTTTTCGGCATTCACCGTCAGGCTTTGCCCGATATTTTCCGGTATGCTGACCTGCACATAACGCTGCGCATTCCTGAAATCACTGTAGAACAGGTTGCCGGTCAGGATCAGGCGATCTTCCATCAAGGACGTACGGCCGAACAACTCGTAATTCCACACCGTTTCGGGATCGAACGGGACATATTGCCCGGTCTGGAAGTTCAGCGACACACCGCCGGGATTGTATCCCTTGCTGACCATCGCCCCGACCGTGGAGCGATCCGACAGATCATAGGCCACCGACAGCTTGGGTAGCCATTCGTCAAAGGTTTCATCGTAATTCAGAACCCCTGTGGCAAAGCTGGACGTGCCGCTGCGCTGCACCCGGTCGCGCTGATAGCGCAACCCGCCCGTTACGGACCATGGACCATCGAACTGCCAGGTCATCTCCGAATAAAGACCAAAACTGTCCTTCTGATCCTCGAAATAGGATGTGCCGCGCAGATACAGGTCCTCGTCGGTCTTTTTACGCGACACAAACAGACCCGCCACACCGCTCAGCCCCTGATGATCTGCATCGCCAAAAGTAACACGCGTCTCATTGGATACCGAGCGCAGATCAATATCGGCGGCACCGCTGGTCATCGGCTCGATCACCCGATGGCTGTCCGATCTGGAATATTGCAACTGGTTTATCAGTTGCGTGCCATTGCCGAAATCATAGCTGGTATCAAGGACCAGAGCATTGCTGCGCTGGTTCCAGCTTGGCATCGTGGCAGCAAGGCTTTCCAGATCCTCAAAGGGTGCGAATGCCGATTCCGATGTGGGGCGATTGGTGCGGTCGTATTGCCATGTCAGTTTTGCCTCGAACCCCGGCAGGTCGGACGGTTGCCATAACAGCTTGACCCGCGCCATTTTCGATTCGAAATCCTGATCGGAAGCGCCCTTGGCGAAATTGGGGCTGACATAGTCAATGAACGTGTCGCGCGCCGAATAGTCCAGCGCCACCCGCGCAGCCAGATCGTCGGAGATCGGCGCGGAATAGGCCAGTGACGCGCGTCGGCGCGCATTCGACCCATATTGCAACTGCGCAGCCCCTTCAGGGGTAAAGGTCGGGTCCGCCGTATGGACGATGATTGCCCCAGCGATGGAATTGGCCCCTTGCGACGTGGTTTGCGGGCCGCGAAATACTTCGATCCCCGCAACATCCCATGCCGAGGCCGCGCCATAGGCATATTCATTATAGCTTAAATACCGGCCATCCACGCTGATCGAGGCCCGCGGCACAGTGCCGCCGAAAAACGCCCCCGCACCAGAGTTCGGGCCCTGGCTGTCCTGCCCGCGTATCATCGGCGCACCGACCGTTCCGGTAAAAATAACGTTCGGCACATTCTCGATGACCTGCTCGACGCTGTCATCGGACGGATTCGCCTCGATATCCTGTGCCGCAATCACCGAGACCGAAGACGCGGTGTCGGACAGGCTGCGCATGACCTTTTCGCCATGTAACACAAGCGTATCCAGAACGATCACAGTCGGAGATGCCTCCTGCGCCGTCACAGAAACGGGCAGGCCGCAGAAACCACCGATTGCGCAGACGCTGCACAGAAGCCGCGCCAGATTGCTTGATCTCATATCAGTCCCTCATTCGCTGATATGGGATTGCTTGCCCCGGCTGGCCGTCCCGTTTTCAATTTGGCGCAGGCTAAGCCTGATTGTTTTTGTAATCAACAGATGAAGACAGTCCCGGACGGATAGTGCGACTTTTCGGCACGATCATCGGCCGCCCTGTCACGGGATCGGGGATCACCAGACAGTCCAGCCCAAAGACAGCGCGCATCAGTCCGGGGGTCATCACCTGATCTGGCACGCCCTGTGCAACGATTCGCCCCTCTGACATGACCACCAGACTGGTTGCATAGCGGCACGCCTGATTCAGGTCATGCAGCACGGCAGCCAGCGTCCGCCCCCCTTCGTGCAGCCCGGCAAGCAGATCAAGCAGATCGACTTGATGGGCAATATCCAGATAGGTTGTCGGTTCGTCCAGGAACAGAATCGGTGTCTGCTGCGCCAGCGCCATCGCAACCCAGACCCGTTGCCGTTGCCCGCCGGACAGGTGATCGACCTGACGGTCTGCCAGCCCGGCCACGCCCGTCGCTGTCATTGCGGCGGTGACGGCACTGGAATCGGCCTCGCTCCACTGCCGGAAGAAGCCCTGATGCGGATAGCGCCCCCGCGCCACCAGATCGGCAACGGTTATGCCTGCCGGGGCCTCGGCCGATTGGGGCAAAAGGCCGATCCGCCGCGCCAGTTCCCGCGCCGGAAGCCGCGCGATGTCATGCCCAGCCAGCAGAACCTGCCCCGCATCCGGGGTCAACAGGCGGCACATGCTGCGCAACAATGTCGATTTGCCGCAGCCATTCGGCCCGACGATCACCGTAAACCCGCCCGGCGGAATATCCAGATCCACGCCCCGGCATACCGGCTGCCCGCCATAGCCGACGACCAGCCCCTGCGCCTGTATCTTGTCGTCAGCCTTCACGCATCACCCGGAATCATGGCTGCGTCGGCCCGTTCCATATCGGCGAACCGGGCGAACATGGCGGAGACCGCAGCTTCCAGCCGGTCCACATCGGCGGGACCATAGCTGTCGGTGCGATAGCTCATCATAACGCGCAGGTCGCGCGCGCCGTCGATCACATCCTCGACCACCTCGAATTGCAGGCCAAGCAGGGATTCCGCCTTGTCAGGGTCGATCTGGCGATAGCGGATCTGCGCCCCGTCCGCGCCGGTCAGGTTGCCATTCATGCGATTTCCCGCGTGGATCTGAATGAACAGTTCGAACATATGTTCCGGGCCGGGATGGCCAAGCGCCTCTTCGACCAGATCAATCGGGATCGAGTCATGCAGCAGCGAGCCGTTTATCATGTCGCGCACCTGCCCCGTCAGCATCCGGGGCGAGGCATCCGCCGCCATCCGCAAACGATGGGCAACCACGTTGGTGAAATACCCCACCGTATCGAAAAAGGCCGGGTCGCCGCGCCCCGCCGCCGAGGTTCCGATCACCAGATCATGCTGCCCCGACACATCGCGCAGCGCGGCGGCAATCGCGGCGTAAACGATGTTGAACAGCGAGGCGTACTGCGCGCGGGCGGTCCGGTGCAGGCCCGCGCCGACATCCGCAGGAACGGTGATCTCGCGCCAGCCGCCATCCGTCCGCCCGGCCCCGCCCTGATCGCCCGAGCCCGCGACGAAGGGACGGCGGGGCGGGGCCGCGCGCAACCTGTCCACCCACCAGGCCAGATGCGTGTTCCCCGGTCCGGCCTTCGCCTGCGCGCGGGCAAAATCGGCAAATGGCGCGGGTTGCACCGCCCATTCCGGCGCCCGCCCCGTGGCGCGGGCCCGATAGGCCATGGCCAGATCATCCATCAGCAGATCGACGGACCATTCATCCAGAACGATATGATGAAACAGCAAGGACAGAACCTGAGCACCATCTTCACGCAGGAATCGCAGCCGCAGCGGCAATTCACGGCTGAGGTCAAAGACGTGCCGCGCCTCGTCCTTACGTGTCATGCCTGTGGTTTGTGTGCCGGGCTGGAACCAGTCAAGATCATCCAGTTGGTGCGGCGAAACAGGGCGCTGCCGGACAGAGCCGTTTTCATCCTCGACAAACAGGCTGCGCAGAATATCGTGCCGGATCAGAAGGTCGCGAAAGGCCGCAGCAAAGACCTGCTCGTCGACGGGATCAAGGAAGCGCAGGGCAAAGGGGATATTGAAGATGTCACCCTTGCCCAGCGCGGCATAAGCCTTCCACAAGGACGCCTGCGCCAATGACAGCGGCGCATCACCGGTGGTTTCGCCCAGCTCAACACTGTCGGGAACCGCCTGTTCCTGCGTGGCGCAAAGAGCCAGTTTGCGCGCGGTCGGATTGGCGAAAATATCCTCGAACCGAATACGGATGCCGTGCTGGCTGGCCAGCCGCCCGGTGATCCGTGTGGCGGTCAGGGAGTGCCCGCCCAGATCGAAGAAATCATCATCTGCCGACAGATCCGCCACGCCAAGCGCCGTGCGGAACTCTTGCAAGATTATGGTCGCAATATCTGGACCTGTCGCCGCAACTGGCGGCGAGTGCCAATGCGCCGCCAGCCGGTCAAGCAGCATCTGTGCCAGCCCCGGCGCAAGGCTGGGGGCGCAGGACAATTCCAGTTCCAGATCGGCCCCAAGATCTCGCAACCCCAATATGATCGCTGGCGCGGTCTCATCTGCCAGCGGCGGCAAGATCAGCCGCCTGGCGGATGGCGCGCCCGGTAAAGCCTGACCGGGCGACAGCCGCCCAATCACGACCGACGCTGCATCACCATATTCCGCCGCAGCGCGGGGCAGGACGACATGCCCGCCGCCTTGGGCTGGCAGCATCCCGATGCTGCAATCAGCCGGGCAGCCAAGCTCATTTAAAGCCACCCGCAAGACCGCGCAGACATGATCCATGGTAGGCTTTGGCGGCTGCGGCAGATGGATCGTGGCTATCTCTCCGACGACCGCGACCCCACAGGCACGTTGCATCCAGCTCAGGGGTGGCCGGGTCAGCACCGGCAACCCGGCCACCAGCCCGACAGGCGCCGACCGCCCGGTCATCACCATGATCGCGCGTTGCAGCAAGTCATCGCCACCGGCCAGCCGCTCGACGCGCAGCGCCAGAACCGCATCATCTTGCATCAGGATCAGACAGACCCGAAACGGGCTGTCGTGTTCGGGATCATGGGAGGCGGCCTGAAACGTCAACAGGTGCTGCATGGCATCCTCAATGATGCGGCTCGTGTGATGACAGGAGACGGAACAGACCGAGCCTCGGCGCATAAGTCGACTGGACCAAGGCGAAACCCTTGGGCCAGTTCAGGCAGCTGCAAGGGCAGAGACAGCGCCGCTGCCAGCACCGCACCTATATCGGCATCCTGTCCCAACCGCCACGCGACCAGATCGGCACCGGTCGCATCTGCGGTCTGCATCCGCCGCAACCAGTAATGGGCACACCAGTCAGAAGGTGGACGCGAGACAGCAGGCAGCATTTCATTCATGGCACGTCCCTCGGGGGTTGGTTCGGAACGGCCTTGCCTTTGCTGGGTCCGGGTTTGGTGTCGCGCTTTGTCGCCACGCGGTCAAGTAAAACCATCAGGATGTCCCGCGCCCTCGCAGGACCAGCAGGCCGATCAGATAGACCCCACCCAGGATGCCCGTCACATGCCCGATTGAAATCACACCGGACAACGGCAGGTTCCGCGCCGCCAGATCAGCCCCCAGAACCAGAGCCGCGCCGACAAGCGCAGAGGTCATGAGCGCCGGTCCCTGCGCCCTGACCAAAGTGCGCGCGATCTGTGGCGCGGCCAGTGCGACGAAGGGGATCGGCCCCGCCGCCCCGGTCGCCAGCGCAGCCAGCATCACCGCCGCCAGCACCACAAAACTGCGCAACCGGCCCATATGCAGCCCAAGGGCATGGGCAATGTCATCCCCCATCTCGGACAGGGCCAGCGGACGCGAAAGCGCGACCAGCATCGGCCCGGCAAGAGCAACCCCGACACCGGCCATCGCGACATCGGGCCAGCCCCGCGCATCCAGCGACCCGGCCAGCCACAGCGCCGCCCCCATCACCCGGTCCAGATCGCCGCGCACCAGAATAACCCCGTTCACCGCCGCCAGCATCGCGCCAAGGCCAAAACCCGTCAGCACCAATCCGCGCGCACCGCGCCCCGCGCTCAGCCACAGCACCATCAGCGCGGTGATGCCGCCCCCTGCCACGGCAGCCAGCGCCAGCCCCAACGCACTCGGCCCCATGCCTATCAGCCAGATCAGCGCGCCCGTGGCGGCACCCGTGGTCAGCCCGATGATATCGGGCGAACCCAGCGGATTGCGCGATACCGATTGCATCGCCGCCCCCGACATAGCCAGCGCCGCGCCGACCATGACCGCCGTCAGCAACCGTGGCAGCCGAATGTCCAGAACGATCCGCGCGGCCGGTCCCTGGCCCCAAAGCGCATCCCATATCGCAGCGGGGGGCAGTGCCATCCGCCCCTGCGCCAGCGAGACCAGTGCCAGCGCGAGCAATGCCCCGCTCAGCAAAAGCTGAACGACCAGCAGCCGCTGCGGCAGAATCATCGCTACCGGGCCAATCCGGCGCAAACCCTGCGGCACGGAGGCACTCATAGCCGGGCCATCCGGCGGCTGTGCACCAGCCACAAAAAGAACGGCGCGCCGATCAGGGCGCACATGATCCCCGCCTCGACCTCGCCGGGGCGGGCGATGACCCGGCCCAGCATATCCGCACCGACGACCAAAGCGGCACCGACGATCATGGCTTGCGGCAACAGCCTGCGATGAATCGGCCCGCTCAACCCACGCGCGACATGGGCCGCGACCAGCCCGGCAAAGCCGATCGGGCCAGTGACGGCGGTTGTCGCACCGGCCAGAACCACAATCAGCACCGCGAGCGCCAGCCAGCCCACACGCCCGTCAGCGCCCAGCGCACGCCCGGTCTCCTTGCCCAGCGACAGCGCATCCAGCGTCGGAGCCAACAGCAGCGCCGCCGCCCCGGCCAGCGTCGCAACCAGTGCCAGCAGCAGGGTCAGCTCCATGCCCCGCCCTTGCAGCGAGCCGACCGCCCAGAAACGAAAGCGGTCCAGCACCGCCTGATCGCTGTTCAGGATGACGCTTTGCGCGATGCCCGCCAGCACAACCGACATCGCCGCCCCGGCCAGAACCAGCGGTGTCGGATCATCGCGCCCGGTCAACCGGCCCAGCGCGGAAACCACCGCCCCGGCCAGGGCCGCACCCGCCAGCGCGGCAACGACATGTGCCCCCATGCCGATAAACCCAAAGGCCAACACCACCACCACCGCCAGCGCGGCACCTCCATTAATGCCAAGAATACCCGGATCGGCCAGAGGATTGCGCGTCAGCGCCTGCATCAGCACTGCGGCCAGCCCCATCGCCGCCCCTACCACCGCGCCCAGCAGCACACGCGGCACCCGCAACTGCCAGACCAGCAGATGATCGCCTCGGGCCGGATCAAAGCCTGTCAGCGCCTGCCATGTGTCGGCCACCGGCATCGGGCGCGTGCCCACAAAAAGCGACAGCACCATCAGCCCCAGCAGGACAAGGACAGCGCGAATATCCCGCGTCATCCGACCCGCCCGGATGCAAACCGGGCCGCCAGCAATTCGACAATCTGGCGCGCACTGTAATAGTCGATGCGGAATGAGGTCTCGCCCAAGGCATAAACCTGTCCCGCCCGGACCGAGGGCAGGTTGGCCAGCAGCGGGTCGACCATGAACGCCTCGGCCCGGTCCTGCCCGGCATTCAGCAGGAAGGTGGTTTCCGCCGTCAGATCGGGCAGATATTCATAAGCGACGCGAACGAAATCCCCCGCCGCCGCATCGCCGCCGGGCCAGTCGGGCGGTGGTCCTTCGATCTGAAAGCCCAGTGACGCCAGCAGCCGCCCATGCACCCCGGTCGCAAGCGCCACCGGGTTCGGCATTCCGGGGCCGTTATAGCTGACGATATTGGCCTGTCCGGGGGGCAGCACCATCCGCGCCCGCTGATCCTCGATCCAGCGGTCATAATCGGCCAGCAAGGCCGCCGCTTGATCTTCGCGCCCCGTTACCTGCCCGATCTGCATGGCCAGCGCCTGCCAGGGCTGCAGCGCGTAATCCAGAATCAGTGTTGGCGCAATGGCCGAAAACTGCGCGACATGTGCCAGCGCGGAATCCGCCCCGCTGGCCGAGACAAGGATCAGATCAGGTGCCAACATCAGAACGGATTCCAGATCGACACGTCCGGCAGGCCACAGCCGTTCGACGTCGCGCGCCTGTTCTGCCCATTGGGTGAAGAACTGGCCATTCACCGTTGCCGCCGAGGCAATGACGGGCGCGCCAATGGCCAAGGCTGTGCCCGTCAGTGTGACCGAACTGGACAAGATGCGCTGCGGCAGGGCGGTGAGCTCGACAGCCCGACCGTCCGCCCCCGTAATCCGGCGCGGCCATCCGGCGGGCTGCGCCCAAATCCGTGATGCTGCCGTGGCCATGAATGCCGACTGTCCGATAAGGGCGAGTGCCGTGCGCCTGTTCATCATGCTACCTTGCTAACAATGTGACCGGCGGGCTGAACAGGGCTGGCTGGCAGATGCGACCTTAGCGGCGGAGGGCCGTCAGGAACAGTCTCAGACCACGATTTCTTTTCGTGTTTCCGGTTCCGACCTTGCGGCGAGTTGTTGCACCATGGCGCGCAGCCATGCCTCGAACGCGCTGACGCGGGTGGCAAAGCCATCGCGCGGCTGCGTGGCCGGGTCGGCCTCGACCGAGGCCGCCAGACCCGCACCCGTGCCCTCGCCGGTAAACGAGATATTGAACCCGTCGCCCGGCCCCGCCGCCAGAACATGCCGCCGCGCCACCAGCCCCGGAAACTGCGGTTGAGCAAAGGGCATGACATTGACCAGCGGGGTGAAATGGAAGCGTTGGCCAGCAGGGATGCCGCAATCGCGGGCCATATCCTCGATCCGGTAACGTCCATGCCGACGGTGGTGGCGAAGTGTCCGGGCCAGCCGGGCGATCAACGCCTCCAGCCCCTCATCCGGCCGGGGATCGACGATCAGCGGCAGGATATTGACCACCATCGCGGGGATATTGGCGCTGATACTGCCCATGCGGCTCATGTAAGGCAGCCAGACGGGCATCGCGCCCACCCCGCTGCGACCGGGATCATGCCAGGTCAGCCAGATGGCGGACAGCAGCGTCACCATATCGGCCCAGCTTAGTCCGGCGCGGGTCGCCGCCTGTTGCAGCGCGGCCTCGAACCCGGCGCCGGGGACGAAATCCGCCTGCATCGGGGATATGCCGTAATCCTCGGCCCCCTTGCGCAGAACGGGCAAATCGGCGCGAAAGCGGGTCAACTCCTCCTGCCAATAGGCACGGTCGACGGCACATGCGGGGCTGTCGGCATAGGTCGCGGTTTCATGGATTAAGGCGGCCAGCCTGCCGAATGGCTCGCCCGCATCGCCTGCCCCGGTTGCCACCGCATAGAGCCGCGCCACCCGTGCCTCGATCAGTGCCATGCCAAAACCGTCAAGGATGATATGATGTCCCCGGCTATACCACAGCCAGCGCCCCTCGCCGGTCCGCAGCAGCATCTGCGCGGACAAGGGCTGTCGGCGCAGGTCAAGAACGACGTCCATATCGCCCCGCATGATCTGGCGGGCGGTCCCGCCGGGATCGTCCTTATCTCGCAGATCATGCAGCATCAGGCGCGGCCTGCGGGCCGGATCGACCTGTTGCAGCACCCGCCCGTCGCCGGTTTCCCGGAACCGCAGCGCAAGCGTGTCGGATTCGGCCACTGTCTGTTGAATGGCCGCGATCAAGGCCGCCTCGTTCAGCGGGCCTTCCAGTTCCAGACAATGCGCGACGGTTGAAACCGGCTGATCGGGATGAAAGAGGAACTCTTCCCAGAAATCCATCTGACCGGCGGTCAGCGGCAGCCATCCGGTATGATCCGTCATCACACCAGCCTTTCCGCAATGTCTTGCGGGGTGCGGCATCGCAGCAGCATTTCGGGCGCGGCACCATCCAGGCCATGCGCCAGAAGTGGCAGATGCCGGGGCAGCAGGCCATGGTCCAGCAGCACCGTATCGGCCTGCACCGTTGCGGGCGGCAGGCCCAGAACCCTGGCGCAAACCGCAGCAATACGGGTTACGGGCGTATCGTCCTGTCCCGACAAAATGGCACGCGCCGCAACCCGGTCGGGCTTGCCATTCGCGCTCAGCGGCAGATACCCGACCCGGACCAGATGCGAGGGGATATGCGACGCGGGCAAGGCACGCGCCAGAAACCGCCTGATCTCGGCCTGCCCCGGATCATCATCGGCAACATAGACCGCACCCAAGATCGCCTCACCGCTGACCGGGTCGGGCAGATCGACAACGATCACCCCCGCGATCCGGTCATGGCTGGTCATCGCGGCAGAAATATCGGGCAAAGAAACCCGGATGCCCCGGATTTTCACATAACCATCAACCCGGCCCGCGAACAAAATCACGCCATCCCCTCGCCAACGGCCCAGATCCCCCGACCGAAAAGCGCGCGACCCGTCGGCCAGCGTCACGAAATCGGTCTGATCCAGACTGTTATCCTTCAGATAGCCCAGGGCAAGATTGATGCCGGAACTGTGAATCCGTCCGACGACCCCCACCGGACAGGGCCGCCCCAGAGGATCAAGGATATGATAGCGATTGCCCGGCAGCGCGCGGCCATAAGGGATCGGGCCGATCTCATCGGGGGTAATCCGGTGCCAGATGCTCCAGATCACCGTTTCGGTTGGACCGCCAAGCGAGACCAGTCGGCATTCGGGCACCCGGTCGCGCAGCGCGGCGATGGTTGCCGGGCGGATATAATCGCCCCCCTGCGCCACCACCCGCAGCGAGGCAAGCTGGCCGCCGGTGGCACAGGCCAGCAGCATCTCGACGATGGCTGGAACCGACACCCATATGGTGACGCGATGGGCGGCCACCAGCGCGGCCCAATGCACGGCATCCTTATCGGCGCCCATATCCGGCATCACCAGCGTTGCCCCGCAGGACAGGACACCGAACAGATCAAAAACCGACATGTCATGATGCAGCGGTGTGACCGACATCACTCGGTCGCCCGGACCAATCTGCCAGTCGATACAGGTGGCGGCTATGACATTCGCCGTTGCCCGGTTCGACAGAACCACGCATTTCGGCCGCCCCGTCGTCCCCGAGGTGTAAAGATAAAAACCCGGCCCCGTATCATCGCTCAGATCGGCCAGATGCCGATTGTCCAGCACGATGTCATCTGCATCGACACTGATCTGATCCGGTGTCAGGGTGCTGTCAGGCAGGCCCGGCGTCACGGCCCAGTCCCCCGCCACCAGATCGGCACGGCAGTTTTCCAACAGATAGGCCAGCCGCTCGGGCGGAGAGGCGGCGTCAATGGGAACCCACACCACCCCCTCGAACGCGGCGGCCAGTTGCAGGGCCAGATGATCCAAACCGCGCGGAAGGCAGATCGCCAGAACCTTGCCTTGCGTCATATCGCGCGCCCGCAGCCCGGCAATCAGCCCCAGAACGCGGCTGTGCAATTCGGCATATGTGACGGTCCGGCCATTCTGGACCAGGGCAATGCCCGCCTTCGGGTCGGCCAGATGTCCGGCAATCCGGCTGAGCCACGGATGGGGCAGCAAGGCGTCCGGCACCTCGCCCGTAAAGGAGGCCCGGACAGGCAATTCATCAGGCAGGGCATCACGCTGGATCACGGCATCAAAGCCCGCCGCAATCGCCGTCAGCATGGCATCTATGGTGCTGTGGTCCAGCGCCTCGGTGGCGTAATCCATCGCAACAATCAAGTTGCCCGCCGCATCCAGCGACAGCCGGATGTCCAGCGCAACCTGCGGGGTCTGGGTCAGCCCATCAGTCCAGCGCATCGGCGCATCTGCATCAGGCGCGTCCCAGCCCAGCCCATTCGTCAGCACGACCGGCAGCGCAATCCGCGCATCCCGCCCCGCCAATAAAAGCCGCGTCAGATCCACGCCCGAAAAGGCCAGATGTGACAGCCCACCCGCCACCATACGCTGCACATCTGATGCTCGGTCAACGAATGTTCCCGGCTTCGCGTCATAGTTAAGCGCGATAAAGGTCGAACGATTGCCCAGCACGCCCACAGCAGGCGGGGCGACCGGCATCGCCAATATCAGCGCCAATCCGGGCGTCCAGCGGGCCAGCGTCTCCAGGATCATCGCCGACAGGATCGAGTTCGGCATCAGCCCGGCCCTGGCCCCGATCCGCCTCAGACGCGCCCAATCCGGGCGCGGAACGGTTATGCTGCGTCTGGCACGCGGCGAATATCCGATCTGATCCGGCAGCTTGCGCCAAGGCAGATCGGGTGGCCCCGGCGCATCTGACAATTGCGCGCGCCACCACGCCTCGGCCTGCGCGCGCGCGGCGGATTGATCTGTATCCAGTCTTTCCGATGCGGTAACGGGTGTCAGATCATCCGCGCCGAAAAGCTGACGAATGACGCGCGAAATGCCCTGACCATCCAGAACCAAGGCATCAAAGCGAAGAAAAACAACCGCTGCATCCGACGCACCTGCTGGCATCCGGTAAAGGCGCACCGCCCATGGCGGCCCGTCCAGATCATCGACATGATGGGCAAAGGCATCACGCTGGCGGGTGATGTGCACCTCGGCACAGGCGGTATTCATATCACCAAGATCGACGAGTTCGACAATCGGCACGGCGGTATCACCCGGATATTGCACCGCCCGCACCGGATCAATCCGGGTCCGCAGCGCGGGATGCGCGGCCACGACCTGCGCCAGCCGTGCCATGATCGCATCGGGGGGCATGCGCCCGCGATATTCGCGAAACTCCTGCATCGCCACCCCGCCCAAGGGCAGAGCATTGCCCCGGCCCAGCAGATAGGCCTTGGCCAAGGGACCAAGAGTTGTAGCCGAAGCCTCTTGTTCCGTTTCACGCAGCGCCGCCAAATGGGCGGCAAAGGCGCGCCCGGCCCAGTTCTGATCGACCATATCCAACCGGATGTCCCAGTTCAGGAACAGCCCGTCCCCTTCCTCGGCCAATTGCACATCCAGCGCAACGCCCGGCCCCTGTGATACCGCCCATCCCAGAACCCCAAGCGTTTCGCGGGCGGCACGGGACAGAACTGACCCTTCTGCCAACCCAAATCCTGCCGTAAAAACGACGGGAGAGACTTCTACCCGCCCCCGGTCACGCGACAGATCACGCATCGCCGCCACGCCGGGCCAACCGTCATGCGACAGCCCCGCCGCAACCTGGCGCGTCAATTCCCGCGCCAGATCCTCGACGGAAGTTCGCAGCGCATCGCGCACCGCGACGACGACCAGCCCCGAGAAATCCCCAACCATCAGATCGCCATGCGGATGCCCTGCGGGACGCATGAAATTCGGGACCGTCAGGCGAAAATCAGCCTGCCCGGTCGTCTGAGCGGCAGTCTTTGCAAAGATCGCCAGCGCCAGCATCGACATCGTTACACCGGCTGCCCGCGCGCGCGACCGCAGCGCAGCACGTTCGGCCCCATTCAGCCGGGCCGACAGGCTGGTGCTTTGCGGTGCCGAACAGGGCTGATCGGGTAGCGGCAGATGCAGGATATCTGGCAGATCCGCCAGCGTTTGGCGCCACCAGTCACGATCCGCCGTATCGCTGCGGGTCCGGTCGATCAGATCCAGATAGCAGGGTTGCAGCCAATCCACCTGCGCCTGCGGATCACGATAAAACCGCGCCAGATCATCCATCAACCTGCCAAAACAGGAAGGATCGGCCGCGATCATATCCAGATCGACATGCAGACGATGACGGCCATCAGCAAGGCGGCTTAGCCGGAACTCACACGCCTGCCCCTCAGACAGGTCCAGCGCCTGATGGGTCATACGTCCGCGCGTCGCCATCAGCGCCGCGTCGACCTGCACCGGATCGACGTGGCAAAGATCATCCATGGCAAGGCGATACTGGTCCGCAGAAAACGGCTGGACCAACTGTCTGCCAGCAGGGGTTACGCGTATCCGCAGCATCGGATGGCGCTGATAAAGTTGCGCCACCGCATCCGCCAGACGATCAGGATCAAGCCCCTCGCCATCCAGCTCCACATATAGATGTGCAGCAACCCCGGCGGTTTTCCGCCCGACCCAATAGGCGGCCTGCATTGGTGTCAGATCAGTCATCCCGGCCCCGCTTGACAGTTGCCGATAAAAATACTCGGTTAATAGTGCCAGTCAATCAGCGATCCGCCCGGAACCAGCTTCACCAGCAGAAAACCGCGAACCACGCCCGAGGATACCGTGCCGATCCCCTTCACCCCCTACCCGCCCGATTTCGCCGCGCGCTATCGTGACCTTGGCTATTGGATCGACCAGCCGCTGACGCGGGCACTGGACGAACAGGCGGCGCTGCGGCCTGACGCGGTGGCGCTGATCGACGGGGCGTGCAGCCTGACTTATGGCCAGATCGCGCATCAGGCCGCCAATCTGGCCGACCGGCTGCGCGGTGCCGGGCTGGGACCGGGCGATACGGCGGTCGTGCAACTGCCCAATTGTGCAGAGTTCGTCATCGTCTTTCACGCCCTGCTGCGTGCGGGCGTCGCGCCGGTCAATGCGGTGTTCAGCCATCGCACGCTGGAAATGACCAGCTATACCGACCAGTTACGCCCCGCTTTGCTGATCGGCGACCAAGCGCACGAACAGTTTGCCAGCGAGGCATTCCTGAACACGCTCACCGCGCCGCCGCGCCTGACCATCCTGCGCAGCGCGGGGCTGGAGGACTGGCTGGCCGATACCGGCACACCGCATTCGCCGCCCACACCGACTCCGGCGGATCAGATCGCATTCTTTCAGCTGTCGGGCGGCAGCACCGGCACGCCCAAGCTGATCCCGCGCACACATAACGACTATGACTATAGCATCCGGGCCAGCGCCGAAATCTGCGGGCTGACCGAAGGGACGCGGTTTCTGTGCGCTCTGCCCGCCGCGCATAATTTCACCATGAGCTCGCCGGGGATTCTGGGCGTGCTGCATGCAGGCGGCAGCATCGTCATGGCGCCCAACCCCGATCCGGCGACCTGCTTCGATCTGATCGCGCGGCACGGGGTTGATCTGGCAGCACTGGTGCCGTCTGCCGTCGGGCTGTGGCTGTCCCATGCCGAAACCCACGGCGCGCCGGACCCGCTGCGGCATCTGCTGGTCGGCGGGGCAAGCTTTGCCCCCGCCATGGCGCGCCGCGTGCCGCAGGTGCTGGGCTGCGCGCTGCAACAGGTATTCGGCATGGCCGAAGGGCTGGTGAACTACACCAGGCTGGATGACGACCCGGAAACCATCTTTACCACGCAAGGCCGCCCGATCAGCGCGAATGACGAAATCCGCGTGCTGGACCCTGACGGCCGGTCGGTTGCCAATGGCGAACCCGGCGCGCTGGCCGTGCGTGGACCCTATACGATCCGGGGCTATTTCAACGCGCCCGACCATAACGCCACCGCCTTTGACGCGGACTGTTTTTATCACTCGGGCGATGTGGTCGTGCGGCAGGCAGATGGCAATCTGCGCGTCGTCGGGCGGATCAAGGACCAGATCAACAGGGGCGGCGAAAAAGTCGCCGCCGAGGAGGTCGAGGCGTTGCTGCTGCGCACCCCCTGATCCGGCAGGCGGCACTGGTTGCCGTGCCCGATGCCGTGATGGGCGAACGCAGCGTGGCCTTTGTCGTCGCGGCAAAGCCGATGAAACCGTCCGAATTGCGCCGCCATCTGAACGCGCTGGGGCTGGCGGATTACAAGCTGCCCGACTGTTTTCGCGACATCGACGCGCTGCCGCTGACCCATATCGGCAAGATCGACAAGCGCCGCCTGCGCGAAGTGCTGGCCGTTGAAATCACCCCGACAGAAGGAATTTCCGCATGACCGAAGTAACTCTCGATCAAGACTGGCTGTCGCGCCAGATTGCAACCATGATCGACGAAGGCGAAAACCCCGCCCCCGATGACAGCCTGATCCTGTTCGGGCTGGATTCGATCCGGGTGATGGAGTTCGTGGCCCTGCTGAAAAAGCACGGGATCAGCATCAGTTTCGAGGAATTGATCCGCCAGCCCAGCATCAGCGCATGGTCGGCGCTGATCAAGGCGCGTCGCGGGCATCTTGTTTGAAGCCGTCCTGCGTTGAGCCTTGTGGCGATACCACCGGAAACCTGTCTGGCGTTCAGCTCTCATGCCAGCGCCGCGCGGCAGCCCGTGCCGCCTGAACCGGTCGGCGCATCTGTCCGGCGGCGGCTGGATTATCAGGCGGGGCGTCTGGCTGCGGCGGACGCGCTGGCGGCGCTGACGGGATGTGCTGACGCGGTCGGGCGCGGACCGGACGGCGCGCCGGTCTGGCCGCAAGGGATCGTGGGCGCGATCAGCCATGCCGATGGCCGCGCGGTCGCTTTGACGGGACATGCCACGCGCTATGCCGGGCTTGGTGTCGATCTGGAAGCCCTCGTGACAAACCCCGAAGACATTGCCCCCGTCGTGCTGACCGGGACCGAGGCCGCCCGCCTGCCCCATGACGCGCTGCACATGACGCTGACCTTTTCCGCCAAGGAATCCTTGTTCAAGGCGCTTTATCCGACGCTGCGGCGGTTTTTCGGCTTTGATGCGGCGGAACTGGTGGAACTGGACGCCGAAAGGGGCAAGCTGTGCCTGTGCCAGACGCTTGGGCCGTGGCACAAAGGAACAAGGTTCGATTTCGGCTGGACCGTCACCGGCGGACAGGTTCTGACCGTGCTTGCCGCGCCGTTACGCCCGTAACGTCGCGCCGCCATCCACATAAAGATCGGCCATGGTCACATGCCCCGCCTGATCCGACAAAAGGAACATGGCGGCCCCGGCGATGTCCTGCGGGGTGGCCAGTTTACCCAGAGGGATACCCGCGCGGAAACTGGTGGCATCGCCCGCGATGACGGCGGCCTCGCCCGCCTGCGGGTCGGCCCACATGCCCGCCAGCATCGGCGTCATCGTGGACCCCGGCGCGATCAGGTTGCAGCGGATGCCATGGGGGGCAAGCTCCAGCCCGGCGCAACGGGTCAGCATCGCCGCCGCCGCTTTCGACGCGCCATAGGCCCCGATGCCCCGACGCGGCACCCCGCCCGAGTTCGAGCCGATCACCACGATCGCGCCGCGCCGCTGCGGCACCATCGCCTGCGACAGCGCCGACAGCACGTTCAGCGTCCCGCCGGTGTTGACGTCGCTGAGGCACTGCCATTCGTCGGGCGTCACGTCTAGCAATGGCCCCATCGCCAGCACCCCCGCCGCGTGAACCGCCAGAGTGACCGGCCCGTGCAGCGCCGCAGCCTCGGCCAAAAGGGCCTGCATGCGGGGACGGTCGCGCACGTCCAGAACGCGCCAGGCGGCGCTGTCATCATCCGGCACCGCAACATCCGTCGCCATCACCCGCGCCCCCGCATCGGTCAAAGCCTGAACCACCGCCCGGCCAATGCCGCCCGCCGCCCCGGTGACAAAGGCGCTGGCGCCCTCAAACCCCGTCAGCTTCATGCCATGATCCCCTGCAACGCGGCGGTCCCCATCGGCAGGCCGCAGGTCGCCGCCACCCATGCCATCGCCATATCGTGTTTGTCGCGGCTGAAATCGGCCTGCGCGTCGTAAATCGCAAAGGGCTGGATGTCGCGCTGAAACGCCTCGGCCGCTGTCGCAAGGCAGCCGATATGTGCGTAAACCCCTGTTATCGCAAGCTGATCCCGCCCCCGCGCCCGCATCAGATCGGCCAGATTGGACCGCTGAAAGGCGCTGTAGCGGTGCTTGACCAGAACGATATCGCCCGGCTGCGGGGTCAGCGCGGCGAGGATGTCCTGATGCTCGGGGATGGCGCGCATCCCCGGCCCCCAAAGATCGGCCTGCAAGCCCCGGTCGGGGCGGAACTGATCGCCCTGCTGCGCGGTGTAAAAGACCGGCACTCCGGCCCGCCGCGCGGCATCGGCAAGCGCCGCGATATGGGCCACGACCGGCGGCAGAGGCGAGGGGTCCTCTCCATAGGCCGCGCAGAAATAGCGTTGCATGTCGTGGATCAACAGGGCCAGACGCGGGGCTTCGGCCCGCCATGGGGCACGCGGCGCGGGGGCGCTGCCGGGCAGGTCATAGGCGGGGATGGTCGGCAAAGCCATGGCTCATTCCTTATCCAAAGCAGTGTCATTGGGCAGCCCCAGCACCTGCAACATGGCGCTGAACTTGGCCCCGGTTTCAGCGGTTTCGCACAAAGGGTCCGACCCCGGCACAATCCCCGCGCCCGCGTAAAGCCGCGCGTGATCCCCGCAAATATCGGCGCAGCGAATGGCCACATACCACCCCCCATCGCCTTGCCGGTCCAGATCGGTCCAGCCCACCGCGCCGGCATAGAATTGCCGGTCCACGGGTTCCACCTGCCGGATCAGCGCCGCCGCCCGATCGCAGGGCAGCCCGCAGACCGCCGGCGTCGGATGCAGCACCGACGCCAGCAGCACCGAGGGCATATCCGCATCGCGCAAGGCCCCGGTGATCCGCGTCCCAAGGTGCCACATGCTGCGGGTGCTGGTCAGCGTCGTGCCCTCGGGACAGGTCAGATCGCGGCAGCAAGGGGCCAGCGTATCAAGGATATATTCGACGACGATCGCATGTTCGCGCCGGTCTTTGTCGGAACGAGCCAGCCCGTCCCGCGCCGCCCGGTCCGCCGCCCGCTCCATCGCGCGCCGCGCTGACCCCGCCAGCGGGTGCGAGGTGATCTGCCCGCCCGTCTTGGAAACCAACAGCTCCGGCGTCGCCCCGATCAGCGCCCGCCCCTGACCCGGCAGCGCCACGCGGAACGCCGTTACCGTTGCATCCTGCGCCAGCCGCCGGAAAATCACATCCTGCGGCAGCGCCGAGTTGGCCGTCACCGCCAGCGTCCGCGCCAGCACCACCTTGCGCAGCGCGGCGTCGGCCTGCATCTGACGCAGCGCCTGCGCGACCGAATCCGCATAGACCTGCGGCGCGGGTTCGGCCTGCACCGCGCGATAGCTTAGCCCCGGCATATCCGGGACCGCCGCCGCGTCATACAAGGCGCGTTCGACCTGCCACAGATAATCCTGCCCCTGCCGATCAAAGGCAACGCCCCGCCGATGATCCCGCCCGCGCCATCCAGCCGCACCGCCAGATCCGCCGCCGTCCCGCGCACCAGCAGGCGCCCGCCCTGCCCCTCGATCCGGCCCAAGGGACCAGAGAAGGAAAAGCGGGCAAGATTGCCAGCGCATGTACCGACAAGTTCATGATTATATTTATTCATTGGCCCCTCACGACCCGAATGCGGCACGACTTCATGGACCGCAAAACGAAGATTTTGATTGAGAGGTCGCAGAGAGGGGCTATCAGACCCAACGCCCAAGGCTGCCTGTCGCGACCTGAGGACAACGCGCCGGAAATGTCAATCGAACCCGTCTGGTATGCTCAGAAGATCGCCGATCAATTGCATGAGTAGGGATCACCCTGCCACGCCCTGCTTTCCAGCCCGCCAGCAGCATTTCTGGAGCGATCTTTTCCTGAAGTTCCCATTTTTCGGCTTTTTCGCGCAGGTCAAAATATTCTCAACGTCATACGCTTACCTGCGCCACGCCCTGATGACTATTATTCAAAACCAAATTCTTATTGAGTTGATAAGCACCCACGACAGAGCGAATCTGATGGCAGGACAACGATTCAACTCACCCCGCAAGGAACCCCGCCATGGCCCGCAAAACCAAACCTGCCCCGACCCTCGCCGCACGCTACAACGCGTTCGCCCGCAAGCTGATGCCCGGTCAGGACCGCCTGCTGGTCGATCCGAGCATCAACGTCAGCTGGCAGATCGACGAGATCGTCTTTCGCCGCAGCGAGTATCTCGGTGGCATGGCCGGGGTGATCCTCACCCTTCTGAAGCAAGAGGACGCGCAGGCATAGGCTGCGCAACACAGCTGAGACGCCCACGCTTGCCCACAACCCCGCCGCGCCCTTCTGCGCGGCGCAGGGTCGTAGCACCGGCCGCAATCCCGCGCCCGGACCCGGAGACGACCCGATGCATGACCTGACCCCAACCCAAACCGCAGTTCTGAACGCAGCCAGCACTCGCCCGAGCCAGATCGCCCTGCCGCTGCCGGGCAACCTGCCCGCAGGCGCGCAGGCCAAAGTGGTGGCTGCGCTGCTGACGCGCGGACTGCTGGCCGAGGCGGAGGCCACGCCGGGCGATCCGCTTTGGCGCGACACCGGCCGGACGCTGGCGCTGACGCCCGAGGGTATGGTGGTCATCGGCTTTGATCCGGTGGTGATCCGGGCGGTGGCAGCGAAGGGCGTAAAACCGAAGGCATCTGAAGCGGCAGTCAAGGCAGCCGATGGCGCAGAGGTTGCGTTGGCCGATCAGCCCCGCAGCCCTCGCACCGGCACCAAGCAGGCCACGCTGATCGCCATGCTGCGCGCGCCCGAAGGCGCCAGCATTGCTGAGATCGCCAGCGCAACCGACTGGCAGCCGCATACCGTGCGCGGGGCCATTTCCGGGGCGCTGAAGAAACGCCTCGGGTTGGAGGTCGTATCGGAGAAGCACCCCGAGCGCGGGCGGGTCTACCGGGTCGTTGCCTGATCCGGGCAAGCTGTCGGGGCGGCGATGCGTGCCCCCCGGATCTCATCGAATGTCCGCCCGTCGCCGTCCAGCACTGCCGCCTCGCCCGTGAATTGCTGCCAGCGTTCCACGGCGACGTCGACATAGGACGGGTTCAGTTCCACCCCGAGGCAGACCCGCCCGCAGCTTTCCGCCGCGATCAGCGTCGTGCCTGACCCCATGAACGGCTCATAGATCGCCTGTCCGGGGCTGGAATTGTTCAGCATCGGACGGCGCATGCATTCGACCGGCTTTTGCGTGCCATGCACCGTCTCGGCGTCCTGATCGCGGTTGGCGATGCGCCACAGCGTGGTCTGTTTGCGATCCCCGGACCAGCTGCCCTTGCCGGTTTTGCGCACGGCATACCAACAGGGTTCGTGCTGCCAATGGTAATCGCCCCGGCTGAGGATCAGCCGGTCCTTGGCCCAGATGATCTGCGAGCGGATGGCAAAACCATTCACTTCAAGGCTTTCGGCCACGGTCGCGGCGTGCAGCGCGCCGTGCCAGACATATGCGATGTCACCGGGGAATAGCGCCCATGCCTCACGCCAATCAGCCCGGTCATCATTCAGCACCTTGCCGGTGCGGCGAGTGGCTGATGCGCCCGCCTTGTTGCGCCAAGCCGGATCGTAGGCGACGCCGTAGGGCGGGTCGGTAACCATCAGATGCGGTGTGATGCCGCCGAGAGCGCGGTCCACATCCGTGGCCACGGTGCTGTCGCCGCAGATCAGCCGGTGCCGGCCCATGATCCACAAATCACCGGGGCGGCTGATCGGATCGGCGGGGGTGTCGGGGACGTCGTCCTCGCCATCGGCATTCGTCTCGATCGGCTCGCCGACCAGCAGCGCCTCAAGCTCGGCGTCCGAGAAGCCGATGACATCAAGGTCGAAATAGAAATCATCCTGTAGCGTGGACAGCTCCAGCCGCAGCAATTCCTCGTCCCAGCCGGCGTTCTCGGCCAGCTTGTTGTCGGCGATCACCAGTGCCCGGCGCTGCGCCTCAGACAGATGTTCCAGCACGATGACCGGCACTTCGCTGAGGCCCAGCTGTTGTGCTGCCATCAGCCTACCATGGCCCGCGATGATGATATCATCACCCCCGATCAGGATCGGGTTGGTAAATCCGAATTCGCGGATCGAGGCGGCGATCTGGGCGATCTGCGCGTCAGAATGAGTGCGGGCGTTGCGGGCATAGGGCACCAGCCGGGCGGGCGGCATCATCTCGATCTGCATGGCTGGTCCCTTCTGTGCGACAGTGCCGGGTCATAAAAAAGCCGGGCGTAAAACGCCCGGCTGGTCGAACTTTGGCGGGCTGCGCACCTGCGAACCCAAAACTGCGCACCCAAGGCGCGAACCCAGAAAAAATCCTTATGCGTAGCGGGCTTGCGGGCCTCTGCCCCCCGCATAGCAACAGTTCCGGGGAGGAACCAAGGCCGGGGGTGGGGCCGGAATGGCCTCGGGTCTGGCAGGTCAGAGCAAGATTATTGCTTTGACCGGCGCGGTCAGATGGCCTCGGGGTTGGGTAATCCGGGCGCTGATCTTACGCGCAGCTCTGCGCAAATTCTTGCCCGGATCGGCTGGTTAGCCTCTTCCCTTACCTCTGGCCATCTTAGGGATAAACTGCCCCAAAACCTCGCGTTTTGTCGCGCCA
>JAUNTL010000148.1 GCA_030538705.1 Paracoccus sp. (in: a-proteobacteria) | reverse complement strand
CCAGGGCATCCGCCCGGCCGTGAACACCGGTCTGTCGGTGTCGCGCGTGGGTTCGTCCGCACAGACCAATGCGATGAAATCGGTCGCCGGCCCGGTCAAGCTGGAACTGGCGCAGTATCGTGAAATGGCGGCATTCGCCCAGTTCGGTTCCGATCTGGACGCGGCGACGCAGAAACTGCTGAACCGTGGCGCGCGCCTGACCGAACTGATGAAGCAGCCGCAATACGCGCCCCTGACCAATGCGGAAATCGTTGCGGTGATCTATGCCGGAACCAAAGGCTATCTGGACAGCGTGCCGGTGCGCGAGGTCGGCAAATGGGAAGCGGGGCTGATCTCGTTCCTGCGCAACCAGCATCAGGACGTTCTCGACTGGCTGACCAAGGAAGACCCCAAGATCAAGGGCGACGCCGAGGCCCGGCTGAAGGCTGTTCTGGACGCTTACGCCAAGACCTACGCCTGATGAGCCATGCAGCCGCCCATGTGCCAGCGATGCGGAATGTCTGCCCCCATGTCCGGGCAGACAATCTGCGCCGAATGCGACAGGCGGATGGATCGCAATGTGGTCCAGCTCTGGCTCTTCAGCTTTCTGGTTGGGGCGGTTGTGGCCTGGAAGGTCTGGGGATGGAGCGGGGGCGACCCTTTTCTGTCCTTCTTGGCCTTTCAGGGCGGCATGTATGGGATTTATCTGGCTCTGGCGATCATCATTCACAAGATTTTCGACTGAGCCAAAATGAAATTCGCAAAGGGTGAGGGGTAATGCCAAGCCTTAAGGATCTGAAAAACCGGATCGGCAGCGTCAAGAACACGCGAAAGATCACCAAGGCGATGCAGATGGTCGCCGCCGCCAAGCTGCGCCGCGCCGAAGAGGCCGCGCAGGCTGCCCGCCCCTATGCCCAGCGGATGAATGCCGTCATGGCGGGGCTGGCGGGTAATGCCGCAGGTTCGGATACCGCGCCGCGCCTGCTGGCCGGGACCGGCGCGGATGACCGCCATCTGCTGGTCGTGCTGACCTCGGAACGCGGTCTGGCCGGCGGGTTTAACAGCTCGATCGTCAAGCTGGCGCGCCAGCAGGCCGAGCTTTTGCGCGGGCAGGGCAAGCAGGTTTCCATCCTGACCGTCGGCAAAAAGGGGCGCGAGCAGCTGAAACGCGATTACGCGGCGGCCTTTGTCCATCACGTCGACATGTCCGAGGTCAAGCAGGTCGGCTATGACAACGCCCGCGAGGTCGCGGACGAGGTTCTGGACCGTTTCGAGGGCGGCGATTTCGACGTCGCGACGCTGTTCTACAACCGCTTTGAATCGGTCATCAGCCAGGTGCCGACCGCACGTCAGGTCATCCCCGCGGTGATCGAGGATGCGGCCGCGACCGGTAACGCCTCGGCCGAATATGAATATGAACCGGGCGAGGAGGCGATCCTGCGCGATCTGCTGCCGCGCGCGGTGGCAACGCAGATCTTTACCGCGCTGCTGGAAAACGCTGCATCCGAACAGGGCGCGCGCATGACTGCCATGGACAACGCCACGCGCAACGCCGGCGATATGATTGACAGGCTGACGACCGAGTATAACCGCTCACGTCAGGCGGCGATCACCAAGGAACTCATTGAAATCATTTCGGGCGCCGAGGCGCTCTGACCGCGAAAGGACAGAAACATGGCAGAGGCCAAGGGTAAGGGTAAGATCACGCAGGTCATCGGTGCCGTCGTCGACGTGCAGTTCGAGGGCGCGCTGCCGGCGATTCTGAACGCGCTGGAGACCGAAAACAACGGCAAGCGTCTGGTGCTGGAAGTGGCGCAGCACCTGGGCGAGAACACCGTGCGCACCATCGCCATGGACGCGAGCGAGGGTCTGGTTCGCGGCACCCCCGTCAGCGATACCGGCGCGCCGATTCAGGTGCCGGTCGGCCCGGCAACTCTGGGCCGCATTCTGAACGTTGTGGGCGAGCCGGTGGACGAGGGTGCCCCCGTCGTGGCCGAGGAAACCCGCGCCATCCACCAGCCGGCCCCTGACTTCGCGTCTCAGGCGACCAGCTCGGAAATCCTTGTGACCGGCATCAAGGTCATCGACCTGCTGGCACCCTATTCCAAGGGCGGCAAGATCGGGTTGTTTGGCGGCGCCGGCGTGGGCAAGACGGTTCTGATCATGGAACTGATCAACAACATCGCCAAGGTTCACAGCGGTTACTCGGTGTTCGCCGGTGTCGGCGAGCGCACGCGCGAAGGCAACGACCTGTATCACGAGATGGTCGAATCGGGCGTTATCAAACCCGACAACCTGCCCGACAGCCAGGTGGCGCTTGTTTACGGCCAGATGAACGAGCCTCCGGGGGCGCGGATGCGCGTGGCGCTGACCGGCCTGACCCTGGCCGAACAGTTCCGCGATTCGACCGGCACGGATGTTTTGTTCTTTGTCGACAACATCTTCCGCTTTACGCAGGCCGGTTCCGAAGTGTCGGCCCTGCTCGGCCGTATCCCCTCCGCCGTGGGCTATCAGCCGACGCTGGCGACCGATATGGGCGCGATGCAGGAACGCATCACCTCGACCAAGAATGGCTCGATCACCTCCATTCAGGCCGTCTATGTGCCTGCCGACGACCTGACCGACCCGGCGCCGGCGACGACCTTCGCCCACCTTGACGCGACGACCGTTCTGTCGCGCGCGATCTCGGAGCTGGGCATCTATCCGGCGGTGGACCCGCTCGATTCGACCAGCCGGATCCTTGATCCTGGCGTCGTCGGAGAAGAGCATTATCAGGTCGCCCGCGACGTTCAGGGCATCTTGCAGAAATACAAGTCGCTGCAAGACATCATTGCCATTCTGGGCATGGACGAACTGTCCGAAGAGGACAAGCTGACCGTCGCCCGCGCCCGCAAGATCCAGCGTTTCCTGTCGCAGCCCTTCGACGTTGCCAAGGTGTTCACCGGGGCCGACGGCAAGCAGGTGCCGCTGGAAGACACGATCAGCAGCTTCAAGGCGGTTGTGGCCGGCGAATACGACCACCTGCCCGAAGCAGCCTTTTATATGGTCGGCGGCATCGAAGAGGTGAAGGCCAAGGCCCAGAAACTCGCCGCAGAAGCGGCATAAGGGGGGATTATGGCTGATGTGATGCAGTTCGACCTCGTCGCGCCGGAACGGAACCTGGTTTCCGTTCCCGTGCGCGAGGTGCGCCTGCCCGGTTCGGATGGTGATCTGACGGCGATGCCGGGCCATGCGCCCGCCATCGTCAACCTGCGCCCCGGACTGGTCACCGTGATCGACGCGCAGGGGCAGGAAAGCGAATTCGCGATCTCGGGCGGCTTTGCCGAGATCAATGGCGAATCGATAAGCCTGCTGGCCGAAATGGGCCGCGCGCGCCACGAGATGACTCAGGCGATCTTTGACGACATGATGCGCAGTGCGCAGCGCAAGAAAAAGGCCGCCGAAACCCGCGGTGACAGCTTTGGCGAGGGGCTTGTCGCCGCCGCGGCCAAACTGCTCGCGGATATGGAGGCCCTTGGCACCCATATCGGTATGGATCCGCATTCCTCGACCGTTCCGGATTAAGCGATTTATCGCCGATCCGTATTTCATTGCGTAACGTAAGGCCCCGGCATCGTCCGGGGCTTTGCTATCTTATGGTAATGGTTAAAGAATAATTGATGAAAGAGCGGAATGGTTCAGGAAAACGCGGGTTGATGAAAAGAATCAGCAATTACGCTGTCGGCGTTCAGCAAGGCTCGGAAATACTGTTCTCGGATTTCGAGAATGGCGGCGAGATGTGGACCGGCAGTGGCCGGCGCGAATATCGCCGTGATCTGCGTTTCGGCCGCCCGTTTCGCGCCTTGCCGGCCGTTCATGTCGGGCTGGGCATGTGGGATATCAGCAATGCCGCCAATCTGCGTGCTGATATTTGTGCCGAGGATATCACGCGCGAGGGGTTTACGCTGGTTTTCCGGACCTGGGGCGATACGCGTGTCGCGCGGATACGCGCTGACTGGCTGGCCATCGGTGCGGCGGATCACGAAGACGACTGGGACATCTGAACCCGGCCGGGCGGGCGCGCGTCAGCACCTCTGATGTGAATGATCCGAACTGCGGGGGCGGCAGGGGTCTGTTGGGCGCGGTGACGCCGCCGTGCTGCGGCTGTGGCCTAGATCCCGGCGCCGGTCAGGATGCGGTCGGCCTCATCCGCGCAAGAGGACAGCGCTGCACGATCCTCGCCGGGGAAAAACCGTCCACGGGTCGCGGTGGGCATCGGATCAGGTTCGGGCGTCAGGATGCGCGGGCCAAGCCGCTGCGATTCCGCGCGCCAGCTGTGGACAAGCGCCATCTGCGCGGCCTTGCTGGCCCCGTAGGCGCCAAAGAAACGCTGTCCGGCGCGCGGGTCATCGGGGATGATCGCCACACCCTGACGGGCCAGCAGCAGCGGCTCCATCAGCCCGATCAGGTTCTGGGTCGCGGTCGCGTTGGTCGCCAGCGACTTTGCCCAGTCCTTGGCGTCGATATGACCGGCGGGTGCAAGCGGCGCTGCATGGATGGCGCAATGTGCCCACAGATCCAGACCACCCCAGCGTGCCGCAATCGCGCCGGCCAGCTGCATCATTGCCGGCGGTTCGTTGATATCCATCGGCGCCAGCGTGACGGGGTCGCCACCGGCAGAGCGGATGCGGTCGTCCAGCTCTTCCAGCGCGCCGGTCGTGCGCGCGACTGCGATGACATGCCAGCCGCCGCGCGCCCCAAGCCCGGCGGCCAGTGCCGCGCCCAGCCCGCGCGAGGCGCCGGTCACAAGGGCGATGCGCGTTGCGCGGTCGGGGGTGCCGGGCGGGGTGGGGGTGGGGGTGTTCTGGCTCATGGCGGATGCTGTCGCACAGCGCCGGGCCAAGCGCAAGCATGGCGCGGTGATTGACTTTCCCGCCCTATGCGGCAAGATCGCGCAGATCAGACAACATGATAAAAGGGCAGTCCAATGACTCTTTCGCAGGCCGCACTTCCGGGCCGTTCGCTTCTGGCAAATACGATGCTGGTCCTTGCCGGCACCGCGCTGCTGGCGCTGTCGGCACAGATTTCGGTGCCGATGATTCCCGTGCCGATGACATTGCAGACCCTGGCGGTTTCGCTGATCGGACTGACCTATGGCGCCCGTCTGGCCGGGGTGACCTTGCTGGCCTATCTGGCCGAGGGTGCGATGGGCCTGCCGGTGTTTGCGAACGGGGCCGCGGGTATCGCGCCGCTGATGGGGCCGACGGCCGGCTTTCTGTGGGGCTTTGTCGCCATGGCATGGATGACCGGCTGGCTGGTCGAGCGCGGGCTTGACCGTGGTTTCCTGCGCCTGTTCGTGGCGGCTTTCATTCCGGCGCTGCTGCTTTTCGTGCCGGGCGTCGTCGTGCTGAAGCTGGTCACCGGGCTTGGCTGGCAGGCCGCGATGATGGCCGGCGCGGTGCCCTTTTTGCTGGGCGCTGTGGTCAAGGCGGTTATCGCCGCCATGGCCGTGCGCGGCGGCTGGGCGCTGCTGGACAAGCGCTGATCGCGGCCCGCCGCTGACA
>JAUNTL010000147.1 GCA_030538705.1 Paracoccus sp. (in: a-proteobacteria) | reverse complement strand
GATGGCGGCGGGGTACGGCGCACTTTCGGCCGACCATCTGGAATGGTTGGGACAGGATGGCGTCGACGCCATGGCGGCATCCGGCACTGTCGCTGTGCTGCTTCCCGGGGCCTTCTATACCCTGCGCGAGACCAGGCTGCCGCCGGTGCAGGCGCTGCGCGATGCGGGTGTGCCCATCGCGCTGGCGACCGATTGCAACCCCGGCACCTCGCCTCTGACCTCGTTGCTGCTGACCATGAACATGGGCGCCACGCTGTTCCGGCTGACCCCCAGCGAATGTCTGGCGGGCGTCACCCGCAACGCCGCCCGTGCCCTTGGCCTGACCGACCGGGGCGTGATCGCCGCCGGCGCGCGCGCCGATCTGGCGATCTGGAATGTCCAGCACCCGGCCGAACTGACCTATCGCATCGGCTTCAACCCGCTTCATGCCCGCATCTTCGGAGGCAAATTTGTCTGAACGGATCCTTACTCCCGGCGAGACCACCCTTGCGCAGCTTGAGCGCGTCTGGCGCGAGCAATTGCCCGTGCGGCTGGCCGATAGCGCCCGGCCGGGCATTGCGGCCTCGGCCGCGCGCATCGAAGCTGCGGCCAATGGCGATGTGCCGGTCTATGGCGTGAACACCGGCTTTGGCAAACTGGCCTCGATCAAGATCGCGCCAAAGGACAGCGCGACGCTGCAAAGGAACCTGATCCTGTCGCATTGCTGCGGCGTGGGCGAGCCGGTCGAACCCGAGACCGTGCACCTGATCCTGGTGCTGAAGCTGCTGTCGCTGGGTCGCGGGGCTTCGGGCGTGCGGCCCGAGGTGATCCAGCTGATCGAGGACATGCTGGCGCGCGGCGTGCTGCCGGTGATCCCGGCGCAGGGCTCTGTCGGCGCGTCGGGCGACCTTGCGCCGCTGGCGCATATGGCGGCGGTGATGCTGGGCGAGGGCCGCGCCACCCATGAGGGACGCGAGATGGCGGGAGCCGAGGCGCTGGCCGCCGCAGGCCTGTCCCCGGTGGTGCTGGCCGCCAAGGAGGGCCTGGCCCTGATCAACGGCACCCAGGTCTCGACCGCCTTTGCGCTGGCTGGGCTTTGGGACGTCTTTGCTGCGGCCCGGGCGGCACTGGTGACATCCTCGCTGTCGACCGACGCGATCATGGGCTCGACCGCGCCCTTCCTGAATGAGATCCACACATTGCGCGGCCACCGCGGCCAGATTGTCGCGGCGCGGACCATCCGGGCGCTGATGGAGGACTCCGAGATCCGCGAAAGCCACCGGACCGGCGACACCCGTGTTCAGGACCCCTATTGTATCCGCTGCCAGCCGCAGGTGACGGGGGCCTGCATCGACCTGTTGTGGCAGGCTGCCCGCACGCTGGAGATCGAGGCCAATGCCGCGACCGACAACCCGCTGGTCCTGACCGAGATGGGCGCCATCGTTTCCGGCGGAAATTTCCACGCCGAACCCGTGGCCTTCGCCGCCGACCAGATCGCGCTGGCCATTGCCGAGATCGGCGCCATCTCGCAGCGCCGCATCGCGCTGATGGTCGATCCGGCGCTGTCGCATGACCTGCCGCCTTTCCTGACGCCTGATCCGGGGCTGAACTCGGGCCTGATGATCGCCGAGGTGACGAGCGCGGCGCTGATGAGCGAGAACAAGCATCTGGCAAACCCGTGCAGCACGGATTCCACCCCCACCAGCGCCAATCAGGAAGATCACGTCTCGATGGCCGCCCATGGCGCGCGGCGCTTGCGGCGGATGAACGCGAACCTTGCGCATATTCTGGGGATCGAGGCTTTATGCGCCAGTGCAGGGGTTGAGTTCCGCGCGCCGCGGAAAACCTCGGCCGTGCTGCAAAAGGTCATCGCCACGCTGCGCCAGACCATCCCGGCGCTGGATCAGGACCGTTACATGGCCCCTGATCTGGCCGAGGCGGCGCGGCTGATCCATGACGGCGCACTGGTCGCGGCGGTCCCCGCCGAGCTGCTCAGCGAGGTGCGGGCATGATCCCCGTCGAGGTGGCGCAAGGCGACAGCCCGGTCATTCTGGACCTGCCGCATACCGGCACATGGCTTCCCGACCCGGTGCGGGATGCGCTGAACGACCGGGGCCGGGTGCTGGCCGATACCGACTGGCATATCGAACGCCTCCATGACGGGCTGCTGCCCGGCGCGACCACGGTGCGGGCGACCTTTCACCGCGATGTCATCGACGCCAATCGCGGGCCGGACGATGCGAGCCTGTATCCGGGCCACAACACCACCGGGCTGGTGCCGCTGACCGACTTCGACGGCGCGCCGATCTGGGACAGCCCCCCGACCAAGGCCGATGTCGCCACCCGCAAGGCCCGGTTCCATGGGCCCTATCACGCCGCGCTGACCGCCGAGATTGTGCGGGTGAAGGCGAAACATGGCGTGGCGATTCTTTACGATTGTCACTCGATCCGCAGCCATATCCCGTTCCTTTTCGGTGGCACGCTGCCGGATTGCGACATCGGCACCAATTCCGGGCGCTCCTGCGCGCCGGCCATCGAGGCCGCCACGCAGAAGGTCGCAGACGCGACGGGCCGGACCCATGTGGTGAATGGCCGCTTCAAGGGCGGCTGGACCACGCGGCATTACGGCCAGCCGGGGCAAGGCGTCCATGCCATCCAGATGGAGCTGGCGCAATCGACGCATCTGACCGCTGAAGCCCCTCTCTTCGCCTATGACGATACCAGGGCCAAAGCCTTGCGCGTCCCCCTTGCCGAAATCCTGACGAAACTCGCGGCTCTGGCCGCCGAACTGAAGGCATAAGCCATGGACAATCCCCGCCACAACACCCGCGACGTCTATCCCGCGACGGGAACCGAGATCACCGCGAAAAGCTGGCTGACCGAGGCACCCATGCGGATGCTGATGAACAACCTGCATCCCGACGTGGCCGAAAACCCGCATGAGCTGGTCGTCTATGGCGGCATCGGCCGCGCCGCCCGGACATGGAAGGATTTCGACCTGATCGTCGACAGCCTGAAGGCGCTGGAAGAGGACGAGACCCTGATGATCCAGTCCGGCAAGCCGGTCGGCGTCTTCAGGACCCACAAGGATGCACCGCGCGTGCTGATCGCCAACTCGAACCTTGTTCCTCATTGGGCGAACTGGGACCATTTCAACGAACTCGACAAGAAGGGCCTGGCGATGTATGGCCAGATGACCGCCGGGTCGTGGATCTATATCGGCACGCAGGGCATCGTTCAGGGCACCTATGAAACCTTTGTCGAGGCAGGCCGCCAGCATTATGACGGCAAGCTGAAGGGTAAATGGGTGCTGACCGGCGGGCTTGGCGGTATGGGAGGTGCCCAGCCTCTGGCGGCGGTCATGGCGGGGGCCTGCTGTCTGGCCGTGGAATGCGACGAGACCCGCGCCGATTTCCGCCTGCGCACCCGCTATGTCGATGAAAAGACGCACCTGCTTGACGAGGCCCTGGCGATGGTCGACCGCTGGACCAGGGCCGGCGCGGCGAAATCCGTGGCGCTGATCGGTAATGCCGCCGAGGTGTTCCCGGAAATCCTGCGCCGCATGAACGACGGCGGGCTGCGCCCCGATATCGTGACCGACCAGACCAGCGCCCATGACCCGGTGCATGGCTATCTGCCCGAGGGCTGGAGCGTGGCCGAATGGCGCGCGAAACAGGAAAGCGACCCGAAAGCCGTCACGGCTGCTGCGAAGAAGTCCATGCGCAAGCAGGTCGAGGCGATGGTGGCCTTCGCCGATGCGGGCATCCCAACCGTCGATTACGGCAACAATATCCGCCAGATGGCACTGGAAGAAGGGTTCGAGCGTGCCTTTGCCTTTCCCGGCTTCGTGCCCGCCTATATCCGCCCGCTGTTCTGCCGGGGTATCGGGCCGTTCCGCTGGGCAGCGCTGTCGGGCGATCCCGAAGACATCTACAAGACCGACGCCAGGATGAAGGCGCTGTTTCCCGACAACCATCATCTGCACAACTGGCTGGACATGGCGCAGGAGCGCATCGCCTTCCAGGGTCTGCCGGCGCGGATCATGTGGATCGGCCTGGGGAATCGCCATCGCGCCGGCCTCGCCATCAACGAAATGGTCCGCAATGGCGAGTTGAAGGCGCCGGTCGTCATCGGCCGCGACCATCTGGACAGCGGCAGCGTCGCCAGCCCCAACCGCGAGACCGAGGCGATGCAGGACGGATCGGATGCGGTCAGTGACTGGCCGCTCTTGAACGCGCTGCTGAATACGGCGTCAGGTGCCACCTGGGTCAGCCTGCATCACGGCGGCGGCGTCGGCATGGGCTTCTCGCAGCATTCGGGAATGGTCATCTGCTGCGATGGCAGCGAAGATGCCGACCGGCGTCTGGCCCGCGTGCTGTGGAACGACCCCGCGACCGGCGTGATGCGCCACGCCGACGCGGGCTATCAGATCGCCCTGGATTGCGCGCGTAAGCATGGGTTGAACCTGCCTGCTATCTTGTCATGAGCGGTGTGATTTATCGTGCTGCCGACCGCCGTTTCTCCGCGTGGAAAAACGGTGGTGGGGAAACAGCAGAGATCCTGTGCCATCCGGCGGGGGCGAGTTTCGACGATTTTCAGTGGCGCATCAGCACGGCGCGCGTGGTGACTTCGGGCCCGTTCTCGGTCTTTCCGGGCGTGGACCGGGTGCTGGCTGTGATCGAGGGCGGGGCGATGACCCTGCGGCTTCCGGGTGGCGAGACTGTTCTTCGGGCGGGCTCCGATCCCTTTAGCTTTCCCGGCGATCTACCCTGCGGGGCGGAACTGGACGGCGAACCGCTTCTGGATCTGAATGTCATGGTGCGCCGCCCGCTAGCCGCCCGCGTCAGTCGGGTAAAGGACGACCGGCTCACCGTCCGTCATCCCTGCGTGGCGCGCTATCTGTTCGCGGTCGAAACTGCATCGGGTCTGGCACGGCACGACCTGCAGGAGTGGTCGGGCGATGTTATCCCCCCTTATCCCGCTGCCCTTGTAATCGAGATATTGAGCCGCTGAAGGCAAAGATGGATGGTCGGACCTGGCACCGTCGAACCCTGTCAGATTTGAGCAATTGTATATTTGACAAACCCCACGCCCAACCGGCATGACGCGTCTCGCGTGACAGCCCGGATCAGCCGCCGGACGCTTCGTCGTCCTTCGTCTCGAGTTCGCGGGCGGTTTCCCTGAACTTGTCTAAAGCATTTTGCGTTTGATTTGAATCGAATGGGGATTCACAGGAATGGCTTTGTCTGATTCACCTCTGGTTGAGGTGGACCATGGGCAAACCCTCTTCCTTGGACCTCCGGAAGCGGGTTTGCGCGTATGTGTCGAAAGGCAATTCGGCCAGGTCGGCCGGTCAGATGTTCGGGGTAAGCGCTGCAACGGCGGTTCGATTTGCAACGGAGCATCGTGAACACGGCAATGGCGGCCCCTAAAGCATTTCGATCAAAGTTTGCATTGGAAGGATTCCCCTGAGGTCTGATTTGTAATTCACCCTTTCTGGGCGGATCAGGACCATGCCAGCAGCGTTGCCAAAGGAACTCCGAGATCGTTTC
>JAUNTL010000146.1 GCA_030538705.1 Paracoccus sp. (in: a-proteobacteria) | reverse complement strand
ACCACCACCACCACCGGCGCCGCACCGCATCCCGGTATCTTTATCGGCCAAAGCGCCCGGTGTGCGGCGTCTGTGCATTGAATGAGATGCCCCCGAACCCAAGCAACCAAAGCGTCCCGTGCGCGGCGTCTGTGCTGGTGCGGATGGCTGTTTGCCGGATGTTTCGCGGAACGCGTGGCCGGCCCGGGATCGGTCGGCCTGCGACCGGGCGCCGCCCCGGTTTCAGATCGCGACCGCAAACACTCCTGACGAAACGCGCGCAGGTGGCGAGGGTGTCGCGGCTGATCCGGCCCCGTTCAAAGCCGATGTTTCCGGGGCCGACGGTTCGCAGGCGCGGCGGTCGCCCGCGAGGCTGCATGAAGTGCCCGCCCACCTTGTTCTTGTTGACCTCTGCCGCCGGAGGGCCTGCGCATGAAATTCCCGGCATCAGGCAGGCTCGTGCGGTTGGCGGTCCCCGGGCAGGCATCGCCCTGCGCGCCCATGCGCCCGGTCGCGGCCCCCCTTTTCCCTGATGGCAGGCAATCCGCGACGCCCGCGCTGCGCCACAACCCGCCCGGTGGCTGGAAATCGCGCCGCTGGTCCCCTACATCATGCGGCATCCCGGAAAGAGGAGCCTTTCATGGCCAATGTCGAGATCTATACGACCCCAACCTGCCCCTATTGCCTTGCCGCCAAGCGGTTGTTGAACGCAAAGGGCGTCGCGTTTCAGGAAACCGATGTCAGCCGCGACCCCGCGCTGCGCGAGGCGATGATGCAGCGCGCGGGCGGGCGGCGCTCGGTTCCGCAGATCTTTATCGACGGGCGGCATATCGGCGGTTCGGATGATCTGCATGCACTGGACCGCGACGGCGGGCTGGCGCCGCTGCTTGCGGGCTGACGGGCGGTGGCACAGCCCCTGACCATCGGGCTGATCCAGACCTCGGTCTGCGATGATGTCGCGGCCAATCTGGAACAAAGCCGTGCGCTGATCGCGCAGGCGGCGGATGGCGGGGCTTCGCTGGTGCTGACGCCGGAATGCACCAATATCATCTCGGGTGACCGCGACTGGCAGGCACGTGCCCTGCGGGTCGAAGGCGATGACCCCACGCTTGCCGCATTGCGCCAGCAGGCGGCGGATCTGGGTATCTGGCTGCTGATCGGTTCGCTTTCGCTGCGGGCGGATGAGGCGGCCGGGGCAGGTCCGGGCGAGGGGGCCGGTGGCGGGCCTGGCGATGCCGTGGCTGCTGAACGGGGCGCCGGCGAGGGGCGCGGTTCAGGCAGGCAGGCGTCCCGCGGTGGCGCGGCAGGTCCGGGCGACGGGCGTTTCGTCAACCGCAGCCTGCTGATCGCCCCGGATGGCGGCATCGCGGCGCGCTATGACAAGATCCATATGTTCGACGTCACGGTGTCGGACAAGGAAGCCTATCGCGAATCAGCGAGCTATCGTCCCGGCCGCCGCGCCGTGGTCGCATCCGGCCCGGTCAAGCTGGGGCTGAGCATCTGCTATGATGTGCGCTTTGCCCATCTTTACCGCGCGTTGGGGCAGGCGGGGGCGCAGATCCTGACGGTGCCGGCGGCGTTTAATGACACCACGGGGGCGGCGCATTGGCATGTATTGCTGCGCGCCCGCGCGATCGAGACGGGCTGCTTTGTGCTGGCCCCCGCGCAATGCGGCCTGCACGGGGTCTGCCATGGGCGCGGCCCGGCGCGGCGGCGCAGCTATGGTCACAGCCTGATCGTTTCGCCCTGGGGCGAGGTGCTGCTTGATGCGGGCGAAAGCGTGGGCGCGCATGTCGTCACGCTTGACTTGGCCGAGGTCGGCAAGGCACGGTCCCGCATCCCTGCGATTCTGACGCAGCAGCCCTTTGAGAACCCGTGACGGATCCAGTTTCCTTTGAGGCCGCGCCGGCCGAAGATACGGCGCGCACCGCGCTTGCCGCCAGCCTGTTCGCCGAAGTGATCGTCGTCGAACAGTTGGCGCGTGCGATGATCGGGCGCGCCCTGCCGGGCGGTATGCAGATTTCGCATTTCTCGGTCCTGAACCTGCTTGCCCATATCTCGGAAGAGCGCACGCCGGCCGAACTGGCGCGCGCCTTTCACCTGACACGCGGGGCGATGACCAACACGCTGGCACGTCTGGAATGGGCGGGGCACGTTCATATCCGGCCTGACTGGGACGATGCGCGGCGCAAGTTCGTCTCGATCAGCCCGGCGGGCCGCGCGGCGCGCGATGCGGCGCTGGCGGCGATCATGCCGTCTATGTCGGATATCGTCGGGGATATCGGCGATGAAAGGGTGAGAACCGTGCTGCCGGTGCTGCGCGCCCTGCGCGACCGGCTGGAAGAGCGCTGAAAGGCAAAATCCCCGTCACTCCCCCGTCATCCCCGTGTCATCCCTGCGTCCGGCGCCCTGATCGCGGTGGCCGCTTCTGATTGTGCCTGCGCATACCGGGGGCGGCCAGGATCCCGGCCGGTTATTGCGGCTGACCGGGGCCGCGTGCCGGCGGGGCGGCTGATCCCATCCGCGCGGCCAGTCGCAGGGCATGCCCGGGATCGGTCGCCACCGCAGGCAGCACCGGATCATAGGCCGCCCGGATCAGCGCCGCGACCGGTGTCGAGGCTGCGACATCCATTGCGAATGTCAGCATGGCACGGGCGGCCAGCGTTTCGGCCAGAACGGCGGGATGGGCCTCGGCCATGGTTCCCTGCACACGGACGAATGACAGGCAGGCCCGGATCGCGCCATCCGGGTCAAAGCGGAAAATCTGATAATGATTGGCGTCCGCCTGATCCAGCCGCGCGGCCAGACCGCTCTGGCCGGTCAAATGTCCGAGATCGGGGATTCCGTCCAGCTCGGTCCAGTCGCGGCAGAAAAAGATCATCAGATTCGCCCCCATCTCGGGGTCGGTCTCGGCCAGCGGATGACCGGCATGGGCGACCGCGCTGCGGACGCCGGCGCTGAACACGCTCAGCGTCTGGTCATCCAGACCAAAGACCACCGGCGCGACCGGGCGACCCCAGCGGGCGCAGAGATAATGCCCGTCACGGGTGAAAAGCGCGGTGATTTCGTCGGCATTCAGGCTCATGCGTCGGCTCCGGTCGTGTTGCCTGCCCTGCAAACCCCGCCGCGCCGGGCAGGTCAAGACCGGCTGACGCTTGTTCATTGCGGTGGCTGGGCTATAAGGGGCGGCGAAGACAAGGCAGGATTACATGAGCCACGAGAGCGACAGATTTATCGACGAGGTGACGGAAGAAGTCCGCCGGGACCGGCTGTTTTTGCTGATGCGCCGCTATGGCTGGATCGGGCTGGCAGTCATCTTGCTGATCGTCGGGGGCGCAGCCTGGCGCGAATATGACAGCGGGCGCGACCGTGCGGCCGCGCAGGCCTGGGGCGATGCGGTTCTTGCCGCACAGCGCGCCGACGACCCCGCCGCCGCGCTTGCCGCGCTGGACGTGCAGGGCGGAAATGCCGACCGGCGCACCATCGGCCGCCTGCTGGCCGCCGGCGCCGCGCTGGAGACCGGCGATGTCGCTGCGGCCGGCGCCGCGCTGGAGGCAGCGGCAGGCGGGGCGAGCGATCGCACCCTGCGCGATCTTGCCCGTCTCAAGGCGGTTCTGGCCACCGGCGAGACGATGGACCCGGCCGCGCGCGACGCCGCCCTGTCCGAGCTTTCGGCACCCGGTGCGCCCTTCCGCCTGCTTGCCCTTGAACAAAAGGCCGTGGCTCTTGCCGGTGCCGGGCGTGGCGAGGATGCGGTGACGCTGATCCGCGAGACGCTTGCCGAGGACGGTGTCAGCGCGGCCCTGCGTGCCCGGCTGACCGAAATGATGATCGCGCTTGGCGCCCGGCCTGATGCAAACCCTGCGCTCAGCCCGGCTGCCGCAAATGCCGCGGCCATTCCCGCCGAAGCTGACGACGAAGACGGCACATCCGGGGTTGTCCCCGCCGCGCCAGCCATCCCCGCCGACTGACAAGAGGTCCGCCATGATGCCGACGAAAGCCCTGACGCCGAGAAAGGCCCGGTTTTCAGCCGGGTTGATGCTGCTGACGGCGGCCGTTCTGGCCGGCTGCTCGGACCGCGAGGTCATCCTGCCGGGCGAACGCTATGACACGCGCGCCGTAACCTCGCCCGACGGGCCGGCGGTCGAAGGTCCGGCGGTGACGACACGCGCGTTGTCATTGCCCGGTCCGCGCGCCAATGCCGAATGGACCCACCGGGCGGGAAATGCCGCCCATGACAGCGGCCATGTTTCGCTGGGTGGCGGCACCAGCCTGATCTTTGCCGCCCCGATCGGCCAGCCCGACGGCAAGCGTCACCGCATCACCGCCGATCCGATCATCGGTGGCGGGCGGGTATTCACGCTCGACAGCCGCGCCATGGTTGTCGCGACCTCGACCGCGGGTGGTCACGCATGGTCGGCCGATCTGACGCCGCTGGGCGAGGGCGCCAACTCTGTTTCGGGCGGCGGCGTCGCCTATGAGGCGGGGCGGGTCTATGTGACGACCGGCTATGGCGAATTGGTGGCGCTGGATGCGGCCTCGGGCGGGATCCTGTGGCGTCAGCGTCTGGGCGCCCCGGCAGCCGGCGCGCCGACGGTCCGTGACGGGACCGTCTATGTCACCGCGCGCAATGCCACCGGATTCGCCGTCCGCGCCAGCGATGGCAAGCTGCAATGGCAGGTGTCTGGCATTCCGCAGCCGACGGCGATCATGGGCGTGGCCGCCCCGGCGGCCGATGGCGATCTGGTCGTATTCCCGTTTGCCTCGGGTCAGGTGCTGGCGGTTGACCGCCAGACGGGGATCGAACGCTGGTCGGCGCAGGTCGCCGGCACCCGCACCGGCCGCGCCGTCGCCTATATCCGCGACATGACCGGAGAGCCGGTGATTCAGGGTGACCGGATTTATGCCGGCACCTCCTCGGGCCGGATCGCGGCGTTCGAGCGTCAGACCGGCGTTCAGATCTGGTCGTCGCGCGAGGGTGCGGTTTCGCCGGTGCTGCCGGTCGGCAATGCGGTATTTGCGATCAATGACCAGAACCAGCTTGTCCGGCTGGACGCGGCCTCGGGTGCCGCTGTCTGGGCGCGCAACCTGCCATGGTATCGCACCGACCGCGTGCGCCGGCAGGAAGGCATCCACGCCCATTACGGCCCGATCCTTGCGGGCGGCCGGTTGTTCATCGCCTCCAGCGACGGCTATCTGCGCGCCTATGATCCGGCATCCGGCAATCTGGTCGGTCAGGCGGAAATTCCCGGCGGTGCCGCAAGCGCGCCGGTCGTGGCGGGCGGAACCCTTTATGTCAGTGGCCGCAACGGCCGGTTGTCAGCATTCAGATGAGTTTTACCCTCGCCATCGTCGGCCGCCCGAATGTCGGCAAATCGACCCTGTTCAACCGGCTGGTCGGCAAGCGGCTGGCGCTTGTCGACGATCAGCCCGGCGTGACCCGCGACCTGCGCGAAGGGCAGGCCCGGCTGGGTGATCTGCGTTTCATCGTCGTCGACAGCGCCGGTCTGGAAATGGCCGAGGATGACAGCCTGCAAGGCCGCATGCGCCGCCTGACCGAACGCGCCGT
>JAUNTL010000145.1:3199-5592 GCA_030538705.1 Paracoccus sp. (in: a-proteobacteria) | reverse complement strand
GACGGCAAAAAGAAACAGCGCGTCATAGCGGTTCAGCGCCCAGTCCGGCTGCCAGATGGCTTTGCTCAGAAGAATGGCGATCAGCAGCAAGCCGCCAAACAGGCTGGCCCAGCCCATTTTCAGGGTGAACATGACCAGATCTGTCGCATATCCGGGGACACGGGCACGCGCCCATGCCCCCAGACGTTGTTCGCGCCGGCGCAGATCGCCGCGCCGGTCCGGGCTCATTTACATGTCCCGGTAAAGCGGAAAGCGGGCGCACAGCGCCGCGACCTCGGCGGCGACGCGGGCCTCGGTCTCGCTATTCCCATCCTCGCCATCGGCGGCCAGCCCGTCGACCACCTCGACGATCCAGCGGGCGATCTGGCGGAACTCGGCCTCGGCAAAGCCGCGCGTCGTGCCGGCCGGCGCGCCCAGACGGATGCCCGAGGTGACAAAGGGTTTTTCCGGGTCAAACGGCACGCCGTTCTTGTTACACGTGATATGCGCCCGGCCAAGTGCTGCCTCGGCGGCCTTGCCGGTTACACCCTTGGGCCGCAGATCCGCCAGCATCAGGTGATTGTCAGTGCCACCCGATACGATGTCGATGCCGCCCTTCATCAGCTCATCCGCCATGGCCTGCGCATTCTTGACGACCTGTGCGGCATAATCGCCAAAGGACGGGTCAAGCGCCTCTTTGAAGGCGACGGCCTTGGCGGCGATGACATGCATCAACGGGCCACCCTGAAGGCCGGGGAAAACGGCCGAATTGACCTTTTTCGCGATCTCGGCGTCATTGGTCAGAATGATCCCGCCGCGCGGGCCGCGCAGCGATTTATGCGTGGTCGTGGTCACGACATGGGCATGGGGCAGGGGCGAGGGATGCACCCCGCCGGCGACCAGACCGGCGATATGGGCCATGTCGACCATCAGATAGGCGCCGACCTCGTCCGCGATGGCACGGAAGGCCGCCCAATCCCAGACGCGGCTATAGGCAGTGCCGCCCGCAACGATCAGTTTCGGCTTGTTTTCCAGCGCCTTGGCGCGGATATCTTCCATGTCAAGCAACTGGTCCTGCTGGCGCACGCCATAAGAGACCACGTTGAACCATTTTCCCGACATATTGACCGGGCTGCCATGGGTCAGGTGACCGCCCGAGTTCAGATCCAGCCCCATGAAGGTATCGCCCGGCTCCAGCAGGGCGAGAAAGACCGCCTGATTCATCTGGCTGCCGGAATTGGGCTGGACGTTGGCATAAGCGCAGCCGAACAGCTGCTTGGCGCGCTCGATCGCCAGGGTCTCGACGATATCGACATATTGGCAACCGCCGTAATAGCGTTTGCCCGGATAGCCCTCGGCATATTTGTTGGTCAGGACCGAGCCTTGCGCCTCCAGCACGGCGCGGCTGACGATGTTTTCCGACGCGATCAGCTCGATCTCGTCGCGCTGGCGGCCAAGCTCCTTGCCGACGGCGTCATTGATTTCGGGATCGGCGGCGGAAAGCGGGGCGGTAAAGAATTGATCGCGGCTCATGGCGGCTCCTTGCGTCGGATGGCGGCGGTTTAGCCGCTTTTTGGGGGCGGGCCTAGTCCCTTGTGGCGCGTTTGACGCTGGACAAGCGCGGCGCGCCGGCCAAGATTGCCGGCATGAGGATACATTTCACCGCCAGCGAGACCGAGACCGCGCAGGCCGCCCATGACCGGCTGTGCGTCCGCTACGGCCAGACCCCCTGGCGCGAGGCCGAAGTCGTTGTCGCGCTTGGCGGGGACGGGCTGATGCTGAATGTGATGCATCAGAACCGCGGCCTGCCGGTTTACGGCATGAATCGCGGCACCATCGGCTTTCTGATGAATGATTATGCCGAGGACGGGCTGCCGGCGCGCATCCGCGCGGCCGAGGAGACGGTGACCAACCCGCTCTCGATGTCGGCGATGACGGCGGACGGGCGCGAATATTCGGCGCTCGCGATCAATGAGGTCAGCCTGCTGCGCGCCGGCCCCCAGGCCGCCAAGCTGCGGATTTCGGTCAATGGCCGGGTGCGTATGGATGAGCTGATCTGCGATGGCGCATTGCTATGCACACCGGCCGGCTCGACCGCCTATAATTACAGCGCGAACGGGCCGATCCTGCCGATCGGATCGGATGTGCTGGCGCTGACCGCGATTGCGGCATTTCGTCCGCGGCGGTGGCGCGGCGCGATCCTGCCCAGGGCTGCGGTGGTGCGCTTTGACGTGCTGGAGCCGGAAAAGCGCCCGGTCATGGCCGATGCTGATTCGCGCGGCGTCGATTCGGTGCGCGCGGTGGAAATCCGCTCCGAGCCGGAGATCCGCCACAGGCTGCTGTTCGATCCCGGCCACGGGCTGGAAGAGCGTCTGACGCGCGAGCAATTTGTCTAGGGCAGGGCCACCCGCCTT
>JAUNTL010000145.1:0-3189 GCA_030538705.1 Paracoccus sp. (in: a-proteobacteria) | reverse complement strand
TCGTTCGCCCGCCTTCGTTCGCCGGTCGCCAGATGCCGTGACAGGCGCAGATGACAGCTGCACCCGTTCCGGTCGCGGCTGCGGGTCAGACGCGGCCCTGTCTGCGAAAACAGATGTGCGGCCGAAAAAGGGGGCGTGCCGCCCCCTTTGCGCCGGCCTGATCAGCGCGCCATCAGCACCGGAATGGCGGCCTTGCCCAGCATGTTGCGCGTCGCCCCGCCCAAAATCGCCTCGCGGAAGCGGGAATGGCCATAGGCGCCCATGACGATCATATCGGCGCCGGTTTCGGTGGCGCGCTGTGCGATGATATCGCTGATGGCCGGCAGGGTGCGGGCCAGAACCGCGATCTCGACCTTGATGCCATGGCGGGTCAGCATCTGGCCAAGCGCGCCGCCGGGGTCCGAGCGCTCTGGCCCGTGGGGCGAGGGATCGACCACGGTGATCTCGACGCTGTCGGCGCGTTTGAGCAGCGGCAGCGCGCGCCGCACGGCGGTCATCGCCTCTTCCGACTGGTTCCAGGCGATCAGCACCTTGTGGCCGAAATCATCCGGCAGGCCGCTGTCGGGAACGATCAGCACCGGGGCCGAGCCTTCGAACAGCGCCGCCTCGGTCACCGCTTCGGCATCGGCAGACGCGCCCTCGCCGTAAGGCCGGGTCAGCACGACCAGATCGGCAAAGCGCGCGCGCATCCCGATCAGCGTCGTCAGCCCGCCGACCTGGGCCACCGCGCTGTCGACCGACCAGCGGATCGCCTCGCCCTCAAGGCGGGCGCGCACGGATTTCTCCAGCGTTTCGGCGGCGGTCATCGCCTTGTCGATGCTTTCCTGAAACACATAGGCCGAGGCGCCGGCATAGTAATAACCCGATTGCGTGTGATCGACGCCAAGGCAGAACACCTCAAGATGGGCGTCCTCGCGCCGTGCCATCGTAATGGCCGCATCAAGCTGGGCGGTCTGCCCCTCAGTGGAAACAACCGTCAGGATCGTCTTGTAGGCCATGTCATGTCCTTTCGCCGAAGGGTTCGCAGTTAACCTAGCCGCAGTTTGCGTTGCGTCAATGCTGCGACACCGGCCTGATTAAGTAAAATAGGACGGTTGCAGCAGTTATGAATTGACGCAGATCAATGTCGCGTGTCGGATGGAGGCATAAAACCCGACGCCGCGACCATGCCCGGCGCAGCCTGATGACAGGCGCGATTCGGACGGTTCCGCGCAAGGAAAGAGGACAGGACCAATGTCGGATTATATCAAGCTGATCGTGCTTGGCGCGATCGCGGTTATGGCCGCGATCGCCGCCAGTTACGGCCGCGATCTGGCCTATACGGTCAACATGTTGATCGTGTTGCTGTTTGCCGCCAGCTTCTTCATCTACTATCTGCGCCGCACCGATGAGCCGCGCGAACCCGTTGACGAGGGTTCGTATATGGACGGCGTGGTGCGCGCCGGGGTTATCGCCACGGTATTCTGGGGTCTGGTCGGCTTTCTGGTCGGTCTGACGGCGGCCGCCCAGCTTGCCTGGCCGGCGCTGAATTTCTCGGAAATGCTGCATGGCTATATGAACTTTGGCAAGGTCCGCCCGCTGCATACCTCGGCGGTGATCTTTGCCTTTGGCGGTAACGCGCTGATCGCGACCTCTTTCTATATCGTTCAGCGGACCTCGGCGGCGCGGCTGGCGGGCGGCAATGCCGCCTGGTTCGTGTTCTGGGGTTACAACCTGTTCATCGTGCTGGCCGCGACGGGCTATATTCTGGGGGCCACGCAGTCCAAGGAATATGCCGAACCCGAATGGTATGTCGACTGGTGGCTGACCGTTGTCTGGGTCGTCTATCTGCTGGTCTATCTCGGCACGATCATGAAGCGCCGCGAGCCGCATATCTATGTGGCCAACTGGTTCTTTCTGTCCTTCATCGTGACCATCGCGATGCTGCATATCGTCAATAACCTGGCGATCCCGGTCAGCTTCTTCGGATCGAAATCGGTGCAGCTCTTTGCCGGCGTGCAGGATGCCATGACCCAATGGTGGTATGGTCATAACGCGGTGGGCTTTTTCCTGACGGCGGGCTTTCTCGGGATGATGTATTACTTCATCCCCAAACAGGCCGAACGCCCGGTCTACAGCTATAAGCTGTCGATCATCCACTTCTGGGCGCTGATCTTTCTTTATATCTGGGCCGGTCCGCACCACCTGCATTATACCGCGCTGCCTGACTGGGCCTCGACGCTCGGGATGGTGTTCTCGATCATGCTGTGGATGCCCAGCTGGGGCGGCATGATCAACGGTCTGATGACGCTGTCGGGCGCCTGGGACAAGCTGCGCACCGATCCGGTCATCCGCATGATGGTCGTGGCCGTGGGCTTTTACGGGATGGCGACCTTTGAAGGGCCGATGATGTCGATCAAGGCCGTCAACTCGCTGTCGCACTATACCGACTGGACCATCGGTCACGTCCATTCCGGCGCGCTTGGCTGGAACGGCATGATCACCTTTGGCGCGCTTTACTATCTGGTGCCGCGTCTTTGGGGCCGCGAGCGGCTTTACTCGCTGCAACTGGTCAGCTGGCACTTCTGGCTGGCGACGATCGGGCTGGTGCTTTACGCGGCCTCGATGTGGGTCTCGGGCATCATGGAAGGTCTGATGTGGCGCGAGGTTGACGCGCAGGGCTATCTCGTCAACGCATTCGCCGACACCGTTGCCGCCAAATACCCGATGAACGTCGTGCGTTTCCTTGGCGGGGCGCTGTATCTGGGTGGCGCGGCGATCATGGCCTGGAATCTCTGGGCCACCGTGGCGCGGCAGGACCGCGCCCACCCGACCACCGTCGCAGTTGCGGCCGAATAAGGGGACAAGCCATGAAAATTCTTGAAAGGCACAAGGTCCTTGAAAAGAACGCCACGCTGCTGCTGGTCTTTTCGTTCCTCGTCGTCACGGTCGGGGGTGTGGTCGAGATCGCGCCGCTGTTCTATATCGACAACACCATCGAGGAGGTAGAGGGCATGCGCCCCTACACCCCGCTGGAGCTGACCGGGCGCGACATCTACATCCGTGAAGGCTGCTATGTCTGCCACAGCCAGATGATCCGCCCGATGCGCGACGAGGTCGAGCGTTATGGTCATTACAGCCTTGCGGCGGAATCGATGTATGACCACCCGTTCCAGTGGGGGTCAAAGCGGACCGGGCCGGATCTGGCCC
>JAUNTL010000144.1 GCA_030538705.1 Paracoccus sp. (in: a-proteobacteria) | reverse complement strand
GGACCGAGGTTTGCCTGACCTTCCCGGTCATCGACATGCAGGCCGAGGGGCTGCATTGTTACCCGGTGGCCGATGCCGTGGGCGGCATCAGCCCGGTCGCGCATGACGCGGCGCTGGACCGGATGCGGCAGGCGGGCGCCACCCCGATCACCGCGATCCAGTTCGGGTCCGAGCTGATGCGCAACTGGGCGCGCCCGGATTCGCCCAAGTTCCGCGAGGTTCTGCAATGGTATTTCCCGCGCCGCTTTGGCCTGATGAAAGACGGCAAGATCGGCTGATCTAGCGCAGACTCTCCGCAAAACCCGCGACGAATTGCGCAAGCTGGTCGCGGGTTTTGTCGTCGGTCAGGTTGCCATTTTCGTCAAACAATCCCGCCGCCCGCGACACCAGCATCCGGCCATCAGGCCACAGCGCGCATTTCAGCGTGCGCAGCACCGGCAGCCAATGGCTTTGTGACAGCACCGTGCCAAAGCCGCCCGGCGAGGCACCCAGCATCGCCACGGGTTTATCGACGAACATCGCCAGCCCCGGCCCCCGCGACATCCAGTCGATCGCGTTCTTGAATACGCCGGGGATGCCGTTGTTATATTCCGGCGTCACCAGCAACAGCCCATCGGCGGCCTCCAACTGCCCTTGCAATCGCACGACCGCCGCAGGCAGGCCGTCCTTGGCCTCGTCATCGGCGTTGTAAAGCGGCACCTCGGATATATCCCCGATCTGGACGGTTACACCCGCGGGCGCCAGTTCCGCCGCCGCCCGCAAAAGCCCGCTGTTGAAAGACGCCCGGCGCAGGCTGCCCGAGAGGCCAAGAATAGTCGTCATGCGATGTCCTTTCGTGGTTGTGTCAGCGGCTCGGGCACCGGCGACCGGTGCAACTGGTCGTTGCCTGCCGTGAGACCGCCCTGCACCTGCTGCCCGAGGCGGACGGTATCGCGGCGGCGGATGTCCTCAAGCGTCTCGGCAACGATGGCCTCGCTGCATCCAAGACCGCGCAACCCCTGCGCGCCCATGAGATAAGCGGATTCCACCGTCTCGCGGATCTGATAATTGACGCCCGCCCGGATCAGTTCGACCGCATGGCCGCGATCATAGGCCCGCACCAACAGCTTGGCCTGCGGAAATTCGTGCCGCACCAGTTCCGCGATTTGGGACGCCGCTTTCGGATCATCAATACAGACCATGATGACCTCGGCATCCTCGGCGCCCGAATGGTGCAGAACATCCAGTCGCGAGCCGTCACCGAAATAGATCTTGAAGCCCCATTTCTCGGCTTCGCGGATGCGGTCCGGGTCCGTGTCGATCACGGTCACATCGGCCCCGCGCGCCAGAATCATTTGCAGCGCGATCTGGCCAAAGCGGCCAAAGCCGATCACCAGAACCTGACCGCGCAAATCGCGAGGCGCCTCGACCCCCTCGGTAGAGGTCGAGGACCGCAACAGCCGGTCAGCGGCCAGCAGGATCAGCGGCGTCACCGCCATCGACAGGATCACGACCGAGGTAAAGATCGCGTTCTCGCGCGCGCCGATGACGCCGCCGCTGAATGCCGCCGAATAAAGGACAAAGGCAAATTCGCCACCCTGTGCGAACATCGCGGTCCGGTGCAATGCCGCTGTGTTGGAACTGCCAAAGGCGCGGGCGACCGAATAGATCGCTATCGCCTTGATGGCGACATAGGCCGCCAGCATCGCCAGCAGCAGCGGCCATTCCGCGAAAACGACGCGCAGGTCCAGCGACATGCCGACGGCCATGAAAAAGAGGCCCATCAGCAACCCGCGAAACGGTTCGATATCCCCTTCGATCTGGTGGCGATAGCTGGACCCGGACAGCATGACGCCGGCCAGAAACGCGCCCATCGCCATTGACAGCCCGACCGTTTCCATCAGCAGCGCGGCGCCCAGAACGACCAGCAGCGCGCCGGCCGTCAGCACCTCGCGCGCCCGCGCCCGCGCCAGCAGCGCAAAGAACGGGTCCAGCCCCCACCGCCCGACGATCAGCAGCGCCGCCAGCCCGGCCAGTGGCAGGGCAAACGCCATGATCCCGCCCTCGCCATGCGCAGCCGGCGACAGCAAGGCCACAACGGCCAGCAAAGGCACGATCAGCAGATCCTCGAACAGCAGGATCGAGACCGCCTTTTGGCCTTCGGCACTGGCGATCTCGCCGCGCTCTTGCAGGATGGAGATGATGACAGCGGTCGACGACATCACAAAACCCGCGCCCGCCACAAAAGCCGTCACCGGGGTCATGCCGAACAGGAGGATACCGCCAAGGCTGAGCAGAAAGATGGCCAGAAAGACCTGTGCCAGCCCAAGGCCGAAGATCTGGCCGCGCATCGACCAGAGCTTTTGCGGGCGCAACTCCAACCCGATGACGAACAGGAACATCACCACGCCCAGTTCGGCGAAATGCAGGATCGCCTCGGGGTCCGAAAACAGGCCCAGAATCGACGGCCCGACCAATAGCCCGGCCGAGAAATAGCCCAGCACCGACCCCAGCCCAAGCCGCCGGAACAGCGGCACGGCAACCACCGCCGCGCCCATCAACATTACGGCGGGACCAATCACCGGCCCAAGTCCCTCGGCTGCCATTCGCGATCTCCATTATTCTGTCAACCTGCGTCCTATCAGGTCAGATACGGAACGGAATGACAATTACCTATGGCAGATAGACCCCGCCGGTTGCCCGGCGGGGTCTGGGGTCAGGCCAGCGGTTTCAGCCGGGCCTCGATCTCGGCCCGGCGCGGCTCGAGGAAGGGCGGCAGCGACAGCGCCTCGCCCATCGTCTCGAACGGCTCGTCCACCGCGAAACCCGGCCCGTCGGTGGCGATCTCGAACAGGTTTCCGCCCGGCTCGCGGAAGTAGAGGCTGCGGAAGTAATACCGCTCGACCTCGCCCGAGCTGGGAATGCGGAACTCGTTCAGCCGCTGCGCCCAGCCCTGGATCGCAGGCACATCAGGGGTGCGGAAGGCGACGTGATGCACCGCACCCGCGCCCTGCCGCGCGACGGGCAGATCGGGCTCAACAGCGACATGCAGTTCCGACGCGGGGCCGCCCGCGCCCATCTCGAACACATGCACCTGACCGTCAGGGCCGGCATAGTCACGCACCCGGCGCATGTTCATGACGCGGGTCAGCACCGCCTCGGTCGGGGCCAGATCGGGCACGGAAATCGTGATCGGTCCCAGCCCGCGGATCTGATGCGCCGCCGGCACCGGGCTGCGGTCCCACGGATGCGCCGCGCCGGGCTGATCTGCGGTCAGGCGGAACCGCTGGCCCTCGGGGTCCTCGAAATCAAGCGTGGCGCGACTGTCGGTCGCGTCGATCGCCCCCGCGCTCAGCCCCGCATCGCGCAGGCGGCCGGCCCAGTAATCAAGGCTGGCCTCGTCCACCCGCAGCCCGGTGCGGCTGATCGAATGGGTGCCGCGCCGTTCCCGCGCCACAGGCCAGTCGAAAAAGGTCAGGTCGGTGCCCGGACTGCCCGCGCCATCGGCGAAGAACAGGTGATAGGCAGAGGTATCGTCCTGATTGACGGTTTTCTTGACACGCCGCAGGCCCAGCGTTTCGGTATAAAAGCGGTTGTTCGCGGGCGCATCGGCTGTGATCGCGGTCAGGTGGTGAATGCCGGTCAGGTCCATGACGGGCCTCCTTTCTGTTGCGGTTGCGGTGGATATGAGGTCACATTCAGCCGAACACCACCGGCAAGGATGCGAATGCCGCGTTCGGTTCTTGCGAACGAAGGCCGGTCAGGGCAAGGTAAGCCATGCGTTATGACCTCAACCAGATCGAGACCTTTCTGGCGGTGCTGGAAACAGGCACGGTGACGGCCGCAGCGGCGCGGCTGAACCTGTCGAAATCGGTCGTCTCGACCCGCATTGCCGATTTCGAGGCGATCCTCGGCGCGGCCCTGTTCCGCCGCAATGCCGGCCGCATCACGCCGACCGAGGCCGCGCTGCGTCTGGCCGAGCGTCTGCGCCCGGCACTGGCCGCCCTGACCGCCGCGACGGACAGCGCGGCATGGGGCGGGCATGGCGGGATGCTGACCGGCAGTCTGGCGATCGCTGCGCCGATGAGCTTTGGCACCATGGTTCTCGCACCTGTTCTGGCGCGGTTCGCGGCCAGCCATCCGGGGCTGGATCTGCGCATTGATTTTGATGATCGTGCCCGCGATCTGGCGCGCGAAGGATTCGATCTGGGTATCCGTGTCGGCCGCTCCGGCGACAGCGCGCTGATCGGCAAGAAACTGTGCGAAGAGCAGCAGATCGTCGTTGCCAGCCCCGGCTATCTCGACCGGCATGGCCGCCCTGATACCCCCGCCGGTCTGGTTACCCATCAGGCCATCGGCTATACGCATATGGCCGATGCGGCGCTGTGGCAGTTCCGGCAGGGCGGGCGTTGGATCACGCCGCGCATTGCCTCGCGGCTGGTGATGAACAATGGCGAGGCGATCCGTGACATGGTAATCGCCGGGCTTGGTCTGGCGATACTGCCGCGTTTCATCGTCGCGGGGGCGCTTGATGATGGCCGGCTGGTCCGCCTTTTGCCGGATGCGCAAACCCGCGCGCTTGCGGTCATGGCCGTCTGGCCGCCGGTCAGTCCGATGCCGGTGAAACTGCGCACGGTGGTCGATTTTCTGGCAGACGGGCTGTCATGAGGGCGGGCCGGGCCGCGCGTGCCGGCCTGATCGGCATTGGATGGGCCGAGATCGCGCCCCGCCTGGCCTCTGGCGCGGCCGTTCACTGCGATCCGGGGGCGCATTCATATGCCCCCATGCAACCCGGCCCATAGGGGAACCCCGCACAGGCTATGAACGGCCTGCGCGGGGTGTTTTCGTGATCCCGCCACGTCTCAGCACGGCACCAAGGCGCCGGCGGCTCTTTTGCGTCCCAGCCAGACCAGCATCAGCCCCGTGGCCGCCATCAGCCCGCCCGCGACGGGCACCATGGCGTAACCCGCACCCGCGCTGATGACCGCGCCACCAAGCGCCGCGCCGATGGCATTGCCCAGATTGAACGCGCCGATATTGATCGACGAGGCCAGGCCCGGCGCGTCATGTGCCGCCTGCATCACCCGCATCTGGACCGGCGGCACGATGGCGAATGCCGCCGCACCCCAGACCAGCAGCAGCACTGCCGCACTGGTCGTCTGGCCCAGAAACAGCGGCGCGCCCAGCATCACCACCGACAGGATCGCCAGAAAGCCCGCCGTCGCCCCGTCCAGCGACCAGTCGGCCACGCGGCCACCCAGCCAGTTGCCAAGGGTGAACCCGACCCCGATCAGCGCCAGCGCCAGCGTGATGAACGCCTCTGACGCGCCCGCCAGCGTGGTCAGGATCGGCGCGACATAGGTGTAAAGGGCGAACATTGCACTGGACCCCATCACCGTCACCAGAAGCGCGATCACCACATCGGGGCGGGTCAGCACGCGCAGCTCGCGCGCGACATCGGGGCGCTGACCGGGCGCGCCCTTGGGCAGCGCGGCCAAAAGCGCGGCCATGGTCAAGAGACCCAGAACCGCCGTGCCCGCAAAAGCGGCGCGCCAGCCGATCTGTTGGCCGATCCATGTCGCCACCGGCACGCCGCCGATATTGGCGATGGTCAGGCCCATGAACATGGTGG